>NZ_JBRJGW010000031.1:0-37376 GCF_053628695.1 Amorphus sp. MBR-141
CGACCCGCGGAGAGACGGCCACCTGACCGCGTCGGGAGGCGTCGCCACGCCTCCCGACGCTCAATCAAACCACACAAATCAGACACAAGCGGAGTGTGGGGGCAGGTGTGAGGGCATCGCGCGCCCGTTGTTAGACGCGCGCGCGCCCGGCCGTCAGGTCCTCGACCCACGTGGCGGACGGTCCGGCACGGCTCCCAGCGGGTTGAGCTACGGGAGGGAGCAGGGGGTGGGGATAAGGTTGGGGGGTAATTTGTTTACTCACGCCGAGTTTGCGGCCTGATTTCTTGTCCGCTCACGCGAATTCGCTTCGCTCATCGCTCCGCGAGGGCGGCCTGACCGGCCGACCGACGGTCGTCGGCTGGTGGTGCGGTCCGGATGGGACAAAGCTTGTTTCCGCACGATCCTGCCCAACCTCCGCTCACTCACGCTTTAGGCGTTCCCAATCGTCGATAAGTGATCTGTAGTTCTTTTTGAAAACCACTTCTTCGTTGCCTTGCAGCGGCGTCGTTTGCGGAGAGAAGAATGTCCGGCGCAGGGGATCAATAATCCGCATGTCATTCGGGTCGAGCGCGGTCAAGGCTTTTTGCATTACCCATAAACCCAATCTTCCGCCCTCTTCCGGAAGGGGCGGTTCTTCGCTGAAGTAGGGATACACGACACGTGTATATTCCCGCCTTACGCGGGCGTGGAGAGCATCCCTAATGCGAATTGTGCCGCCCAACTCCTCAATTTCCAGCTGACCGTGGACGCTTTGGGGGACTATTTCGACTGGCTCGTTTGACCATCGCAGTTTCGCGTTGAGTAGGTCTAATACTCCATCCTTTAATTGAGGATACAGTCGCTTAAATTGCTTGTTTGAATTGATGCGGTCATCAATAAGCTTGGATAAATCCCCTTCGCCGGATATGTGCTTTTTGACATCTGACCAAAAATATAAATAGAAATCGCCACCTCTGCTTCTATTGCCGCCGGCTTCTTTTCGGCGGTCAAGTCGAATGTCTTCCTTCAAGAGTTTACGCCGTAATCGCTCCGGTGCATAGAGCAACTGCAATGCTTTTCGGAGGGGGATATCCAGAACAGACATCTTTGCGATGCTCACCACAAATTGAGTGATTAATTATCAATGCAATTTTTGGGAGAGGCAAGGTGTAATTGAATTATTGGTTGCAACGCGCACTCAGCGCACAGAAATTTTCAAACTAGGTATCTCAAATACCCAGATCGAATGGAAGAGCAAGGGCCGGCGCTGGGAATGCGCGCAGCCACCGCCAACGGGCTTCATCCTACATCCTCAATTGCTGCCACTTCGGCAATTGGATTCCAGCCCTCGCTGGAATGAGCGGAGTGTGGGGGAGGGTATGAGGGCATCGCGCACGTCGGTTGCGCGCGCGAGCCCCCAGCCGTCAGGCCCTCGACCCACATCGCGGACGGTCCAGACACGGCTCCCTGCAGGTCAAGCGACGGGAGGGAGCATACGGGAGGTGCGAGGGGGTGGGGATAGGTGGGGGGAGGAAGGCTTGGCATGAAAGCAACTGGACTCCCGTACCGGAGCGCGAACTTTCTCCACGCAAGTAGATTATAATAGTATTATAATAATAATTCAATTATAAGTAAAAATATCGGCTTAACTGCAAATAGAGAGAATGCTATCAAGTTCTTTGTCTACATTTTTTAGAAGATTAACGATTTCCGTTACTTTTTTCAGCTCGAGTTCTGGGTTTGGTTTCGACTGGACGTGCTTAGATACACCGGTATGGGCGAATTCTCCGCGCAGTTTACCAAAATTATCGAGCTCGGACACGAGATACGGGTCGAGATTTTGATGGGGGTATCCGATCGGAATCAGTAGGGAAATAATATTTTTCTCTCGTACGCCATGATTTTCACTCTTCACAAACCTTACGTAGAAGGAGGTCACTTTAGAAATGCGCGTGAAGACATCAATTTTCTCAGGCCAAGCTGATGAATGGTTGGGATTGGGGGGCAAAAGCGTATCAGGTGGAAGCTTGCCGCTAGCCTCGCTGAATGACAGTAGGCAGGCTGTGGGGTGAGGAATTCTACCGAAATATTTGCACGTCTTACTGGATTCAATAGCGATCTCAACGACTCGTTCTTCAATATACTCTTCGATTGCAGCATGAGATAAAACTCGAAACGCTACCACTTTTGTAAATACCCTCTCAGTGTAGTTGCCGGAGCTATCAAACTGCCTTGGAAGCAAATGGCTTCTGAGAGTTCTTATGGATTGCTTTAGATCTAGGTAATGTGATGAGGGCATTGCGTTCAGTCTCGAAAGACAATGCGGTTTTCTTCTAGCCCTGGAAGTTTGATTTCCGAATCAATCGCGTCTGCAAGGGACTCTCCCCATTTTCTGAGCCGTGAATATGTATTTGGCAGGCCTGCTGTGTCGCTTTCAATGGACTCAAGAAATTCATTGTCTCCGAATAAATGCTTATAGTTTTCAGACACAGCGCGCTTGCTATCGAGCATTTTTTTAAGGATGCTTGGATCCGCTGCGTAAAAGGCTAGACAATCAAAAATGGCACGGTTAAACGATCTTGATCTAGGTTTCTTGGCGAGATGGTCGCCAAATATCTCGATCAAACCATCAATCGAGTGCTCAAATTGATATGAAATTTCTCGAATGTGCGATTCTCTTTCTTCCCAATTCTCATTCTCAGAAACGCACACGTCATCAAGAAAGGATTTCATCCGACCCTTGTATTCCGAAATGTGATCATGAAATGCAATATATCTGACGAGTATCTCTACATCCCTCATGCGCGGATCTGGCGTGTCTCTATTTATTAACTTGTGAATCGAAGCTGAGTTCGCTGCAAAGGAGTCCGCGAAGTCGGTGAAATTGCCGGGAGCCATCGCTTGACGCAATTCTTGTGGAGAAAGCTTTACGCTTCCCGTATTTAAGCGTAAGAATACTTGATGAAGGAATTCCTTGTTCGGCCAATTTCTAATAATTACAGTTCTAATTGTGTAGTTTAGAAATGCATCAAGATCGCTCTGTAGTTCCGAGTCATTTAGAAAGCTAAAATATTTTTTTCTTGAGAGATCAGATCTTATCTCAAGCCCTGATAGTTGAAATCCAAGTTTGGAGTCTTTTTCGCTTTCGGTGTATCGCAATAGAGAGAGTAGTCGCTGCTTTCCGTCAAGTACGATATACTTTCCTCGCTTGCCTTTCATTTCGGCCAGTACAAGCTGAGGGATTGGAAGGCCGACAATTATTGACTCAATAAAACGACTTTTTCGCGAATTTGACCATGCGTCACGTCTCTGGAAGTTCGGATTTAGCTGGATATTTTCACGTGATAGTTGAGATAGAATGGTTTCGACAGTCCAATCGGAGGAGAATAATACTGCTTCGGAGAAGAGGGATGTGCTGCTCTCATCAAGGGGCTCTTCTTTCTCATCGTCAAACTCGAAATTATCCTCCATATTATTTTAATTCCTCGCGCGGCTGAGCTTGACTGATCATCGTTTGATATTTAGCCGCCGCTTCACGGCGGTGATGTGCGGCAAGGTTAGGCTGACGAGCTTCGACTTTGCAACGCCCGGGCATCGATCCCCCACATCCCGGCAGCGATTTTGTGTTCCATCGGCAACGATTGTCATCAAATTTGAGACGGTACGGAAACCAGTTGCCATTCTGCTGCGGCTGCTTGCAGCAAAAGGCAGCGCTCGACCGCACGGCGGCCGGTCAGGCCGCCCACCCGAAGCGGGTGAGCGGCGCATAATTGCTTGCTAGTTCGTCGCCGCCCCTTCGCTCGCGCTTTTCGCCAGTTTGGCGAACTTCGCCAGCACGCCCCTTGTGTAGCGGGGCTCCGGCTTCTTCCATGCCGCCCGGCGCTTGGCGATTTCGGCGTCGTCGACGTTGAGCTGCAACAAGAGCTGGTGGGCGTCGATGGTGATCGAGTCGCCTTCCTGGACCAGCGCGATGGTGCCGCCGTCGATGGCTTCCGGCGTCACGTGGCCGACCACCATGCCCCAGGTGCCGCCGGAGAAGCGGCCGTCGGTGATGAAGCCGACACTGTCGCCGAGCCCGCGGCCGATGATCGCCGAGGTGGGCGCCAGCATCTCCGGCATGCCGGGGCCGCCCCTCGGGCCCAGGTAGCGCAGCACCAGCACGTCGCCGGCCTGGATCCTGTCCGACTGGATCGCCTCCATGGCGGAGGGTTCGTCGTCGAAGACGCGGGCCGGGCCGGTGATGACCGGGCTCTTCAGGCCGGTGATCTTGGCGACCGCGCCGCCCTCGGCGAGGTTGCCCTTGAGGATCGCCAGGTGGCCTTGCCTGTACATCGGGTTGTCGATCGGCCGGATGACCTCCTGGTCGGCGCGCGGCGCGTCGGGCACGTGCTCGAGCTCCTCGCCGATGGTGCGGCCGGTGATGGTCATGCAGTCGCCGTGGAGGTGGCCGGCGTTGAGCAGGATCTTGAGGACCTGCGGGATGCCGCCCGCCTTGTGCAGGTCGACCGCCATGAAGCGGCCCGACGGCTTCAGGTCGCACAGGACGGGGACGTTGCGGCGGACGCGCTCGAAGTCGTCCAGCGTCCACTCCACCTCGGCCGCATCGGCGATGGCGAGATAATGGAGCACGGCGTTGGTGGAGCCGCCGGTGGCCATGATGAGGGCCACGGCGTTCTCGATGGACTGCCTCGTGACGATGTCGCGGGGCTTGAGGCCGCCCTTGCGCACCGCCTCGACGAGGACGCGGGCGGATTGCGCGGCACTGTCGACCTTCTCCTGGTCGGGGTTGGCCATGTCGGAGGAATAGAGCAGCGACATGCCGAGCGCCTCGAAGGTCGAGCTCATGGTGTTCGCCGTGTACATGCCGCCGCAGGAGCCGAGGGACGGGCAGGCGTTGCGCTCGATGCCCTCGAAGTCCTCCTCGCTCATCTTGCCGGCCCGGTAGGCGCCGACCGCCTCGAAGGAGGAGACGATGGAGAGGTCCTTGCCCTTCCAGCGGCCCGGCTTGATGGTGCCGCCGTAGACGTAGATGGAGGGCACGTTGGAGCGGCACATGCCGATCATGCCGCCCGGCATGTTCTTGTCGCAGCCGCCGATGACGACGACGCCGTCCATCCACTGGCCCTGCACGCAGGTCTCGATGCAGTCGGCGATCACCTCGCGGGAGATGAGGGAGTATTTCATGCCCTCGGTGCCCATCGACATGCCGTCGGAGATGGTGGGCGTGCCGAACATCTGCGGGTTGGCGCCGGCCTCGCGGATGGCGGCATCGGCGGCATCGGCCAGGCGCTGCAGGCCGGCGTTGCACGGCGTGATGGTCGAGTGGCCGTTGGCGATGCCGATCATCGGCTTGGAGAAGTCTTCCTTCTGGTAGCCGAGCGCGTAGTACATCGCGCGGTTGGGCGAGCGCTCGACGCCCTGGGTGACGTGCTTGGATCGGTCGTTGGCGGCCATGTCGGTTTCCTTCCCGCGTGTTCTGGCAGTGGGCAGTCGGGGACTGCGGTCGATGTCGGGCAGCCCGGAGAGGCGGCGGGCCTCGGTCCGCCGACGCCCGGCAGGGCGGCCGGGGCCGCGGCCGCAGCGCCAGCGTCGTTGAGCGAAACCTTAGACGCTTTCCAAAGCCAACAGGAAATATATTATTCAGGTCCCATTGGGTCGTTTTGCGTATAAGTGGTTCCATGAACCTGCGCCAGCTCCGCCAGTTCCTCGCGGTTGCCGAGGAGCTCCATTTCGGCCGCGCCGCCGAGCGCCTCGGCATGACCCAGCCGCCGCTCAGCCAGTCGGTGCAGGCGCTGGAGGAGGAGCTGGGCGTGCAGCTGTTCGCCCGCACCAAGCGCTCGGTGGCGCTGACGCCGGTTGGGGCGGCGTGGCGGGCGCACGCCCAGCGGCTGATCGCCGAGGCCGACGGGCTGCCCGACATCGCGCGCCGGCTGGCGCGCGGCCAGCTCGGCGTGCTGCGGCTGGCGTTCGTGTCGACCGCCGACTACTCGATCCTGCCGCTGCTGGTCGCCCGCTTCAAGGCGGCCTATCCGGAGGTGGAGGTGCAGCTGCGCGAGACCACCAGCGACCTGCAGATCGAGGCGCTGCTGTCCGGCAGCCTCGACGCCGGGCTGATCATCCCGCAGGCCGGGCTGCACGTGAGCCTGGCGTATCTGCCGCTGGTGCGCGAGCCGCTGGTGGCGGCGGTGCCGGAGGCGTGGATCGCGGAGGGCCGGCTGCGGCCGCGCGCCGGCATGCTCGACCTCGACGACGTGCTGGAGGCGCCGCTGATCCTGTTCCCGCGCCGCATCGCGCCGGACTTCCACGACATCGTCACGGGGGCGTACGCGGTGCGCGGCGCCCGCCCGCACGTGTTCCAGGAGGCGATCCAGATGCAGACCATCGTGGCGCTGGTGGGGGTGGGGCTGGGGCTGGCGCTGGTGCCGCAGTCGCTCACCGATCTCGGCCGCTCCGGCGTGCGCTACCTGCCGCTCGCCGGCGATGCGCCGGAGGTGGAGACGGGGCTGGTCTGGCGCCGCGGCGAACCGCTGCCGACGGTGGCGCACCTGGTGGAGCTGGCGGGGGCGCTGGCGGCGGAGGGATAGGCCGCGCGGCCGGCTCCGGTCGACCGGATCCCGCGCCGCCGGCCGCCGTTCCGCGCATCGCTGTCCTCGCCGGGCGCGGGCCGCGCTTGACAGGGCCGGGCCGCGTTCCTATTAAAGACCGACCGTCGGTCTGTAGCGGCGGGCAACCCGGGAGGAAACCATGGCACGACAGCTGAAGACGCCGGACGCGCGCCGGTCGGAGATCGTCGACGCGGCCCAGGCGCTGTTCTTCGCGCGCGGCTACGAGGCGACGCCGGTGGCCGACATCATCGCCAAGGCGGGCGTTTCCAAAGGCGGCTTCTACCATCACTTCGCCGCCAAGGAGGACGTGCTGGCGGCGCTGGCCGAGCGGCTGGCGGGCGAGGCGGTGGCGCAGGCGCGGCCGGTCCTCGCCGACCCCTCGCGCGACGCGCTGGCGCGCTTCAACGCCTTCCTCGGCCAGGCCCGGGCGATGAAGCGCGAGGCGGCGCCGGGCATGCTGGCGGCGTTCCGGACGCTGTTCCGGCCGGAGAACCTCGTCCTCTATCACCGCATCCACGCGGCCCAGATCGCCGTGCTGAAGCCGGTGGTGGCGGAGCTGATCGCCGAGGGCAACCGGGAGGGCACCTTCCGCGTCCACGATCCGGAAGCGACGGCGGAGATCCTGCTGCAGCTCGGCGCGTCGAGCCGCGACGCGGTCGCCGACGCGATCGGCGCGATCGGCACGGCGCGGGCGGAGGCGGCGGCCGGCGTGCTCGACGCGCGCCTGACGGCGCTCGGCATCGCCGCCGACCGCATCCTCGGGGTGCCCGACGGCAGCGTCGCGATGAGCGAGCCGGGCTTCGCCAAGGCCTTTCTCTCCGCCGCCTGAGGCGCGGCGGGGAGGCCCGGGGCGGCAGCGGCGGGGCGGCGGGCGGAAAATGATGCAGTGCAATGGACCCATTGCTTTTTTGCCGGCGACGGTCCATATAGCCTTCCAAGCACGCGTGGACGGGACGTCAAGTTCCGAAGCTGCTTCTCCCATATATATTCGCTGAGTGCCCGGCACGTGGGGTCCTCGCGACCTCGCCAGAGCGGTTCCTTGTCCTCAGGGATGGGAGCCCTCTGATTGTTTTTGCGGTTGAACTTCGATCCGGGGCCGAGTGCTCCAGGGACCGGGTTTCGATCCCGGTGGTCGCGCCTTTGACCTGCGTGTCCGCCGCACTCAACGAAAGAGACCTTTGACACAGTTTTCAGATCTCGGCCTCTCAGTGCCGATCCTCACCGCGCTCACCGACGAGCGCCATCTCACTCCGACCCCGATCCAGATCCAGGCGATTCCGCCGGTGATGGCCGGCCGCGACCTTCTCGGCATCGCCCAGACGGGAACCGGCAAGACGGCCGCCTTCGCGCTGCCGATCCTCAACCACATCGCCACCAAGCCGAAGTCCGTCCGCGGACGCGGCACCCGCGTGCTCGTGCTGTCGCCGACGCGCGAGCTGTGCAGCCAGATCCAGGAGCGCTTCGAGGCTTACGGCTCGAAGATGCCGCTGCGGACCGCGCTGGTCATCGGCGGCGTGTCGATCGGCCGCCAGAAGCGTGACGTCGAGCGCGGCTGCGATGTCGTCATCGCGACGCCGGGCCGTCTTCTCGACCTCGTCGAGCAGCGGGCGCTGTACCTGAGCGAAGTCGAGATCCTGGTGCTCGACGAAGCCGACCAGATGCTCGACATGGGCTTCATCCACTCGATCAAGGCGATCGTGGCGAAGCTGCCCAAGGAGCGTCAGAACCTGTTCTTCTCGGCGACCATGCCGAACGCCATCGCGACCTTCGCCAACAACATCCTGACCGATCCGGTCGAAGTCGCGGTGACCCCGGTCGCCAAGACCGCCGACCGCGTCGCCCAGGAGGTCATGTTCGTCGACACCCAGCACAAGACCGACGCGCTGGTCCACGTCCTGAAGAAGGATGAGGTCAAGCACGCGCTGGTGTTCACCCGCACCAAGCATGGCGCCGACAAGGTCGTGAAGAACCTGGTCCGGATGGGCGTGCCCTCCGAGGCGATCCACGGCAACAAGTCCCAGGGCCAGCGCGAGCGCACGCTCGCGGCGTTCCGCAAGGGCTCGATCCGCGTGCTGGTGGCCACCGACATCGCCGCCCGCGGCATCGACGTGGAAGCCATCAGCCACGTCATCAACTACGAGCTGCCGCACGTGGCGGAAACCTACGTCCACCGCATCGGGCGGACCGCGCGCGCCGGCAACGAGGGCAACGCGATCACCCTGTGCGCGCCGTCGGAAAAGAGCCTGCTGCGCGCCATCGAACGGCTGATCAAGCAGTCGGTGCCGATCGTTGCGGCTCCCGAGGGCCTGGAGGCCCGCGGTGGCGGCGGCGAGGAGCGCGACGACTACCGTGGCGGCAACCGCAACGGCGGCCGTCCGCCCCGGCGCGACGGTCCGCGCCCGGCCGGTGGCCGCTCCGACGGTGCAGGCCGTCCGCAGGGCCGCTCCTTCCGCGACGGCGACCGCCCGCAGCGCGCCGACGACCGTTCGGGCCAGCAGAACCGCGGCAACCGCCAGGCTGCCAAGGGCAATCACCAGGGCCGGACCCGTGATGATGCCGGCGCCTCGGGCGTCGGCGATGTGACCTTCATGCAACCGAAGCGCCCGGCGCGCGCTCGACCCCATCGGTCGTCCGCCGCACCCGCCGCTTCCCAGAACAGGTAGAGGAACGAGCATGGCGAAGGAAGATCTGATCGAGTTCGAGGGCGTCGTAACGGAGGTGCTCCCGGACGGAAACTTTCGAGTGCGGCTGGATAACGACCACCAGATCCTCGCCTACTCGGCTGGCCGGATGAAGAAGCACCGCATCCGGACGCTCGCGGGCGACCGGGTGACGGTGGAAATGACGCCCTACGATCTCGACAAGGGCCGCATCACCTTCCGCCACAAGACCGAAGGCGCCGGCCCGTCCGGTCCGCGCCGGTCGTTCCGCCGGCACTAGAGCATTTCCCGTTCAGATCGAAGCGATCTGAACGAAAAGGAATTGCTCAAGTGATTGATCTTGAGCCATTTCTTGTCGATCAGATGAAACCACCTGATCGGAAAAGGCTCTAGTCTCTCCGTCCGTCCGGGTCGACACGATCCGGACGCGGGGAGGGGGCCCGGACACGGGTCCGCACACGACATGAAAAAAGGCGTCCCGAGCGATCGGGGCGCCTTTTTCGTTTGTCCGCAGGCGGACGGAAAGCGCGGGGTGTCAGCCCGGCACGTGCCAGCCGCGCTCGGAGAGCGGGCGGTCGGGGGCCTCGATGGTGATGAAGCTGGCGAGGTCCGGCCCGAAGGTGGGCAGCGCCATCGGACAGCGCACGCCCGGCAGCACGCGCACGTCGAAGAGCTCGCGGATGCCGCCTTCCAGCCGCAGCCACTCGACGATGTCGCCGTTGCGCTGGTTGACGATCTGGATGCCGCACCAGGCCTCGCCGCCGCGCTTCTCCAGCTCCTCCTGCAGCGGCAGGCCCGAGAACACCCCCTCGTGGCGGGCCAGCGACAGGCCGACGACGGCGTGGCCGGCGTGGAAGGAGAGGCCGCGCAGGAAGCCCGGGCAGAAGGCGACGCGCTCGCGGGCGCCGTTCTGAAGATCGATGCGGGTGAGATAGCCGTTGCCGGAATCGAGCATCCACAGCGCGCCGTCGTGAAGGCGCGGCGAATGGGGCATCGACAGCCCTTCGGCGACGATCTTGTCGGTCTCCACGTCAACGACCACGCCGCCGTCGCGGCGGTGGCTGCGCCAGCCGTCGACGATGTCGGTGGTCGACACCGAGGTGACGTAGCGCGGCACACCGTTCTCCATGGCGAGGCCGTTGAGATGGCAGCGGTCCTCCGGCGCCAGCTTGGAGATGAACGGCGGCCGCCAGACCGGCTTGAAGGAGTGCACCACGCTGTCGGTGGCGAGGCACGAGTACTTGGTGTTGACGAACAGCAGCCGGCCGGCGGTGTCGATGCCGAGCTCGTGGACGTCGAGGTCGGAGACGGTCTGGCCGCGGCGGGGAACGTAGAGACGGTCGAAGTGCCCGTTGGCGCGCTCGTTCGGCGCCAGCACGTTCTCGAAGCGCCAGATCTGGGCAAGGCCGGCGAGCAGCAGCCGCTGGCTGTCGCCGATCAGCCCCATGGCGCGGACGAAGTTGCGCTGGTGCAGGGAGAGGGCGCCGTCCGGCTGGACGCCGACCAGGAACAGCTGGCCGGTCTGGTAGGAGGTGAAGGCCAGCGAACAGCCGTTCATCGCCAGCCACTGCGGGAAGCCGCGCGAGCAGGTGATGCTGGTCTGGATCTCGGTGGCCTGTGGCGCCGGTGCGGCGCCCGGGGCATCGGCGGGCGGCGGGGCCGCATCGGTGGGCGCGGCGGCCTGGGCCGGCTCGGGCGCGTCCGGGACGCTGGGCTCGTCTGCGGTCATGGCGATGCGCGTACTCCAGAACAGGTCGCGGTCGGACCGGATGGATCCGAGCGGGAAGGGTCCGCTCAACCTAGAGCATTTCCCGTCGAGATCGAAGCGATCCGACCGAAGAGGACTTGCTCAAGGTCTTGATTCTGGAGCCATTTCCTATCGGCCAGATGATTTCGCCTGACCGGAAAGGGCTCCGTGATGCGGGAGGCCCGGCGCGTCGACCGGGAACCCCGGTTCGCGACAGGGCCCGCAGGGGCGGGCGGCTGCCGGACGGCGCGTGCCCCGGCCCGGCCGGTGTTTTCAGAACCGGTAGCCGAACCTGAGCGAGCCGCCGTGGGACTGGTAGTTGTCGGCGAAGGCGCCGTCGTACTGCAGCTTCAGCTGCATGCCGTGCACCTTCTGCAGGTCGATGCCGGCGGTGAGGCGGCCGACGGTGTCGGCGATCGGCATGACCGTGGTGAACTGGTCCATGTTCGAGACGCCGGCGAAGCGGGCCGTCGATTCCCAGGTGTCGTCGGACAGGAACGACACGCCGACGCCGGCGAACAGCCGCGCCGGAAGGCCGTATCCCATGTCCAGGCGCGCTCCGAACTCCACCCCGGGCGTCACCCCGAACACCGTCTTGGTGGCGTCGTCGACGATCAGGTTGAGGCCGCCGGCGCCGCTTTCGCGGTAGCCCTCCTGGTGCACCGTGATGACGTCCAGGTCGACCATGGGGCGCATGTAGAAGCGCGTGTCGAAGGCAATCTCGTAGGAGGCCCGGGCCCGGCCGAACAGCACCGCCGACTTCGGCTCGGCCTCGGCCACGGCGGAGAGCGTGCCGAGCGACAGGTAGCGCGAAGAATCGCTCCACGTGTAGCCGGCGCCGCCGGCCAGCGCGAACAGCCAGGAGCCCACCTCCTTCTTCAGCGCCGCCGCGGCGGTGAACGAGTTGGCCTCCACCTTCTCGGTGCCGGCGTCGTTGCGGAACCAGGAGTCCTCGTAGGTCAGGCTGCCGCCGAGGAACCAGCCGTCGCCGAGCGCCTTCTGGCCGCCGGCGGCGAACCCCGTGGTCTGCTCGGTGTAGCCGGTGGCGTCGCGCGTGGCGTCCTGCTCCGCCCGTGCCCCGAGGAAGCGGCCCCACACGCACTCGCCCTCCTGCAGGGCCACGCCGGTGGTGAAGGCGGGGCAGGAGAGGACGCTGTTGGCGGCGGTGATGGCGCCCTGGGGGGCGGCCGCCGGGCCGGCGACGGTGGTCTGGGAGGCGACGACGGCCAGCATCTGCTCCAGCGTCGACGGCGTGGCGGCGTGGAAGGCGGCGAACGCCTGGGCGATGGACGGCCCGCCGTCGCCGGCGTCCACGGTGGTTGCGCCGCCGCTGGCCAGATTGTCCCAGGCGCTCTGCAGGCCATGGGAGACGCCGGTGGCGTTGGCCCCCATGGCAACGCCGGTCCCTTCGAAGGTGGCGCTTTTGACCTGGAAGCCCTTCCAGCCGGTGTCGGAGGTGGTGACGTCGGTGAACCGGTAGACCAGCGTGGAGAGCACCGACAGGTCGCTGAGGTCCGCGCCCTCGACCCGGACGAAGTCGGTGCGGACGTTCGGCAGCATGGCGTACGGATTGAGGATGGTGCCCCAGGTGCCGGCGAAGTCGCCGCGCACGACGAGCTGGTCGCTGGTGCGCTTCTCCATGTCGACGTCGAGGCCGGCGATCAGGCCGCCGCGGCTGGAGGTGGCGGTGCGCCAGGACTTCTCGGCGGTGCCTTCGAAGTAGGAGACCGGCGTGAAGCTGCGGGCCATGCCGGCATCGCCGACGTCGAAGGCGCTGCCGCTATCCGACGTGCCGATGCCGACGAGATCGCCGGTCACCGTCGTTTTGAGGGTGCGGTTCGACCCGCCGATGGACAGCGTTCCGGCGTTCAGCACCGCATCGAGATCGGCGATGGTGCCGGTGGCGAAGGTGCCGGTGCCCTGGTTGACGAACAGCGCCTGGCCGGCGAAGTCGGCGGTCTGGCCCTGGGTCACGCTGGCGACCGTGTCGGGGTCGAGCTGCTCGGAGGCGTCGGCGAACTTGTAGCGCACGACGTTGCCGGTGACCGTGCCCGAGTTGTCGAGTTTCACCGACGTCGAGATCGCGCCGGAGGCGAAGATCGCGCCGCCCGCGTAGACGCCTCCCGACCCCGCCGCCTGCGAGCCGGTGACCACGCCGCCGGAGCCGACGGTGACGGTCAGCGCGGTGCCCGTCGCCTGGCCCCAGATCGCCCAGGCCGTCGGATCGTTGACCGTGACGCTGCCGTTGACGGTGACCGACACCGAGCCGGTCTGGATGTTGCCGAGCGCCTGGTCGTCCTTCGGATTGTTGAAGCGGCCGAGCGTGCCGGCGTAGGTCTTGCCATTGCGGGTGAAGATGCCGCCCGATCCGGCGACCGCCTGGGCAATGATGCCGTGGGCGTACTTGCCCGATGTCGCGACGGATCCGTTGGCGTCGACGGTCACGGTGACGGTGCCCGTGCTCTCCGCCACGCCGGTGCCGTCGGTGTAGTAGTACTTCGTCCCGACGGTCTCGCGGTTGGAGTTGTAGTAGCCGTAGATCGGCGTGAGCGCCAAGGAGAGGTCGGCGGCGACGCCGCCGCCGCCGGAGACGGTCTGCGCAAGGATGCCCACGGCGCCGTCGCCGCTCGTGACGATGGCAGCGCCCCCTTCCACGGTCACGCTGGCGCTCTTGGCGCTGTTTGGCGCCTGGTTCTGAACGAAGGTGACCGCGTCGAAGCTGGTGGCCGAGGCCGAGACGAAACCGCCGCCCCCGCTGATGGACTGGGCGACGATGCCGACCGACCGGGTTCCGCCGGTCGTCAGCGATCCCGCATGATCGACGGTGACCTCTTCGCCATGGGAGGCGCCGTTGCCGCTTCCGCCGCCGAACGTCACGCTGATGACGTCGGCGATGGTGTCGTCGTTGACCGCATAGTAGGTGCCGAGCGCGATGCCGGCGATGCCGCCACCGCCGCCGATCGACTGGGCAATCACACCATTCGAATTGTCGCCGGTGGTCTTGATCTTGGTGCCGGCCAGCGTGTTGACGGTCACGGCCGAGGCGTCGCCGGATGCCCCCGACTTGGCGCCCAGCTTCACGTCGACCTTGTCCATGGCGTAGCCGGTGACGATGCCGACACCGCCGCCGCCGCCGATCGACTGGGCGATCACGCCAGGTGCGGAGAAACCCGACGTGTAGGTGTTGGCGGCATAGACGATGACCGTGCCGCCCTGGCCGAAGCTGCCACCGCTCGCGCCGAAGGAGATCGTCGCGATGTCGAGATCGACATCGGCATCGGGGAGGTCCAGGTCGGCATCGTTGACGCTGGAGGAGACCGAGACGGCGCCGCCGCCGCCGCCGATCGACTGGGCGAGGACACCGGCGGAGAAGGAGCCGGACGTGGTCGTCGTCCCCTTGGAGACGTTCGTGTTGCCGAGCTTGGCGTTGCCCACGACCACCTGACCGCCGTCGCCGCCGGCGCCACCCGAGGCGCCCGTGTTGGCGGTGAGCGTGGTGGTCACGTCGAAGCCGGGATTCAGCTTCACCCAGTCCTTGAAGGACTTTTCGGTTTCCTTCTTGAACTCGAACGCATGGCCGATCGAGCTGGTGCCGGAGCCGCCCTGGCCGCCGCCGCCGCCGACCGACTGGGCGACGATGCCGGACGAGGAATCGCCGGTCGTGGTGATGGTGCCGTTGTTCCAGGCGTAGACGCTGCCGCCGTCGCCGCCCTTGCCGCCAGTGGCGCCGATGCCCACGGTCAGTTGGTTGTCGGCGTCGTTGTCGCCGGAGCCGCCGCCGCCTTCGCCGCCGCCGCCGCCGATCGAGTGGACGACAAGCGCCGGCGAGGTGGACCCGCCGGTGGTGATGGAGCCGGTGTCGGCGATCCCGCCGGACGCCTTTCCGCCGTCGCCGCCGCCGCCGGCCGTGCCGCCGATCGAGAGGCCGAGCGTGACGGTGGAATCGCCAAAGGTCGAGACGCTGTCGGTCTCGCCGGTTCCGCCGGCGCCGCCGCCGCCACCGATCGACTGCACCAGCATGCCGTCGGAGAAGGCGCCGGAGGTCGCGATCGCCCCGTAGGTGTGGGCGTAGGCCGTGCCGCCGGCACCGGGCGTGCCGCCGCTGCCGCCGAGGGAGAATTTGAGCGTGGTGGTGACGGAGTCGCCCTTGGCGCCTTCGCCCTGGCCAGCGGTCGCCTTGTCGATCACGCTCTGCAGCGTGGCGGTCGCCGCCGCCGCCGTGGAGTCGCCACCGGCGCCGCCGCCGCCGCCGATCGACTGGACGTGGACGCCGATCGACCCGTCGCTGCTGGTGGTGGCCGACGCCCCTTTCGAGATGATCGCCTTGGCCTCGCCGCCATCGCCGCCATCGCCACCGTTGCCACCGTGGGAGATCGAGACGGCCATGGCGAAGCTGTCGCCCTTTTCGTCGAACGGCAGGCCGGCAGCGAGCGAATGGGCGGTGGAGACGCCGCCCTGTCCGCCGCCGCCACCGATCGACTGCACGATGATGGCCGCCGAATCGTAGCCGCTGGTCGCGATCGAACCGCTGTGCTTCACGTAGGCCGTGCCGCCGCCGCCGCCATCGCCACCGCCGCTGCCGCTCGCGATGGAGATGTCGAAGGTCTTGCCCGCCGACGAGGACTTGGCGGCGCCGCCGCTGCCGCCGCCGCCGCCGATCGACTGGACGAGGATGCCGACGCCGTTGGTCCCGTACGTCTTGATGGCGCCAGACGCCGAGGTGACCACGGTGACCGAGCCGCCGGAGCCGCCATCGCCGGCGTTACCGCCGATCGCATCGGAGAAGCCGACGCCCCAGGCGGTCGCCTTGCCGCCGGCGCCGCCGCCGCCGCCGATGGACTGGGCGACAATGCCGGTGGCGTAGTCGCCGGTCAGGGTGATCGCGCCCTCGTCGAGGACGTAGACGGTGTTGCCGTTGCCGCCGCTGCCGCCGGTCCCGCCGACCGCGACGAACAGGCCCTTGCGGTTGCGGCCGGTGCCGCCGCCGCCGCCGATGGACTGGGCGACGATGCCGTGCGCCTCGGAGCCGTAGGTGGTGAGCGCGGCGTAGTTGCGGACGTAAGTGGTGCCGCCGTTGGAGCCGCTGCCGCCCGACTTGCCGCTGCCGCCGATGCCGCCGATGGCGCCGTGGCCGGTGTTGTCGCCGCCGCCGCCGCCGATCGACTGGGCGAGGATGGCGATGCCGCCACCGACGTCGACGTTGGTGCCGTCGGCGCTCTTCGCCGCCGTGCCCGAGGCATAGCCGCCATAGGTGGTGATGGCGCCCTTGTTGACCACCGTCACGCCGTAGGCGTTGGAGCTGCCGGACGGGCCGCCGATGGTCTGGGTCGGGGAAGAGGTGGTGACGGCGCCGTAGCTGTCGGTCTGGATGTCGGAATAGGAGGTCAGCGCGCCGCCGCCGCCGCCGATCGACTGGGCGATGATGCCGTGGGAATCGACGCCGTAGGTCTTGATCGTGCCGGTATTGGTGACGTTGACGGTGCTTGAGGTGTTGGAGGCCGGATTGCCGTCGCCCCACTGGAACGACGAGTTCTTCGACCAGACGAAGATGCCGCCGCCGGCGCCGGCGGAGATGGCGGCGATGCCGTGCGCGTGGTCGCCCTTGGTGGTGACGGCGAAGTCGTTGGTGACCTTGACCTCGCCGGCGACGCCGCCCTTGCCGGAACCATTCGAGGTGGCCGTCGAGGACAGATTGCCGAGACCGCCCAGGGACACGGCGACGATGCCGCTGGAGTGGCTGCCGGCCGTCTGGATCGCGCCGCCGCCGGAAAGGGTGACGGCTGCCGTGCTGGCTCCGCCGCCCGACTTGGAGGCGTCGTAGTAGTCGATGCTGGTGCCGCCGTAGCTGGCCGCCAGGACGCCGACCGAATAGTCGCCGGACGTCTTAACCAGCGTCTCCGAGGTGCCATAGAGCTTGACGGTCGCGGTGTCGCCGTCGCCACCGTCGAAGCCGGCACCGGACCCGTTGTTGGTCACCGTGCCCTGGCCGCCGTAGCTGATGGCGGCAAGTGCTGCCCCTGTGTTGCGGGTGAGGAAGCCCCACTCCTTGCCCACTTTGCCCGGCGCGGTGGTGGTGACGGAGCCGGCGAACGGGGTCGATGACGAGCCGAGCGTCAGCGTGACGGCGCCAGCCTGCCCCCCCTTTCCGCCGGTCGCGCCAGTGAACACGGCGTTGTTCGGGCTGTTGCCGCCGTAGGAGGCGGCGAGGATGCCGCCGCCGGCACTCGTGGACGCGATCGACGAGACGTCGCCGGAGACGGTGACGGTCGTGGTCCCGCCGCTGCCGCCCGTCTCCGCCCACGAGGCGCCGCCGCGGCTGATGGCGACGATGGCGAAGCCGTCGGCCGAGATGTTCTGGGTGGTGGAGACGCTGACCGCACCGCCGTCGCCGCCGTCGGCGCCGACATAGGCGCTTCCGCCGGCGCTTACGGCATAGATCCCGTTTCCGGGCGCCCCGGTGATCTGGCCGTTGTTGACGATCGTGACGGTGCCGCCCGGGCCGCCGGGATATTTCGACTGGTCGTCGCTCTTGCCGCCCTCGCCGAAATTGGAGTTGCCGCCGACCGAGATCACGCGGATCGCGTCGGACTGCAGCCGATCGGCGCGGAAATAGTTCGTGCCGTACAGATAGGAGCCCTGGAACGAGATCATCGGCGACACGATGGCCGCCTTGCTCACGCCGATCGTCGCGGTGTTGGTGACCTTGATGTTCAGCCCGAACTCGCCGTTTGTCGGCGGGAAGCCGTACTTCTGCTTGTAATTGTCGGGATTGGAGTACCAGGTCAGCGCACCGCCATAGGCATATTGCGTCGTGGTGATCGTCGAACTCGACGAGATGGTGCAGTCGAACGTCGTCGTCGCGATCCCCTCGATCCCGCCGGAGTTCTTGGGATATTTGAAACTGTCGGTCGACGACGGGCTGCACGTCGCCTGGGCGTAGGCGCGCGAATACACGGGGATGGGCATGCCGGCGAAGGTTCCCGCGAGCGCCGTCGACTGGAACAACAGCGACGAGGCGACCCGTTTGATCCGGGAGCGGCGGGCGGCGGCGGCCTTCGGGGCGGGGCGGTCCGACGTTGCGGCGCCGCGGATCCTTGCGGAGGGGGTGTCGGCGTCACGCATGCGGCGCATCCCAAAAAATCAGACTGCCGCCAGCAGGCGCGACCGGATCAAGCGACTTCGATTTCCTTGATAAAGCGGCTTGCGGTGTCGAGGCAAACACTTAGCGCCGTTTCGATGGGGGCCTCGGACGGGGCCCAACCACCGGACCGTGCACAATCGCAGGTTTTCCGGGACGCGGCCGCCGCGGCCGTCCGCGAGCCGCCCCGAAATTTCGGGGGGCGTTTCCTGTCCGGCGGCCGGAAAAGCTCCCCGCCGGAGCCGACGGCGGCGGAACCGTGGTGCGGTGGTGCTACACGCCCTCGGGGAAATCGGTGGCGGTTCCGGCGGGCGCCCAGCGCTCGACCTCGTCGAGCACGGCGGCGAGCTTGGCACGGACCCGCTCGGTGCCGTTCCGGCCGAGCACGAAGTGCAGCGGCGGATCGCTCGACAGCACGGCGTCGGCGATCGCGGCTGCGGCGCGTTCCGGATCGCCGGGCTGGTTGCCGGCGCGGCCGGTGACCATGGCGATCCGCGCCCCGGCGGTCTGCTCGTAGTCGGCGATCCGCGTGGCCGAACGGACGCTCGACCGCCCCGCCCAGTCGGTGCGGAACGGGCCGGGGGCCACCGCCGTCACCCGGATGCCCAGCGGCGCCACCTCCTGGGCCAGCGATTCCGAGAAGCCTTCGACGGCGAACTTGGTGGCGTTGTAGTAGCCCACGCCGGCCGAGCCGATCATCCCGCCCACCGAGGTGATGTTGACGATTCGGCCGCTGCGGCGGGCCCGCATGGCGGGCAGCACGGCGCGGGTCAGCTCGAACAGGCCGAAGACGTTCGCCTCGAACATCGCGCGGACGGCGGCGTCCTCGCCTTCCTCGATGGCAGCGAAGTAGCCGTAGCCGGCGTTGTTCACCAGGACGTCGATGGCGCCGAAGCGGGCTTCCGCGGTGGCAAGGGCGGCGGCGATCTGCTCGGGACGGGTGACGTCGAGGGCGAGCGCCAGCGCGGTGTCGGGGTGGGCCGCGACGAGGTCGGCGAGCGCTTCGGGCCGGCGGGCAGTGGCGACCACGCGGTGGCCGCGGGAGAGCGCCTCGGCGGCAAGGGCACGCCCGAGGCCGGTGGAGCAGCCGGTGATGAACCAGGTCGGCGCGGTGTCGGATGCGGTCATGGCACGATCGGGCCTGGCGGGCCCCTCCCTGTTTCGGCCGCTCAGGCGGCGAGCGTTCCGTCGGCGATGAGCCGGTCGAGCGCGGCGACGACGTCGTCGGCGATCCGCTCGCGGCTCGCCTGGCTGCCGCCGCCGGCGATGTGGCTGGAGATGAGCACGTTCGGGCAGGTCCAGAGCGGATCGCCGGCGGGCAGGGGCTCCGGAGTGGTCACGTCGAGGCCGGCACCGGCGATCCGGCCGGACTGCAGCGCGGCGACCAGCGCGTCCTGGTCGACCACGCCGCCGCGCGCGACGTTGACGAGGATGGCGTCCGGGCGCATCGCGGCGAACTCGGCGGCGCCGAACAGATGCTCGGTCTCGGCCGTCTGGGGCATGGCGAGCACCACCACGCCGGCGCGGGGCAGGATCTCGCGCAGCCGGTCCGGGGTGACGATGTCGTCGGCGCCTGGATCGGGCGCGCCCGACCGGCGGACGCCGATGATCGCGGCGCCGAACGGCCGGAGCCGGGCGGCGATCTCGCGGCCGACATTGCCGAAGCCGACGATCGCCACGGTCATGCCCTCCAGGGTGGCGAGCCGCTGCATGACGCCGCGGTCCCAGCGCGCCTCGCGGGTGGAGGCGACCATCTCCGGCACCCGGCGCAGGAGCGCGAGGATGAGCGCCAAAGTGTGCTCGGCGACGGTGGGCGAGACGCCCAGGCCCGGCCGGGTGACGGGGACGCCGGCCGGCATGCCGGCGGCATCGAAGCCTTCCTGGCCGGCGGTGACGAAGTGGATCCACCTGACCGTTCCCGCCGCCGCGATCGCGGCGACGATGCGGCGCGCCTCCGCCTCCGGCGCATCGGCCAGCACCAGGCCCGCGGCGCCGGGAATGGCGGCGAGCAGGTCGTCGAGGCTCTCCACCACCGACAGGTCGACGTCGGTCCGGGCGCCGAGATGACCGGTGATGAGCTGGCGGGCGAGGGGGATGCGTGCCCAGTAGACGATCCGCATGTCGGTTCTCCTCATCTGCCGGTGCCGTTTCCATCGATCGGGCCGAAGCGCCTGGTCGAGGGGAAAAGACCCCGGATTCCATCTGTCGGGCAAGTCCCCGGCCGGCCGGACCAGCGGGTCTCAGCAGGACGTGCAGGGGCGACGTGTCCGGTCGGGCGCGCCGGGCGCGCTATTCGGCGGTCCAGCCGCCGTCGACGACCAGCGACGTGCCGGTGACCAGGGCGGACGCGTCGCCGGCCAGGTAGACCACGGCGCCCATGACGTCCTCCACCCTACCGATGCGGCCGAGCTTGATCTTGGCCAGCACGCTCGCCTTGAACCCGGCGTCTTCGAAGAACGGCCGGGTCATCGGGGTTTCGATGAAGGTGGGCGCGATCGCGTTGACCCGGATGCCGTGCGGCGCGAGGTCGATGGCGGCGGCCTTGGTGAAGCCCTCGATGCCGTGCTTGGTGGCGCAATAGAGGGTGCGGTTGGCGCCGCCCACGTGTCCCATCTGCGAGGAGACGTTGACGATGGAGCCGCGGCGCCCTTCGGCGATCATCTGCCGGGCAACGGACTGGGTGACGAAGATCGCCGCTTTCAGGTTGAGGCCGTCGATCGCGTCGTAGTCGTCCTCGGTGATCTCCGTCAGCGGCTTCGGCCGGTTGGTGCCGGCGTTGTTCACGAGCACGTCGAAGGCGGGCAGGGCGTCGAGCGCCGCGCGCGTTGCGGCGATGTCGGTGACGTCGAGAACGAGCGCCTCGGCCGATCCGCCTTCGGCGCGCAGTCGCTCGGCCGCGGCCTCGATCTCGCCCCGCGAGCGGGCGGCCAGCACGACGTGCGCGCCCGCCTGGGCGAGGGCCGCCGAGAACGCCAGTCCCAGCCCGCGTCCCGCTCCCGTCACCAGCGCCCGGCGTCCGTCGAGACGGAACGAGGGCGTGCGCGGCAGCCCGGACCCGGCGCCGTCGGTCATTCCGCCGCCCCGGCGTAGGGCACGTTCCTGCCCCCGTAGCGGCGCACCCGGACGTTGGCCTGCTCGGCGTGGCCGGCGAAGCCCTCCAGCATGCAGAGCCGCGAACACACTTCGCCGATGCGGGCGGAAGCCTCGTCGGTGAGCACCTTCTGGTAGGTGCAGGTCTTCATGAACTTGCCGACCCACAGGCCGCCGGTGTAGCGCGCCGCGCCGAGCGTCGGCAGGGTGTGGTTGGTGCCGATCACCTTGTCGCCATAGGCGACGTTGGTGCGGGGCCCGAGGAACAGGGCGCCGTAGTTGCGCATGCGGGCGAGGAAGACGTCCGGGTCGTGCGTCATCACCTGCACGTGCTCGGAGGCGATCCGGTCGGCCTCCGCCACCATCTCGTCGATCGTGTCGCAGACGATGACCTGGCCGTAGTCGTCCCAGGCCTTGCGGGCGATCTCGCGGGTCGGGAGGATGTCCAAGAGCCGCTCGACCTCGTCCATGGTGGCGCGGGCGAGGGGCTCGCTGCTGGTCAGCAGCACGGCCGGCGAATTGGGCCCGTGTTCGGCCTGGCCGAGCAGGTCGGTCGCGCAGATCTCGGCGTCGACGCTGTCGTCGGCGATGATCAGGGTTTCGGTTGGCCCGGCCAGGAGGTCGATGCCGACGCGGCCGAACAGCTGGCGCTTGGCTTCCGCCACGAAGGCGTTGCCGGGGCCGACGAGGAAGTCGACTGGATCGATCGTCTCGGTGCCGAGCGCCATCGCGGCGATCGCCTGGATCCCGCCGAGCAGGTAGATCTCGTCGGCGCCGGCCATGGCCATCGCCGCGACGACGGCCGGTGCCGGCTTGCCCTGGAACGGCGGTGTCATCGCCACCACCCGCTCGACGCCGGCCACCTTCGCCGTCAGCACGCCCATGTGGGCGGAGGCGACGAGCGGATACTTGCCGCCGGGCACGTAGCAGCCGACGCTCTGCATCGGGATGTTCTTGTGGCCGAGGATGACGCCGGGGAGGGTTTCCACCTCCACGTCCTGCAGCGCGCCCTTCTGGATCTCGGCGAAATTCCGGATCTGCGCCTGGGCGAACTTGAGGTCCTCCAGGTCGCGCGCCGGCACCGCGGCGATGCACGCCTCGATCTCCGCTTCGCTGAGGCGGAAATCCGCCGGCGACCAGTTGTCGAACTTCTCCGACAGCGCGCGGACCGCCGCGTCGCCGCGCTCGGCGATGTCGGCGAGGATGCCCTCGACCGTCGCCTTGGTGCGGGCCGCGTCGGCGGCGGAGGCCTCCGGCGTGCGGCCGGACTTGAGGACGCGGATCATCGGGCCGACCCCTCGCGCACGGAGCCCGGGGCGGTTGCGCCATCGGGCTGGGCTTCGTCCGGGATGTAGTTGCGCCAGTTTCCGGGAATGCGGGGCATCTGCATGAACGTCTTGTGCTGGTCGGCGGCCCGGCCGACGAGGTCGCGGGCGTCGAGGCCCTTCTCCTCGAGGAAGGCGGTGAGCTCGGCGAGCGCGCGTTCCAGGAGCTCGAAGCCGTAGACCATCACCGGCGAGGCGATTTCCACCGCGCTGGCGCCGGACAGCATCATCCGGGCGACGTCGCGCCCGGTCTGGGCACCGTTGATGCCGATCAGCGGCCTGTCCGGGCCGATGGCCTTGCGGGTCATTGCCAGCCAGTGGCAGGTGATCGGCAGGTTCCAGTAGCCGCCGATGCCGAGGCTGGTGCCGAACACCGGCTCCAGCGTCTCCAGATCCGGGATGAAGCCGAGCAGGCGCCCGGCCATGATGGTGGCGCTGCCGCCGGCGTCGAAGGCGGACCGGGCGAGGACGGGCACCCGTTCGCTCTGGCCCGTCGTCTTGACCCAGACCGGGATCGACACCGCGCCGGCGACCGCGGCGACCTGCTCGGCGAGCCGGTCGGGCGACAGCTCGGTCGCGACGTTGCCCTTCGCCGTCTGGCTGGCATAGGGCGTGCCGATGTTGAACTCCATGACGCGCAGGCCGGCGGCCTCGATCGCCTTCGCCATCGCCACCGCCGCGTCGAGCTGGCCGAGGATGACGCTGGGCACCACGTAGGCGTCCATCGCCTTCGCCTCGGCATCGAGGCGGACGGTCTGCTCCAGCCAGGGCTCGAATTCGAACGGCGACAGGCCCGACCGGCAGGCGACGGTTGCCGAGCGCGGCGCCGACGGGTCCCACGGCACGGGGTCCCAGTTCTCGTCGAGCAGGGTGTATTCCGCCCGCTCCATCTGGTCGCGGCTGGCCTCGACCTCGTTCACCGACTTGGTGACGACGGCGCCGACCCCGGTTTGAAGCGCCCGGCGCATGCCGGTCTCGTAGGTCAGGTGCTCGGCCGAGCCGGCGATGATGGGGTTCTTCAGCTCTATGTCGCCGATACGCGTCGACAGATCGATCGCCATTCCTGGGTCCGCCCTCGTGCTTGTTGGTCTTGTCGTCTCGTCTCAGGCCGCGCGCCGACCCCGGGGGCGGCGATGGCGATGCCGGCGGCCGTGGTCAGCTCATCCGGCCTGCGCCTTGCGGCTCCAGGGCACGATGCCCCGGCCGAGGTTGTGGGAGATCGCCTGCGCCATCTCGCGCGCGGCGTCGATGAGGTCCTGCGGCGGGTCGCGCGGCAGGAACTGGATCGAGCCGACGAGGGCGACCGCGGCGACGAATTCGTCGTGGAGGCCGAAAACGGGCGCCGCCAGCGCGTTGATGCCGAGCAGGGCCTCTTCGGGGGCCACCGCGTAGCCCTGTTCGGCGGCGGCGGCCACCTCCGCGCGCAGCTGTTCGGGATCGGTGATGGTGTAGGGGGTCAGCGGCGCGAGCTCCTCGCGCAGGATGCGCGGCAGCAGCGGCGAGGGGCCGAAGGCGAGCATGACCTTGCCCTGGGCGGAGGAATGGAAGGCGAGCTCGCTGCCGCGCCGGACGCCGATCTCGATCTTGTGGGAGGCGATCGAGGTGGACAGCACCAGCGCGCCGTGGGCCGTCGGCGTGGTCAGCACCGTGGTGATCGAGGTGGCGTCGCGGAACTCGCGCATCGGGCCGTCGGCGGCGCCGGCGAGATCGTTGAGGGGCGGCGCGAGGCGGCCGATGAGGGAGGCCTTCACGCCCAGATGGTAGCGCGCGCTGACCGGCTCCTGGGCGATGTAGCCGCGCGCCACCAGCCCCTGCAGGTGGCGGAAGATCGCGCCCTTCGACAGGCCGACCCGCGCCGCGATCTGCGTCACGCCGAGCGGCTCCTCCGCAAACGCGATCGTCTCGAGAACGAGCAGCGTCGTCTGCGCCGCGCGCACGCCCTGCTCACCCGGTTCGTCTCCCATGAGGCTGCAACCCTTACTGTTCTCGGTGACGGTACGAGGTTTCGAAAATTCCGTCAACGCCATCCCGGCGCGGCGGAGGTCCACGAGCCCTACCCGGATGAAATCCGCCGGATTCGGCGCTTTGGCTGAGGAAGATGCCGCACTGCGGGAGAGCCTCGCGGCAGCGCCCGCTCAGCGGATTGACAGGTTCGTGAAGGCTCCATACCTTATTTGAAAACAAGGTTCTCGACAATGGAACGCGAAGACCAAAACGCAAAGGGAGGGTGCCCATCATGAAAGTCCTGTTGAAGACCGCACTTGTCTGCGGGGCGGTGGCCGTCGCGCTGACGTCGGCCCAGGCCGCGGACGTCACGCTCCGGCTGGGGCTGTCGTCGTTCAAGCCGCATCCGTTCAACGATGCCGCCGATCGCTTCGCCGCGAAGGTCGACGAGCTGTCGAACGGTTCGATCGACATCCAGATCTTTCCCGACCGGCAGCTCGGCGGCGTGAAGGAGCTGACCGAGGGCGTGCGCTTCGGCACCGTCGACATGACGATCAACTCGTCGTCGGCGATGGCCGACCAGATCCCCGGCGTCAACGCGCTGCAGTTCCCGTTCCTGGTGGACGGCTATTCCGAGTTCGCCGACCTGGTGGTGACGCCGGAAGCGCAGGCGCTCTACGAGGGCCTCGGCAAGAGCGGCGCGATCGCGCTGACCATCTACGAAGGCGGCCAGCGCCACTTCCTCACCGTCGACAAGCCGGTCACCTCCATGGACGGCTTCAAGGGCCTGAAGACCCGCGTCGCGCCGGTCCGCCTGCATCTCGACGTCTTCAAGGCGCTGGGCACCAACCCGACCCCGATGGCCTACGGCGAGGTCTACACCGGCCTGGAGACCCACGCGCTCGACGCGGTGGAGACGAACATCTCGTCGATCGCGGCGGAGAAATATTCCGAAGTCGCCAAGCAGGTGCTGCTCACCGGCCACTATTTCTGGCCGGGCCTGCTGATGATCAACAAGGCCAAGTACGACAGCCTGACGCCGGAGCAGCAGCAGATCCTGCACACGGCGGCGCTGGAAACGGTGAAGCCGCAGATCCAGGCACTCGATGCGTACGACAAGGACCTGATGAAGAAGCTCGAGGACGAATCCGGCGTCACCTTCGTCGAGCCGACGCCGGAGATGCGCCAGCAGATGATCGAGGCCGTGCAGCCGGTCTACGACGCCTACATGGACTCCGATCCCACCATCGCGCCGTTCGTGGCGAAGGCGAAGGCAATCGGCCAGAAGGCCGACTGAGCCGCCCGATCTCCGGGCGCGCCGGCCGGTTCGGCGCGCCTGCCCCTTTCCGATTTCCCTCCGCCGCCGATCGGCCGCCCGTCCGGGCGACCGCTCCGCGGCTCGTCCCGGAGATGGCCCGATGGGCACGGCGAAGCGCATTGCCGCCCTCTACATCGCGCTGATGGAAGCGCTCGGGATCCTCGTCATCGCGGGAATCTCGGTGCTGGCGATCCTGCAGGTGTTCTTCCGCTACGTGGTCGGCGCGTCGCTGTTCTGGTCGGAAGAGCTGATGCTTTTCATGATGGCCTGGAGCGCCTTCGCGCTCGCCGGCCTCGCCTACTCCAGGGGCGAGATGCTCGGACTGACCCTGGTCGTGGACGCGCTTCCGCACTGGCCCCGGCTGATCGCCACCAGCCTCGTGCGGGTGGTCATCATCGGCTTCCTGCTGGTCGTCGCCTGGTACGGCTTCGACTTCGCCTGGCGCACCCGCTTCGACTACGCCACCGCGCTGCGCGTGCCGATGGTCTGGATCCACATGTGCGTACCCGTCGGATGCATCCTGATGGCGCTCCACGTGGTCGCGTCCTTCTTCGTCGGCGAGGGCGATGCCCCCGACGAAGGCACCAATGAGGGCATGATTTGACCGCGCTTCTCATCACCTTCCTGGTGCTCCTCATCCTCGGAGCGCCGATCGTCTTCGTCATCGGCGTGTCGATGTTCGCCTACTTCGTGGCGACCGGGCAGTTCCACTTCCTGCTGGTGCTGCCCCAGCGCATGTTCGCCGGCACCGACCAGTTTGTGCTGCTGGCGATCCCGCTGTTCATCCTCGCCGGCAACCTGATGGAAGTCGGCGGGCTGACCACCCGGCTGCTCAACTTCGCCAACGTGCTCGTCGGCCGCTTCCGGGGCGGCGTCTCGCTGACCGCGATCTGGTCGAGCCTGCTGTTCGGCGGCGTCAGCGGGTCGGCGGCGGCGGACGCGGCGGCGCTGGGCTCGGTGCTCATCCCCGAGATGAAGCGCCAGGGCTACCAGACCAGCTACGCCGCCGCCCTGATGAGCATGAGCTCGATCATGGCGCCTCTGATCCCGCCGTCGATCGCGATGGTGATCTTCGGGGCGCTGTCGAGCACGTCGATCGCCCGGCTGTTCGTCGGCGGCATCGTGCCGGGCTTCCTGCTGGCGATCGGGTTGACGGCGTACGCCTCGTGGATCGCCCACCGGCGCAACTATCCGCGCTTTCCCGCTCCCACGCTCGGTGCCTTCGTCAAGGCGTCCATCCAGGTGCTGCCCGTCCTGGTGCTGCCGCTGATCATCGTCGTCGGCATCCGGGGCGGCGTCTTCACGCCGACCGAGGCGGCGGCGGTGGCGGTGATGTACGCGCTGCTCGCGGCGGGCATCTTCTACCGCGATCTCGGCTGGCGGCATTTGCGCAAGGCGCTGCTGAACACGGCGGTGCTGTCGTCGGCCATCTTCATGCTGGTGGCGATGGCCAACATCGCCTCCTTCATCTTCGCGATGGAGCGGGTGCCGCAGCAGGTGGTCGCCGGACTGTTCGCCATCAGCGAGAACCCGATCGTCGTCATCATCCTGGTCAACATCGTGCTGTTGTTCCTGGGCATGGTGCTCGATGCCGCGGCGATCCTCATCCTGACGGTGCCGGCGCTCGTCGGCATCGGCCAGGTGCTGGGCATGGACCCCGTCCATCTCGGCGTGATGGTCGTCTTCAACGTGCTCATCGGCTTCGTCACGCCACCGGTCGGCCTGTGCCTGTTCATCGTGTCGAGCATCGCCAAGATCGGCGTCGACAAGGTGTCGATCCAGGCGCTGCCAATGCTGCTGATCGCCGTTGCGGTGCTGATGCTGATCACCTTCGTTCCGGAAATCGTCCTGTTCCTGCCGAACCTCATCGTCGAGTAGGGCGGGACGGCCGGACCACGCGCGCCGTGGTTCGCTGTGCAGTTGGGAGTTGCGCCATGTCTGAGACCGAACCTGCCGTCGCCGCCGATCGCGAGGCCCTGATCACCGAGCTGATGAAAGGTGCCGTCGATCTGCACTGCCACAGCGGTCCGTCGGTCATGCCGCGCGGCATCGACCATCTGGAGGCGATGCGGGAGGCGTCCGAAGCCGGCCTGAAGGCCGTGCTGGTCAAGGATCACTTCTATTCCGCGACGCCGGTCACCGAACTCCTCAACAAGCAGTTCGGCCATCTCGGCGTGCAGATGCTGTCCGGCGTGCCGCTCAACAATACGACCGGCGACTTCAATGCCCACGCCGTCGACCACGGCATCAAGCTCGGCGCCCGCCTGGTGTGGATGCCGACGTTCTCCTCCGCCAACCACATCCGCCATCACCACGGCGACGACCACTTCGACACGAAGTTTCCGCAGACGGTGCAGGACGTTCTCGCCCCGCGGCCGCTGACGGTGCTCGACGAGGCGGGCGAAGTGAAGGACGAGGTGAAGGTCATCCTCGACATGATCGCCGCCTACGACCTGGTGCTGTCGGGCGGCCACCTGCACGTCTCGGAGATCCTGAAGCTCTTCGAGGTGGCCAAGGCGCACGGCGTGAAGCGGCTGCTCGTCAATCACCCGACCTTCGTCGTCGACGCGACGATGGCGGATATCGCCACGCTCGCCGGCATGGGCGCCTACATCGAGCACTCGGTCTGCATGTGGGCGCCGGGGTCGTTCTTCCTGTTCTACGAGCCGGAGCTGCTCGACCAGCTGATCCAGGCGGCGGGGGTCGACAAGACCATCCTCGGCTCCGACCTCGGCCAGGAAGGCAACCCGAGCCCGGTGGCCGGATTCCGGTCGGTGATCGGCATCTGCCTCGACCTCGGCTACAGCCCCGAGGATGTCCGCAAGATGATCGCCACGAACCCCTGTGCGCTGGCCGGGATCGTCTGACCCGATGGGGTGGGCGGATCGGCGCGGCCTTTGAGATGGAACCGGAGATGACGGGAAGCGCCGCGCCACCACCGGGACCGGACGAGCAACGCGCCGCCGCGATCGTCTATCACCGGTTCGGCGGCCCGGAGGTTCTCGAAGCGGCGATGATCCCCATTCCCGCGCCGGCGCGCGGCGAGGTGCTGCTGCGTCACACCGCCATCAGCGTCAACTTCTCCGACGTGAACGCGCGCCGCGGCGGCTTCTATCGCAGCGGCCCGGGCGCGATGCCGGTCATTCCGGGCAACGAGGCCGTGGGCGAGGTCGTCGCGCTCGGCGCCGGGGTGGACGGGGTCCGCCCCGGCGACAAGGTCGCCTATGTCGGGATGGGCGGCGCCTTCTTCGCCGATACCGGCGCCTACGCGTGCTATCGCGCCGTGCCGGCTGGCCGGCTGATTCCGCTGCCGGCCGGGCTGAGCGACGTCGACGTGGCCGCCATCCTCATGAAGGGCCTCACGGCGTCGTCGGCAATCCACCGCTTTCATCGGCCCGCTGCGGGCGAAACCGTCCTCGTCCATGCGGCCGCAAGCGGCGTCGGGCTCATCCTGTGCCAGTGGGCGCAGCAGTGCGGTGCCCGGGTGCTGGGCACCGTCGGCACGCCGGAGAAGGCCCGGATCGCGGCGGCGCACGGCTGCGACGAGACGATCCTCTACCGCGAGACCGACTTCGTCGCCGAAGTGCGCCGTCTCTGCCCGGGCGGCGTCGCGGCGGTCTATGACGGGGTCGGCAAGGACACCGTCCTCGGCTCGCTGGACTGCCTGAGGCCGTTCGGCAAGCTGGTGAGCTACGGCAACGCCTCGGGGCCGCCGCCGGCGGTGGACCTGCTGGCCCTCGCCGCGAAGGGCTCGCTTTCGGTGGGGCGGCTGGCGATGGGCGATCACATCCGCGCACCCGAGGACTATCAGGGCATGGCGTCGGAACTGCTGGGGCTGTGCCTCCGGGGCGTGATCCGGCCCCATGTCGACGCGGTGATGCCGCTCTCCGCGGCGGCCGACGCCCACCGGCGCCTGGAAAGCGGCGCGCACGCCGGCGCGATCGTGCTGGTGCCGTAGGGTCGTTTCCGAACCGGTCGACCGGCCCCGGCGAGACGCCTCGCGACCGTCAGCGGCCTTCCGGGCCCCTCCCGGCAAGGACGTTGTCCCGTGATCGGGCGATGCGCGACTTGCGGGTCGCCGATTGCTTGGCCTGGGCATACTTCAGGATGTGGGCCCGCTTCCGCCCGGGCGTCAGCCGCTCGAAGGCCGACCGGAACTCCGGATCGGCCTCGAAGTGTTCCAGAAGCTCTTCCGGGTGCGCGATGTCGGCCTTTTCATCGAACGAGATCTTGAGCCCGTCGCTTTCGATCTGGATCGCCTGCTCGATGTGCGCCCGGATCGTCTGCTCGCTGTCGACGATCGACTGAAGGTCGGTGAAGCGAAGCTGACGCATGGCTTGCGAGTGGTCGCCCGGCGCGACCAGGAGACCGGCATCGTCGGGCATCAATGCGCCCTTGAAGAAGCCGAGCGCGCAATAGTGCTTGAGGCCGTAGATGATCGCCACGTTCGCGCCGTCGCGCTGATAGCAGAGCTTTCCCCATTTGACCGCCTCCTGGAGCCCGCCCTCAAGGGCGAGCGACCTCAGCATGCGACGTTCCTGCTGCCAGTTCGGCTGATCGATCAACTCCTGCACCGACGGCTGCGCCTTGCTCATTCCGGATCTCCCCTGCGCGTCTTTCCGTGCCGGCGGCGGCGGCGTGATCGCCGCCGCCTCATGCGGAGCGGGCGATCCGCCCGGCATGCCTCCCTCCGACCGCGGTGATCCGACCGGACAAGGAATGGCTCCAAGGTTTGAAGCTGGAGCCAATTCCCGTCAATCCGATGTCCCGGTCTTGAGAGGAGGGCGTCAGATCAAGCGGACTGACATCCCGCCGTCGGCGATCGTGGGGCTCCCCGTCATGAACGACGACCGGTCGCTCAGCAGGAAGAGTGCCGCCTGCGCGATCTCTCCGGGGGTGGCCATCCGCTTCATCGGGTGCAGCCCGGAGATGAAGTCCAGCACGTCGGGATTTCCTTCCCCGCCGGCTGGCGTCACCGTCCCCCCGGGCAGAAGGGCGTTGATGCGAATCCCCTCCGCCGCATGGTCGGACGCAAGGGATTGCATGAGCCCGATCAACCCGGCCTTGGTTGCGGCATACGCAGCCATCCCGGGCAATCCACCGTTGCTGACGCCGACGAAGGACGAGGTGAACAGGATGGCTCCGCGCCCCTGCCGACGGAGCGCGGGAATCTGCGCCTTGGCGCCGAGAAAGGCGGAGGTGAGGTTCGACGCAACGACGTCGTTCCAGTTCTCGATGCTCATCTCGGGCACCGATACCATCTCTCCGACGATGCCGGCATTGTTGAAGGCGCCGTCCAGTTTCCCGAATGCCTGAACGGCGTGTTCGACCAGCGCTTCGCAGTAGGCCTGGTCCCGCACATCGCCGGCCAGGCAGGTCGCCCGTCCACCGCTCGCGATGATACCGTCGACGACGGCCTCCAGTTCGACGGAGCGGCGCGCACCGAGCACGACTTCGGCGCCTTCCGAGGCGAACAGTGCGGCGGCGGAGGCGCCAATCCCGCTGCTCGCCCCCGTGATGATGATCGTCTTGTCTGCCAGTTCCATGGCGTGTCTCCCGAGGTCCAAGATGGGCGGACCTGACCATCAGGAGCAGGACGTCGCGACCCGATTTCGCACGCGGTGCAGCACCTCCCCGGACGAGCTCGAGCGCTGCGCCGCCGGCGGGTGCGCGGATGCCCCGGGGGTCAGAGGGTGCGGACGAGACGGAGCGCGTCGTAGACGGCGGCATGGGTGTTGCGCGCCGCCACGGCGTCGCCGATGCGGAACAGCTGGTAGCGCCCGTCCGGATTGCGGGCGGCAGTCTGGGGCCGGCCGGCGATCAACGCCTCGTAGTCGACCTCGCCGAGGTTTTGGGCGCCGTCCTTCAGGTCGAAATAGAGATCGTCCAGCGGCCGCGTGCTGTGGTTGACGATCACCTGGTCGACCCGGCGCTCGCGGGTGAAGGCGCCGTAGTCGCTGCCGAGCGTGGCGACGAGCCCATTGCCGTCGCGGCGCACCGCATCCACCCGCCAGCTCGGCGTGAAGGTGACGTCCAGGGCCTGCAGGATGCGCAGGGAAGGGGTCAGCGACATCGCCATGACTTCCGGGACGATGGCCCGGTCCCGCGTGACGATCTCGACCCTGGCCCCGGTGGCGGCGATCGTCTCGGCCGCCTGCAGGGCTGGATAGTCGCCGGCATCGTCGTAGATGAGCACGTTCTCGCCGGGCGCCGCGTCCCCCGACAGGATGTCCCAGGCGGAGACGGCCAGCGCGTTGCCCTCCTTCAGCACGTCGGTGTGGGGCAGGCCGCCGGTCGCCACGACGATCACGTCCGGCGCGCCGGCCAGCACGAGCGCCTCGTCGGCCAGCGTGTTGAAGTGGAACCGCACCCCCGCCCGCGTGCACTCGGCCATGCGCCAGTCGATGATCTGCATCATCTCGCGGCGGCGCGCGGTCCGGGCGGTCAGGCGGATCTGGCCGCCCGGGTCGCTGGCGGCCTCGTAGACGGTCACCTCGTGGCCGCGGGCCGCCGCCACCCGCGCCGCCTCCAGCCCGGCCGGCCCGGTGCCGACGACGACGATGCGGCGCGGCGTGCCGGCGCGGTCGATCTGATGCGGCTGTTCGAGCTCGCGGCCGGTGGAGGGATTGTGGAGGCAGAGCGCCATGCCGCCCTGGTAGATCCGGTCGAGGCAGTAGTTGGCGCCGACGCAGGGGCGGATGCGGTCCTCCTCGCCGCGCAGGATCTTCGCGACGATGTGCGGATCGGCCATGTGGGCACGCGTCATGCCGACGAGGTCGAGCTTGCCTGACGCGATGGCGTGGCGCGCGGTGGCGACGTCCTGGATCTTGGCGGCATGGAAGGTGGGGAACTGCGTCGCGGCGCGCACGTCGCCGGCGAAGTCGAGGTGCGGCGCCGACGCCATGCCCTGGACGGGGATGACGTCGGTCAGCCCGGCATCGGTGTCGATGTGGCCCCTCACGACGTTCAGGAAGTCGACGAGCCCGCTGTCCTTGAGCCGGCGGGAGATTTCCAGACCGTCCTGCCGGGTCAGCCCGCCGGCGAGCTGCTCGTCGCCGGTGTAGCGGACGCCGACGATGAAGTCGGGGCCGCACCGCTGCCGGATCGCCGCCAGCACCTCGAAGGTGAAGCGCAGGCGGTCGTCCAGAGCGGGGCCGCCGTAGGGAGGGGCGAGCTCGTTGGTCAAAGGCGACCAGAACTGGTCCATCAGGTGGCCGTAGGCCTGGATCTCGATGCCGTCGAGACCGGCGGCGCGCATCCGCTCCGCCGCGTCGGCGTAGTCGCCGACGAGCCGGGCGATGTCCCAGTCCTCGACCTTCTTGGGGAACGCCCGGTGGGCGGGCTCGCGCTCGTGGCCGGCCGAGACGACGGGCAGCCAGTCGGCCTTGTCCCACCGGGTCCGGCGCCCGAGGTGGGTCAGCTGGATCATCACCGCGCAGCCGTGGTCGTGGCAGGCGTCGGCGAGCTGGCGCATCCAGCCGACGACCTCGTCCTTCCAGGCGAGGATGTTGTTGAACACCGGCGGGCTGTCGCGCGCCACCGCCGCCGACCCCGCCGTCATCGTCAGGCCGACGCCCGCCCGGGCCCGCTCGACGTGGTAGGCGCGGTAGCGCTCCTTCGGCATCCCGTCCTCCGGATAGGCGGGCTCGTGGGAGGAGATCATCAGCCGGTTCTTCAGCGTCAGATGCTTGAGCGTGTAGGGCTGAAACAGCGGATCATGCGACATGAGGTGTTCCATGGTGCGGGCGGATCAGGCGTCGATCGTCACGCGGCCGATCGGATTGGAGCAGCAGGCGAGCACGTAGCCGGCCGCGACGTCCTCGTCGGTGATGCCGCCGTTGTGGACCATGTGGACCTGGCCGGAGAGCTTCTTCACCTTGCAGGTGCCGCAGACCCCGAAGGTGCATCCCGACGGCAGCACGAGCCCGGCGGAGCGGGCGGCGGCGAGCAGCGTGTCGGTCTCGGTGCACCGGGCCGTCAAACCGGAGGCGGCGAACGCCACCTCGGCCGAGGCGCCCTCGTCGGGGGTGACGTCGTCCGGCCGCGCCCCGGTCTGCGGCAGCGGCGCGTGGAAGCTCTCCTGGTGATAGCGGTCCATGTCGTAGCCGAGACCCGACAGGGCCTCGCGCACGGCCTGCATGAACGGCTCGGGGCCGCAGCAGAACACCTCGCGCTCCAGATAGTCGGGCGCCATCAGGCCCAGCATGAGCTGGTTGAAGACCCCCCGGTATCCGGTCCAGGGGCGATAGGGATCGGTGCCTTCGACGACCCAGGCCAGCGCGATGCCGGTGCTGCGCGAGGCCATGTGCTCGAGCCGTTCGCGAAAGATGATCTCGGAGGGGCGGCGGGCGCAGTTGACGAAGACGATGTCCGGGTCGTGGCCGGCGTCGAACATGTGGGTGGCCATCGACATCATCGGCGTGATGCCGGAGCCGGCGGAGATGAACAGGTGCTTGCGCGCGGCGACGTTGAGATAGGAGAAGCTGCCGCCGGGGCCGGTCGTCTTCAGCCGCATGCCGGGGCGCAGGGCGTCGAGCATCCAGCGGGTGGCGCGCGACTGCGCCCGGGCCTTGACGGTGATCGTCAGCGACGTCGGCCGCGACGGCGACGAGGAGATCGTGAAGGTCCGGTGCAGCGGGCCGCCGGGAACCGGCAGCTCCAGCGTCAGGAACTGGCCCGGCACGAAGCTGAAGAGCGATCCCGAGGGCGCCCGGAAGGTGAACGTCACCACGTCCGGCGCCTCCGGCAGGAAGGACACGCACTCGAGCGGCTCGCGGTCCGTCCAGAACGCCAGCGTCGGCGCGGCGTGGGCGTTCATCGCCGTCACTCGGCCGCGACGGCGCAGGGCGCGCGCGCGTGGGCCAGGCGGGCGGCGTACCAGTCGACGAACTGCGCCACACCCGATTCCTGCACCGGGCTGTAGGGGCCGGGCCGGTAGGCCGGCGAGTTGATGCCCTGCTGGTTCGCCTCGACGATCTCGCGGTCCTCGTCGTTGGTGTCGAGCCACACCTCCGTCAGCCGCGACAGGTCGTAGTCGACGCCCTCCACCGCATCGCGGTCGACGAGCCAGGTGGTGGTCACCTCGGTCTCCTGCGGGCCGATCGGGGTGACGCGGAAGGTCAGCGCGTGGTCGGGCAGGAAATGGTTCCAGGTGGACGGATAGTGGAACATCAGCAGCGAACCGGCATCGGCAAGGCCCACCCGCCCGAGCGGACGGGCGACGGCGGCCCTGCCGTCGAGGGTGTAGCTGACCGCAGTCTCCTGCAGCGGCATGCGCGCCAGCCGGAACTGTCCGGCCGGACCGGCCAGCCGGAACCGCGCCGGCGCACCCGCCGCTTCGCAGCGGTCGAAATGGGCCTGCAGCCGCGGCGAGATCGAGCCGTCGGCCGAGACGCCGGCGATTTCCGGGTCGAGGGAGAACGACCGGCAGAGCGACGGATGGGTGCCGCCGCAATGATAGCACTCGCGGTTGTTCTCCCAGACGAGCTTCCAGTTCGCCCGCTCCACGATGGTGGAGACGTGGGCGACCTTGGCCCGCTCCAGCCCGTGCACTTCCAGGTAGGGGCCGGCAATCTGCGCGAACTCGTCGAAGTCGGGGGCCGCGTCGGCGAGGCAGACGTAGACGAGGCCGCACAGCACGCGCACGTGCACCGGACGGAGCGCGTGGCGGGAGGGGTCGAAGTCCGCGCCCATGTCGCGCGCCCAGAGGAGGCGGCCGTCGAGCTCGTAGGTCCATTGGTGGTAGGGGCAGACGAGCTTGGCGACCTGGCCGTCGCGGGCCTTGCAGAGGATCGAACCGCGGTGGCGGCAGCTGTTGTGGAAGGCGCGGATCGCGCCGTCGGTTCCCGTCACCACGACGATGTCGCAGGCGCCGATCCGGAGCCGCGCGTAGGCGCCCGGCCGGCCGAGCTGGCAGGCCGGAACGGCGTAGAGCCATTCGCGGTAGAAGATCTGCTCCAGGTCCTCCGCATAGATCTCCGGATCACCATAGAACGGCTGCTCAAGCCCATGGCCCGGCTGCCGGCGGGCGAGGAGATCGCTGAGATCGGGGCGCATCGAGGGGGCTCTCATCACGGGTCGAACCGGCTACATTGGAATTACTAGGACTCAATCGTGCCGGCGGAGAAGCGCAGTTGACAACGGCAGAAATTTTCAAGTTGAGTTAGCTCAGTTCACGTATTCTGTTTCCGACGGCGATTGGACGAGGTGCGACATCGTGGCGGCCCCCTACGATCTTCCGTCGATGACGGCGCTGGTCTGCTTCGAGGCGGCGGCGCGGCATCAGAGCTTCAAGTCGGCTGCCTCGGAGCTCAACGTGACGCCGGCCGCGGTCAGCCACCAGATCAAGGCGCTGGAGACGGAGCTGGCGCGGCCGCTGTTCCGGCGGCACCATCGCGGCGTGGAGCTGACGGAGGTGGGCGCATTTCTGTTCGTCGCGCTGCGGCGGGGCTTCGAGGGGATGTCGGAGGCGGTGCTCGACATCCGCGGCCGCGCCGACCGGGAAGACGTGGTGGTGCAGGCGACGACCGCGGTCAGCTCGTTCTGGCTGACCCCGCAGATCGCCGCGTTCTGGAAGAGCCATCCCGGCGTCGTCGTCTCGCAGATCGTCAGCGACATCGACACCGTGCGGGCCGGGGCGGACCTCAGCATCCACTACGGCCCCGTGCCCGACGACGGCGGCGAGTACCGGCTGCTGTTCCGCGACCGCATCATGGCGCTCGGGTCGCCGGCCTATGCGGCCCAGCACCGGATCCGCACCACCGCGGACCTGCTGGCGGCGCCGCTGATCCATCTGACCACCGACGAGACCCGCTGGACGGGATGGGGCGACTGGTTCGCCGACCTCGGCCACGGCCCCCCGACAGGCCGGCGCTCCGCCGTCAACAACTACATGATCGCCCTGCAGCTGGCGCAGGACGACGTCGGCGCGGTGCTCGGCTGGGACGGACTGGTGCGGCCGCTGCTGGACAACGGCCGGCTGATCGAGCTCGTGCCCGACCGGGTCGTCTCCCCGCACCCCTTCTTCCTGAAGGTGCACCCGCGCGCCTCGGCCGAGGCGCGGACGTTCTGCGACTGGCTCGGCGCCGCGCAGATCCCGCCGCCTCCATCAGGCTGAGAGGCGGCCATCGGCGATCGGCGGCGACGGCACCCCGACACACCGCCGCGGCCCGGCCGCAGGCGGAGCGTGGCGATGTCGAGCTTCGGCCTTCCGGTTCGGCGAGGTCGCGAGCCTCAAAGGGTTCCCGCCTTTGGATGGCAGTCGTTCAAACGCGGTCTCCGCTGCTTGATGGCGCGCGGCGAGCATCCGAATCTTTCCCGAAACGCGACGGAAAGGTAAGGGGGCGTGTATCCCACGCGCTGCGCGACGGAGGCAACCGACAGATCTCCGCGCTCGAGCAGGCTGTAGGCCGTCTCGAGTTTCTTTTGCTTTATGTATTCAGAGAGTGTCGTCTCGTGCACGTGCTTGAATCCGTCAGAGCGCGTTTGAGAAGGATTCCCAAGGCGTCTGTTGCGTGATTCATAGGGGGTCGGATCAACGAGACAGGCCGACGCTCCATGCCCCGGAAGAA
>NZ_JBRJGW010000032.1:0-30934 GCF_053628695.1 Amorphus sp. MBR-141
TCAGATGCTGGCCTCCACCCCAGCCAGCATCTTGAATCACAAAACGCCCCGAACAGGAATCCCCCCCGATTCAGATAAACAAGGAAACGCTCTAGGAGGTTCGGGAGCTTCGCGGCGACGCTCCCTCGAAGTCAGGGCCGATGGCTGAACGAGGTTCGCCTGGCCGAGTAAGGGACCGTACCGGGGCGCGACGTCGACGGGGCGGAAGCTGCCCGAGATGCTGCCAGTCGCACCGGCTCAAAAGCTGGGTTGTCAGGGTTGTCAGGGGATCGAGAACGGTTGTCAGCCCAAGAAGGTCCGGCTCACGCTAGCACTACTAGCTTGGAGACGGCCCCCCGGGTTCAGGGACCGTTCCTCGCGCTGCCGAGCCGCACGGGGCGAAAGACGCCCGAGATCTCGCCAGTTGGTCACCTCGCATGCGGTACACGGCACACACGTGTAAGACATGCGCGGTGCACGCTTAGGCCAACTTCCGCGGAATCACACTTCGGCTTTCCGACCTGCCTGTTTTCTTCTGGCGTCCTGCACCAGAGGCACGACCAGAGCAATCGCCGAGATCACAAGCACAATGAGGCTGATCGGGCGGGTAAGGAAAACCGTCCAGTCGTTATAGATGATCATCGAACGGCGGACGTTCTCTTCCAAGAGCGGCCCCAGAACCAGGCCGAAGATGACCGGTGCCGTGGGCATGCCGATCCGATTCATCAGGTAGCCGAGTGCGCCGAAGCCGGTCATGACGGCGACGTCGATCCAGGAGTTGCGCACGGCGTAGGACCCGACCACGCACAGGAGCATGACACCGCTTAGCAGGATCGAACGCGGCGCGGTGAGCACGCGGGCGAACAGGCGATTGCCGAGCATTCCGACGATCAGCGTGGCGATGATCGCGAGCATCAGCGCGACGTAGACGATGGCGACGAAGTCGATGTGCTGGGTAAACATCGTCGGCCCCGGCCGAAGTCCGTGGATCAGGAGCGCACCGATCAGGACCGCGGTCATGGAATCGCCGGGGATGCCGAGGGTGATCATGGGAATGAGCGCGCCGCCGACGCAGGCGTTATTGGCCGATTCCGGTGCGACGACCCCTTCCGGGCAGCCGGTGCCAAACTTTTCCGGGGTCCGCGAGATCCGCTTCTCCAGCGCGTAGGAGACGGTTACGGCAATCGCCGACCCGGCCGCCGGCACGGCGCCGACGAACGCTCCGATGATGGAGCCGCGAATGCCGATCGGCCACAGCCGGCGGGCCTCGCGCCACGGCGGCAGGAGCCGGCCGATATGACGGACGGGCTCGATCCGCTCGCCGCCGCTTTCCAGGCTCTTCAACACCTCGGCGACGCCGAAGATGCCGACTGCGGCCGGAATGATCCCGAGGCCCGCCTGCAGGGCACTACTGTTGAAGGTGAAGCGGGCGACGTCGGTGGTGGAATCGAAGCCGACGGTGGCGAGCAGCAGGCCGATCAGCCCGGCAACGAGAGCAAGGAAGGTCGAGCCGGGGGAGGCGTAGGCGAGCATGCTCAGGCCGAAGACGGTGATCGCGGCGTATTCCGGGCTCTGGAAGGCAAGCGCGGCGGAGGCGACCATCGGCGCCAGGATGACCAGGAGCACCCAGCCGAGCAGACCGCCCAGCGTGGAGGCGACCAGCGCGTAGGTCAGCGCCTCGCCGCCGCGTCCGGCCCTGCCCATCGGGTAGCCGTCCATCTGGGTGACGATCGCCCCCGGCGTGCCCGGAATGTTGATCAGGATCGCGGAAACGGAGCCGCCGTAGACGCTGGCCGAGAACACCGCCAGCAGGAAGACCATGGAATGGGCCAGGTCCATGGTGAAGGAGAACGGCAGCAGAACCGCCATCGCCATGGTCGAGCTGATACCGGGCAGGGCACCGAGGATCGTGCCGATCAGGACGCCCAGAATGCAGAGTCCGATGGCCATGGGATCGGACAGGATCCCCAACAGGGCGGTCAGCGTGGCGTCAAGCATGGGTCAATCCGCCTTATGGATCTCAGAGCGGCACGCCGATGACGCGGTCGAACAGCGCGTAGACCGCGACGGTGAAAACGAGCGCCCCGACGCCGGCCACCACGTAACCGGCCGAAGCCCCCGTCGCGCGGTCCTGCCAGGCGATCACCAGGGCCCAACCCACGGTGAAGACGATCGCGACTGGAAGAAAGCCGAGGCCGGGCGCGAGCCAGACGACGGCGGCGAGCGCCGCGATCATCAGCGCCGGCACCAGCATCCGCCGCAGCTCGGCGCGGGCACCGCCGCCGCCCGGCGTGCCTTCGTCGCGGGTGGTACGGGCAAAGCCCCAGAAGCTGGTCACGGTCATCCACAGGGCGCAGAGACCGAGCAGAATGAGGACCATACGCGGAAGGAATCCCGGACCTGGGTCGCGCGCGCCCGCCTTGACGAGGTCGGGGTTGCCGGCGAATTCGATCGACAGAATTGCGACCGCGACCAGGATGACGAGCCCGGCGATGGCGTGGGCGAGGAGGTCAGATCGAGAGCGCACCGACGATGGTCCTTTGAGCACGGTCCGTTCAGATGGAAGCGAACGACAAGGACGTGCTTGAGCGATTGGCCATGATGCCATGCCCGGCTGCTCGGACGCCTCCGCCGAAGCGGAAAAGGCGATGGAGCAGCTCGGATGACGAAAACCGGTTCGTCGTCCGGCAAGACGACAGGCTGGAGCCTAATGGCGGTCGACCCAACCACGAAACGGGCCGCAGGAGCGCGGAGGAGGGCGGCACCGAGCGCGTCGGCGCCGCCAGTCCTGGGATCGCTACTTCTTGCGGGTCTTCACGAGGTCGGCGGACAGCAGCACCGGGTACAGCGTCTCGTCGTAGCTTTCCAGGAACGCGCCGGTGTCGGCCGCTCCCTTCGGCGCGACGCCGAAGCCGGCAGCGTTCGCCTTCTTGATGAACTCCGGATCGGACATTGCGTCCAAGAGGCCCTTCTCCAGGATCGCGAACCGGTCGGCCGGGATGCCCTTCGGGCCGACGATGATGCGCCAGGAGCCGATCACCACGTCGAATCCCTGCTCCTGGAAGGTCGGCACGTCGGGCGCCAGGAAGTGGCGGTCGGTGTCGGTCACGCCGAGGATGACGAGGTCGCCCGACATCTGGTGTTCGATCACGTCCGGGATCGGCACGGTCGCGGTCTGGACCTCGCCGGCGAGCAGGGCGGCGGTGGTCGGGGCGAAGCCCTCGTACGGCACCTTGGTCAGCTCGACGCCAAGGTCGTTCTCGATAACCGCGGCGGTGATGTAGGACGCGCCGCCGGGCTGGTCGTTGCCGTTGGTGACGGAGCCGGGCTTCTCCTTCGCCGCCTTCACGAAGTCCTCGACCGTCTTGAAGCCGGTGGACGGATTGGCGGTCAGCGCCCCCGGGTCGGCGCCGAAGAAGGCGATCGGGGTGAGGTCGTGGAAGTCGGTTGCGTTCGGGTTGCCGTAGTGGCGGGCGATGACGCCGGAGCCGACCATGCCGATGGTGTATCCGTCGGGCTCCGCCTGCTCGATCGCCCGGGTGCCCTCGGCGCCGCCCGCGCCCGGCTTGTTGACCACGACGACCGGCTGGCCGAGCGTCTTTTCGGCGGCCTCGGCGACCAGTCGCATGCTGGTGTCCGAGCCGCCGCCGGCGGACCACGGCACGATCAACGTGATCGGCTTCGACGGGAAGCTGTCCTGGGCGGCCGCGCTGGTGGCGGCGAGGCCGGTCGCGGCGCCCGCGATCAGGGCTGCCGTGAGCAGCCCGCGGAAGGAGGTGTGTCCAATAGCCATTCTCTTTCCCCTGTTCGGTTGCATTGGGCCGCTCTTGTAAGGTGGCGGTTCGGTGAAGGATCTAGCTCCGGGTGCGGCCCACCCGGTCGCGCAGGAAGGCGAGCGCGAGCTGCTGCTCGGCCTCGTCTCCCTGGACCATCAGGACGGGCTCGGTGATGCCGCTCGCCTCGAAGGCGTCGAGCCGCGCGTGGCACTGGCCGGGCGTGCCGGCGACGGCGAAGGCGTCGATGGCCTCGTCGGAAATCAAGGCGGTTGCCCCGGCCAGGTCGCGCCGGGAAATGGCTGCGATGATCTGCTCTTGGTCGACGGCGACGCCGGTGGTCTCGATGTTCGTCGCCAGCATCTTGTTGCGGAACAGGAAGGCGAGCTTGCCCCGCACCAGGTCGCGGGCTGTTTTCTCGTCCTCGGACAACGCGAAGATCAGATAGGCGGCGCGGCGGATCGCGTCCGGGTCACGACCGGCCTTTGCGGCGCCTTCGGCGACGTGGTCGAACGAGGCGCTGCAAAAGACCGGCGACAGGCCGGCGGAAAGCACGACGCCGTCGGCTATGCGGCCGGAGAGGCGCAGCATCTGCTCGCCGGTGGCGGCGATATAGGTCACGAGCGGCTGCGGCGGCGTGAAGCCCAGCCTGGCGCCGGCGAGGGGGAAAAATTCGCCGTCGTAGGTGACGCCTTCGCCGGTCCACAGCGCCTTCAGGCATTCGATGAACTCGCGGACCGCGCGCACCGGCTTGTCGATCTTCTGGCCGGATTCGGCCAGGAACAGAGGATTGCCGACGCCGACGGCGATCCCTACCGGGGCGGTGCCAACCTCCGCCAGCGTCGCCAGCGCCATTGCCGTGGGGGTCGGGTGCCAGAGGTAGGGGCTGACGGCGGTCGGCACGACCAGGGCATCGCCGCTCTGCATGCGGAAGCCCATGCTGGTCACCATGGCCTCGCGGTAGCCGAGATGCTCGGCCATCCACAGGCTGTCGATACCGGTTGCCATGGCCTTCTGCGCCGTCGCCAGCGCCTGCGCCGTCGAGACGAACCCGTCGAAGCTGACCCCGTATCGAAGCGTCATGGCGACCTCAGCCTCCCACCCGGTATTTGGCGAACTTCTCGGGATCGATGTCGACGCCGAGGCCCGGCCGGTCCGGTACGGTCATGAACCCGTCAGCGTACTCGAACGGCCGGTCGATCAGATCGTCGAGGTAGATCCGGCAGGCGACCTCGGTCCGCCGCACCGCCTCGGTCTGGGTGATCGGAATGGTGCCGGGGATGGTCACTGCCGGGCAGGCGGCGGCGATGTGCAGGTTCGCGGCGTTGCCGATCCCCATCTCCGCCGATCCGTTCACGTCGGCGAAGACGCCGGCAGTGTGGGCGAGGGACAGCAGGCTCTTCGCCTTTGTGAGCCCGCCGGCCTTCGTGTAGTAGCAGGAGATCATCTCGCAGGCGTCGTTGCGCACGAGGCGCAGCAGGTCGTGGGCGTTCCAGCAGCCCTCGTCGGCCATGATCGGGATCTCGGTCGCCTGTGCGACGCGTGCCATCGCCTCCAGTCCTTCGACCGGCTGTTCCATGAACCAGATGCCGTACTCGGCCATGCGGTTGGTGACCTGCAGGGCTTCCTTCCAGCTCGTGTAGCCCTGATTGGCATCGACGCGGATCTTCAGCTCCGGCAGCGCCTCGCGGATGAGCCGGACGAGGCGGAGGTCGCGCTCGGCGTCGAGGCCGACCTTGACCTTGATGCAGCCGACACCCTCGTCGAACACCTGCTTCGCTTCGGTGACGGCGGCGTCCACGTCCATCAGGCCGATCGAGTGGGCCACCGGGATCCTGTCGCGAACGAGACCGCCGAGAAGCTGGTAGACGGGCACGCCCAGGAGCTTGCCGGCGGCGTCGTACATGGCCACGTCGATCGCCGCCTTGGCGTAGGGATAGCCGCGGATGAACTTGTCCATCTTCAGATGGAGATATTCGAAGCGCTCGACGTCCTCGCCCTTGAGAAGCGGGGCCAGATAGTCGCGGATGACCGGAATGGCGGTCTCCGGCATCTCGCCGTAGCGCGTCCCGAACTCGCCGCCCCAGTCCTTCAGGACCTGCGCCTCGCCCCAGCCGTAGGTGCCGTCCTCCAGAATGAGCTTTACCAGGAGGTAGCGCTGGCCGACCGGGCTGTAGTTGCCGGCCCAGGTGTGCGGACGGCGCAGCGGCAGGCTGACCAGATGGGTCTCGATGTCGGCGATCTTCATGCCGCGACCTCGATCAGTTCGTCGTTGGGGAAGGCCAGCCCGGTGATCTTCTCGAAGCCGGTTTCGGTGATCCGGTACATGTCCTCCACGTGGAAGCCCATGCGGCCCGGCACCATGTAGAGTGGCTCCATGGTGTGGGTGACATTGGGCTGCAGCACGAGGTCGCGGGTTTCCGTCATGTACGGCTCTTCGTGCACCGTGCGGCCGATGCCGTGGCCGAGGAAAGTCAGCGAGGGCTGGATGTCGTGGGCCAGGAGGTGGGAGCGGTAGGTCTCCCAGAGATCGGGCACCGACTGGCCGGGCTTCAGCTTGGCCTCGCAGGCCTCGCGGGCAGCGATGAGTATCGACCAGATCTGCTTCTGCTCGTCGGTCGGCTTGCCCATCACCAAAGTCCGGGTGACGTTGGAGCGGTAGCCGCCCAGGTCGCCGAGGATCTCGACGCGGACGACATCGCCGGCTTCGATCTTCTTTGTCGTCGGCTTGCAATTGATGATGCCGCTGCGCGCGCCCGACCCGACCTGGTAGGTGACGCTGTCGCAGCCGACGTCCAGCATCCGGTTCATGATCTCGCTGCCGACCGCCTGCTCGGTGACGCCGGGCTTCAGGCGGCTGACAACCTCCGCCATCATCCGCTCGGTCAGGGTGCCGACCTCGCGGAGCTGCTCGACCTCCTCGTCGGTCTTGATCATGCGGGTGCGGAAATAGAGATCGCGGGCGTGGACGAAGGTCGCGTTGGGCAACTTCTCCTGCAGCCGCAGGAAGTCCATCGCCGGCAGATAGTCGAGCTCGATCGCGATGCGGCCGGCCGGCACGCCGGCCTCCGTCAGGGCGTCGGCGATGAGATCAGACGGGTTGTCGGTGAACTGGTTGTAGGTGCGGATGTCGGCAAAGCGCGACCTTTCCCGGGCGACGGCTTCCTCGACGTTCACCACGATCTGGCGGGCGAAATCCGTGCCCGCGAGGATGGTGATGGTCCGGCGGAACCGGTTCATCGCGTGGGTCGGGACTTGGAAGCCGGCGGTATAGGTGACGTTGTCGAGCGAGTGCGCGACCAGGGCGTCGAACCCGTCCTCGGCCATCGCGGCGCGGAGCTTCTGAAAGACGGCATGTTCCATCAGGCTTCTCCCGTCTCGACGAAGCGGACGAGCGCGTCGGCCGTCAGCCCGGTCAGGCCCATCTTGTCCAGGGTCAGCCCATCGCGGCCGTAGTCGATCCCGGTCGCGGCAAAGGCGATCTGGACGAGGGCCGAGATCGTCGGCGTCGGGACGCCCGCGAGTTCGCCGAAGGCCGCGAACGGCACCAGCCCGTAGCCCACGTCCTCGTGGATGTAGCGGTGGTCGAGGCTCGGAGGGCAGCTGATGGTCTTGTTCGGCTCGCTCTGTTCGCACGCCGTTGCGATCGAGCCCGTGTCATAGGCAGCCTGCGTGGTCAGGCCAGCGCGCAGGAAGCTGTCCAGGAAGGGCAGGGCCGGCGTGGATAGTGCCGCGGCCACGGCAAGCCGCTCGTCGTCGACGCACCTGGTCGCGCGGCCGACGCCTTCGGTGATTCCCTCCCTGTAGAACAGGAAGCCGCCGTCGGTACGTTCCAGCCAGCCGGTGTTCATCAGCATGCCGGTCGGGTGGAACACCGCGTTCATGTTGGCGAGCCCGGTCTCCAGCACGTTGGAGGCCTTGATCGTCTCCGGATAGATGGCGTTGACGACCGAATAGAGCGCGTCGGTGTGCCTGGCGGGCAGGGCGGCGAAGCGCTGGCGTTTGGTGTAGGAGTAGATCCCGACCTTGGCTGGCCCCTCCATCCGGGTGATGTAGGTGAGCGAGGTGGTCTCGCAGAGCGGGATGTCGCCCTCGTAGCCGGCTGCCCGCAGCTCCTTTAGGAAATGCAGCGCGCCGCCGGTATGGCCTGGGTTGAGGAACACCGGCACGCGGCCGTCGATCAGGGGCGCAAGCGCCTCGGCATAGCTCTTGTGAGCTACCGACGGCACCACCAGCATGATCAGGTCCGCTCCCGCGACCGCCTCGGCCACATCGGTGGTCATGACCGCCGGCTTAAACTTTCCGGTCTGAATGCCGGTGGCGTTGATGCCACCAGCCTCGCTCAGCGGCGCGAGCGTCGCCTCCCGGCGCGCGTGCAACCGGACCGAATAGCCGCGTGCCGTCAGGTCGGCGGCCGCCGCGCAGCCGCCGTGTCCTGCACCCAGAACGGCGATGGTTTCAACCCCTGACATGGACAAACGATCTCCTACGCGATGACGAAAAGCCGGTCGGTGTCGGTGTGGTCGGACAGCAGCGTGCAGCCGGTCTCGGTAACGGCGAGCATGTCCTTGTTCTGCATGCCGAAGCCGTGGCCCGTCCGGTAGCAGAGGGGCTCGAAGCCGAGCACCATGCCCGCCTCGAGCACGGCGTCGTCGGGCGAGCCGATGATCGGCGTGGCGCCGATGTAGGGATCCTCGTGCAGGAACAGACCAATCCCGTGCGCCACGAACGAGATCGGCGGCAGCCCGTGGCGCTCGAACATCGCGACGAACTTGGCGTAGATCTCGCGGCAGCTGGCGCCCGGGCAGATCTCGTCCATGAGCATGTACTTGCAGTCGACGAGCACCTTCCAGATGTCGTCTGCGTGGGGCGGCGCTTCCTCGACCACGGCGGTCCGGCACACTCCGGCCTGGTAGCCGTCGATGACCGAGAAGATCTCGACCCGGCACACGTCCCTGGGTTTCAGCCGGCGCTCGCTCGGTCCGACGTTTGGGAGCTGGCTGCGCTCGCCGGTCGCGACGATCATCAGCTTGAAGTCGTCGGCCCCAGACTCGAAGATCGAGCGGGTCAGGCCGGCAGCGATGTCCATCTCTGTGTCGCCTGCCGAGACCGATCCGAGGGCATCGGCGATCGCCTTGTCGGCGATGCGCGACAGGCGCGCGAGAAGCTCGATCTCGGAGGGCGTCTTGATCTGGCGCAGCCGGGCGACCGCGGCATCGATGGAGGCGAAGCGCGCATTCGGAAGCGCCGCGATCAGGCCGGCAAAGTCCCGGGCGGGCAGGTAGCCGAGCTCGAAGCCGATCCGGCCCGATGCAAGGCGATGAGCCGAGAGTGTCGAGGCGAGCGCGGCCATCGCATCGTCGGAAAACTCTTTCCAGACCGCCAGTTCGGTGTCCGGAGCTTTGGCGCGGATGGTGGTCTCTTCCATGTCGACGCCGAACAGGACGACGCCGCCATCCGCACGCACGATGGCCATGGCGTGGCGATGGCGCAGGAGGGCCTGCGACGGCACGACGAAGCTCGTGACGTAGGCGAAGTTCTCCGGGGAGCAGAGCACCAGCGCGTCCAGCTCCAGGCTGCCGGCGAGGGCAGCGAGGCGGTCGACGATCTCCGGCCTCATGTCCGGATCTCCTCGTCGGCGACACGATAGGTGTCGATCTTGTCGAGATCGGCCGCGATGCCCATTCCAGGGCCCTCGGGAAGCTCGACCGCGCCGTCGACGAACTGCATGCCTTCGGCGATCAGGTCGTCGCGATAGTAGATGCCGCCGATCCGTTCGCCGAGCGTCTCGGCAGGAGTGGAGACCGGGATCACGCAGGACAGCGTGACGGCGGGCGCGGCTGCGGCGAGGTGCAGATTGGCGAGATTGCCGATGCCGGTCTCGACCGACCCGTTGACGTTGCAGACGATGCCTGCCGCACGGCAGACGGCGGCAACTTCCATGGCCTTGAACAGTCCGCCCGGCTTGGTGGTGTAGATCGAGATGATGTCGGCGGCCTGGGCATCGATGATCTGCACGACGTCGTGGGCGTTCCAGGCGGATTCGTCGGCCATCACCGGCGGGTCGATGGCGCGTGCCACCTCGGCGAGGCGCTCGATACCCATCACCGGCTGCTCCACATAGAGAAGCTCGTAAGGCTCCATCTTGCGGATCGTCTTCACCGCGTCGCCCGGCGTCCGGTAGCCCTCGTTCGCGTCGACGCAGAGCGCGATGCCGGGACCGACCGCCTCGCGGATGCGGCGAACGATGGCCACGTCGCGGTCGGGGTCTACGCCCACCTTGATCTTGATGGTGCGGACGCCGTCCTCGACCACCTTCACCACCTCGCGCTCGGCCTCCTCGATGTCGATCAGACCGATCGAGTGGGTAACCGGAATCCGACGGCGGGAGCAGCCGCCGAGCAGCGTGTAGACGGGGACGCCCAGCGAGCGCGCGGCGAGATCGTAAAGGGCGAACTCGACGGCCGCCTTGGCGTAGGGATAGCCGCGGATGGCTGCATCCATCCGCGCGTGAGCCTCAATGATGTTGGTCGGGTCGATACCGGCGACGGCGGGAACGAGATAGCGCTCGACTACGAGCCGGGTGATCAGCGGCGACTCTCCGAAATAGCGGCCGAACTCTCCGCCCCAGTCCTTCAGCGCCGGCGCCTCGCCCCATCCGACCGAGCCGTCGTCGCCGACCGCTTTCACCAGGACGTAGCGACCGATCGGCTCGGAGAGGCCGGTCCACCGGTGTTCCCGGCGGGTCGGGAGCTGGATCAGAACCGTCTCGATCGACTGGACCGTCGTCACGTCGCCCGCCTTTCGCTTGTCTGCTGCCGTCGAAGAAGGCATGCCCTAACTGTGATCACAGCTTGCCGAGACTGCGAACAGCTGTCAACAACTGTGATCACAGTTGGCGGGATGAGTTCCGCAAAAGCCTTAAAGTTGATAGAAGCGATGGACGGCAGCCGGAACACGAACGGTCGCTCGCCAGACGGGAAGGACAGTCCTTGGAACAGCAGCTGACGGCGGCGCAGACGCCTTCCGGTCCGGATGTGCGGCGCGGCGACTTGCCGATGTCACAGCAGGTCTACCTGACCCTGCGCAACGAGCTCATGGTCGGCGAGTTCAGCCCCGGCGAGCCGATCAGCCTGCGCACGCTTGCGCGACGGCTGGGGACCAGCGCCATGCCGGTGCGGGAGGCGGTCAACCGGCTCATCGCCGAGCAGGCGCTTCAGATGATGCCCAACCGGCAGGTGATCGTCCCGTTCATGTCGCGCCACAAGTTCGAGGAGCTGTGGCGAGTCCGCCAGATGCTGGAAAGCATGGCGGCGGAAGGCGCCGTCGCCCATCTCGACGACGGCGTGATGGACGAGCTCGAGCATCTGCACATGCGCTCGATGGACGCCCTGCTGCAGGCGGCCCCGAGGCCGATCCTGTCCACCAACAAGGACTTCCACTTCCGCCTCTACCAGGCGTCGCGCTCCGAGGTGCTGCTGCCGATGATCGAGGGGCTGTGGATGCAGATGGGGCCGTTCATGCGGCTGTCGCTGGAGGCCAAGACGGCGCGATGGGACGGCACCCATCACGTCGAAATGCTGCAGGCCCTGCGGGCGAGGGACGCCATCGCCGTCAGTCGAGCGGTCCACCAGGACATCAGCTCCATGGCAGAGATTATTGTCGAGATCGATGCGTTCGACGTCGGCCACAAGCGCGCATCGTAGCCGCTCGAACGGCCTGCCAGCGTCCCGAACCTGCCGACAGTTTCGGCAGAAGACTCATGCTCCAGCAGTTGCCTTCGCGCTTCCGATCCGGGCGTGTTTGCCGGCCGGCGGATTGACGACATCGAGGAGCGGCGGCGCCTGGAAGGCCCGGTCACGCTGGCGCGATGGCGCATCGCCGTAGAGGGTGGTGCGCTGTCGGGGCGTGCGGCCGAGCCTGCGGGCGATCTCGACCATGCGGTCGGGTGCCATCTCCTGGCCGTGGTCGGCGCCGGCCGCGCGGCTGATGGATTCGTCCATTAGTGTGCCGCCCAGGTCGCTGGCGCCGCTCTGCATGGCCGCAGCGAGGCCGGCCTCGCCGAGCTTCACCCAGGAGGCCTGGATGTTGGGGATCACCGGATTGAGGGCAAGCCGGGCGACGGCGTGCATGGCGATCGCCTCGCGCAGGCTCGGACCCTGCCGGGCGCCTTCGCCGGCAAGGTAGATCGGCGCCTCCATGTGGACGAACGGCAGCGGCACGAACTCGGTGAAGCCGCCGGTCCTCTCCTGCAGCGCGCGGATGCGCATCAGGTGGCGGGCCCAGTGCGCGTAGCGTTCGATGTGGCCGAACATGATGGTCGCGGTGGAGCGCAGACCGACCCGGTGGGCGGTCTCGATCACGGCAAGCCATTCGTCGGTCCGGACCTTGTCGGCGCAGAGACGGACGCGGATCTCGTCGTCCAGGATCTCCGCGGCGGTTCCGGGCAGCGAGCCGAGCCCGGCCTCCTTCAGCGCGATCAGGAACTCCTCGACCGAGAGGCCGAGAGTGCGCGCGCCCTGGGTCACCTCCAGCGGCGAGAAGGCGTGGACGTGCATCTCCGGCACGGCCTCCTTCACCGCCCGGCAGATCGCCAGGTAGGTCTCGCCTGTATAGTCGGGATGGATGCCGCCCTGCATGCAGACCTCGGTACCGCCGCGCTCCCAGGCCTCGACGGCCCGGCGCTGGATCTCGTCGAGAGGCAGGTCGTAAGGGGTGCCCCGCAGGTTGAGGGAGCGCTTGCCCTTGGAGAAGGCGCAGAAGCGGCAGCGGTAGCCGCAGACGTTGGTGTAGTTGATGTTGCGGGTGACGACGTAGCCGGCGGCGGCGCCGGCCCGCTCGCGGCGCACGGCGTCGGCGGCTTCGCGGACGGCGGCAGCCTCCGGACCGCGGGCGCGGAAGAGTGTGACGATCTCCGTCTCGTCGAGGCGATGGCCGGCGACGCCCCGCTCGATCGCCCGCTCCAGTGCCAGGCTTCGGATGATCGCGGGCGCGGCGGCCGCGCCCTCCAGGGCGATCACGCCCTTGGAGTGGCCGACCCGCCAGCCGGTCTCATGAGCGAAGCCTTCGGTGTCGGAGCGGGCGGCCACAGGCGCGCGTAGCGCCGGGTCCATCCAGGTATCGGCGTCGCGCACATAGGCAGGATAGGCGGTGAGGCGGGGCACCAGTGTCTTGCCGGCTGCCGCGGTGTCGGCGGCGAGGCGGGCGAGCGCCGGCCACGGCGCTTCCGGGTTCACGTGGTCGGGTGTGACCGGAGAGACGCCGCCCCAGTCGTTTATGCCGGCTCCGATGAGCTCCGCGAGCCCGTCGCCGCGCAGGTTTGGAGGCGACTGGATCGACATGGCCGGCCCGAACACGAAGCGGGCCAGCGCGATGGTCCAGAGCTGGTCGGCAAGGTCGGGTTCGGGAGCGTTGGCCATCCGGGTGCCTGCCTTTGCCCGGAAATTCTGGATAATGATCTCCTGAATGTGGCCGTGACGCTCGTGAAGGTCGCGCAGCGCCAGCATCGAGGCGAGGCGCTCTGCGCGGGTCTCGCCGATACCGATCAGTATGCCGGAGGTGAACGGCACTTTTGCGCGCCCTGCTGCCTCGATGGTGGCAAGCCGGGCAGAGGGGAGTTTGTCTGGGGATCCGAAGTGCGGGCCGCCGCGCTCCGACAGGCGCTCCGACGCCGTCTCCAGCATCAGCCCCTGGGACGCGGAGACGCCGCGCAGGCGAGTGATCGCCGCCTCGTCCATGACGCCGGCGTTGATGTGGGGCAGGAGGCCGGTCTCGCGCAGCACCAGCCCGGCGACCTCCTCCAGATAGTCCAGCGTGGTGGCGTGGCCGAGCGCGTCGAGGGCCGCGCGCGCGGCCCGGTAGCGCAGCTCCGGCTTGTCGCCGAGAGTGAACAAGACCTCGTCGCAGCCGGCCCTCTGGCCGGCTCGAGCGATCTCCACCACCTCATCGCGCGACAGATAGATCGGCTCGCCAGGCTTGGGCGAATGGGCGAAGGTGCAATAGGCGCAGACGTCGCGACAGAGATTGGTCAGCGGCACGAAGATCTTGCGCGAGACGGAGACGAGCGGGCCGTGCCCGGCGTCGCGGATCGCGGCGGCGCCTCCCACAAGGTCCGAGATCTCCGCCGAGGCGGCGAGGGTGTTGAGGTCGGCCCGGTCGAGACAACCGCCATCGATCACGTGGCGCGTCCAGGCATCGATCGGCAGGCGCGTCATGCGAGGGACTCCAGGCAAATCGCCGTGGTGCGCAGCGCGGCGAGGTCGTCGGGACGGTCGAGATCCCGGGCGAAGGAGGGCAGCGGGAACGGTCGTGCTCCGGGTTCGGCGAGATGGCGGTGGAAGCTGCCGGGGCCGAAGGACAGGCGCGGGACGCGGCGGGCAGGGAAGACGAGGCCGTTGGTGCCGCGCGCCTCGGCGTCCGGAACGACCAGCGTCGCGCCGGACCGGCGGACCTCTGCAAGGGCGCGGGCCATGTCGGCGGCAGTCAGTTCGGGCAGGTCGGCGGGAACGATGGCAATGATCGCGGCCCCATCGGCAATGAGGCGCTGGGTGGCCGCGGACAGAGCGGCGTTCAACTCGTCGGAGGTATCGGGAACAAGCCGGGCGCCGAACCGGTCCGCGATCGTCGCGGCGTCGATGTCCGCGGTCACGACCGCTGCGCCGTCGAGGCCCGGCGCGGACGCGAGCTCTCCGAGAACATGGGCCAGCATCGCTTCCTGCAGGTGCCGCCGCTCCGCCGACGACAGAATAGGCGCAAGGCGGCTCTTGGCGAGCTCGAGACGCTTCACCGGAACAAGGGCCACGGCAGGGCCGGATAGCACGTTGATCATGCTTGCACCTCCGCCCGCGCCTCGGCGGCGATCTCGATCACAGTGCGTGCCAGCGTGATCCGGTCGTCGAGGCTCGTCATTAGCGTCTGGGCGATCCGCACGCGGGGATCGCTCGCCAGGCTGCGATCCTCGTCGTCGACGACGAGGCGGTCGACCAGCCCGTCATAGTGAGCGAGCACGGAGGCGTGCGTCAGCGCGGTGCCCAGTTCGCCCATGATCTTTGCGAGCGGACCCTTGATAGCGCGCCCGCCGACCAGCGGCGAGACGGCCACGACCGGAGCGGCAGCGCCAGCGATCAGATCCCTCATCCCGGGGATGGCCAGCATCGGGTCGATCGACAGGTAGGGGTTCGACGGACACACCACGATGGCGGCGAGGTCCGGCGCCTGCAGGGCCGCGGCTACAGCTGCGCTCGGAGCCGCGGCTTGCGAGCCCTCGAAGCGGATCGCGCGAACAATGGGCTCACAGCGTCGCTCGACAAAGTAGCGCTGAAAGGGCAGGTCGCCCTCGTCGGTCTCCACCACCGTTGCGCAGGCGTCGTCGGTCGCGGGCAGGATCGCCGGAGCGATGCCGAAGGACGCGGCGAGGTCACGCGTGATCGCCGTCAGGGTCTCGCCGGCCGCGAGGCAGGCCGTTCGCACGGCATGGAGTGCGAGATCGGTATCGCCCAGCGAGAACCACGTCTCGCCTCCGATCTCCGCGACGGCCTCCATGAACCGCCAGCTTTCGCCGGCGCGGCCCCAGCCGGACTCAGGATTGGCGCGGCCCGAGAGAGTATAGAGGACGGTGTCGACGTCCGGGCTGATGTGCAGCCCGAAGTGACGAAAATCGTCGCCGGTGTTCACCACAATCGACAGCCGATCGGCGGGAACCACGCGGGTGAGGCCGAGTGCGAGCTTCGCGCCGCCGATGCCGCCGCAGAGCGCCACGACGGGTCCGCCGGAATAGGCTCTGTCGCCATCTCTCATCGAAAGAGATCCTGCTCTGCCGGCCTCAGACCGGACCGCGTTCCGCCGGCTGCTTCTGGCCAGTCCAGGCCGCGGACGATCACTGCCGGCCGCCCTTCGGAGCCTTCGCCCATGACGAGCACGGCGGCCGCGGCCACCGTGTCGGCGAAGCCGATCTCCGTGACCTGCAGAGGGCGTCCGTCGCGGTCGGGCTCGCCGCGCCGGTCAACGACCATCGCGGGACCGGCGGTGCCGATCGCGATGCCCGTGGTGCCGATCCGCCACGGCCGGCCAAAGCTGTCGGAGACGATGACGCCAATGCGCGCACCCGTTGCTTCGACCAGCGCGGCGCGTAGCGCGGCGGCGCTTCCGTCCGGATCGCGCGGGAGCAGCAGCAGCGCGTCCTCACTCCCTCCGATGTTCGACCGGTCGATGCCGGCATTGGCCATGATGTGGCCGAGCCGATGCTCGACTATAATCACCCCCGGACGTGTCCGGATGACGGCGGCGCTTTCGGAAAGCACCGCTTCGACGAAACGGGGATCCTTGCCGGTCTCGTCCGCCAGGGCGAGCGCGCGATCCGATGGCTGGTAATCGGAAAGGCGGCGCAGCCTGCCCTCAACCTTCGAGACGATCTTCTGGGCGACGACGAGGATGTCTCCGTCCTTGAAGGCGATGCCCTCGCGGCGCGCAGCGGCGAGGATTTCCTCCGCGAGATCGTGGTCCGCGGTGAAGCTCGGAAGCGTCTGCAGGGCAACGATGGTCAGGGGAGGGGCACTCATCGTCCGGTCAGTCGTCTTCGCTCTCGCCGATGCCGGTGATGCGGATGCCGGCGCCTTCGGCCACCTTGTAGCGCTTGTTGATGGCGATGAGGACCGAGGTCATCGCCTCTGCGGCTGCGGCGTTGTCCAGCACGCCGCCGTGCACGCCGCGCAGGCCCAACGTACCTGCAAGGTCGACGACCGCCTGCCGGGCCACCGGCTCGTCGCCGAAGACGAGCACGTCGCAGCCGACGGGACCGCCGCCGCGCAGCTTCTGGGCGGAGACGTTGTGAAACCCAGTGACGAGGCGGACGCCCTCGCCGAGGGCGGCTGCCGCGCAGGCTGCGGCGGATCCTTCCGCGGGAAGCTGGACGCGGGCGACCTTCGGCGGCATCAGCGGCACAGTCGTGTCCACCACGATCTTCCCGGCGACGAAGGGCGCGATGGCGGCAAGCGTTTCGGCCTGGCTGGCGAACGGCACGGTGACGATCACGATGTCGCCGGCCTGCGCCGCCTCGGCGTTTTCCATGCCGCGGACGTCGGCACCCGGAACATCGGCGACGAGCGCCGCCGCAGCCTCTGCCGCCCGCTCCGCAGTCCGCGATCCCAGGATGACGGAAAGACCGGCTCGCGCCGCCCGCAGCGCAAGACCGCCACCCAGTGCGCCACTGCCGCCAACGATGGCGAGGGTCGCAGTGTCTGAACTCATGGTCGAATTCCTTTCCCTTTCGGGCGGTCCCGGTGACCGGTCGCCTATGCCGGTTTGCCGGACTTTTCCGAAATCACCCGGGCGATCGCCCGCACGATGCCCCTATATCCCGTGCACCGGCAGATGCAGCCGGCAAGCTCCCGGCGGATCTCGTCGGTGTCCGGGGTGTGGAGACGCTCGACGATGTCGCGTGCTGTCATCAGCATGCCGGGCGTGCAGTAGCCGCACTGAAGCGCATGCTCCTGGCTGAAGGCCTGGCGGAGCGATGTGGAGACCGGATCGTCCAGACCTTCGACGGAGCGGATGTCGGCACCGTCACAGGAGACCGCGAACGTGATGCAGGAGCGCACCGGCCGGCCATTCAGATGAACGGTGCAGGCGCCGCAGGCGCCTTGTTCGCAGCCGAGATGGGTCCCCTTGAGGTGGAGATTGTCCCGCAGGAAGTCGGCGAGACTCGTTCGCGGCTCCACGATTGCTGTCACGGCTTCGTCGTTCACGGTCAGCGAGATCGTCCTCATGTGGAGACTTCCTGCACGGCGCGCGCCAGAGAAACCAGGTGCAGCCGCCGGTGAAAGATATCCATGTCGGGATCGATCTCGTCGATGGCGGTTTCTATCCGGGTCGCCAGTTCCGTGGAGGAAAGCGAGACGAGAGCGGCGTCTTCCAACTGCGTCAGTCGTCTGAAACCCGTCGCAACGCCGCCGGCGACGATCCGCAGAGTGCCGGCATCCGGATCCGTAATGACCGCAGCGAGCGCATCGGCGAAAGCACCTCGCTTTCGACGAACCTTGATGAAGGACCAGGGCGCTTGGCGCGAAAGCTTCGGAACGACGACCGCTGCGACCATTTCGCCGGGATCGAGCACGGTTTCGAACATGCCAGTGACGAATTCGTGCACGTCGACCGAGCGCAGTCCCTGCGGTCCCGCGATCTCCACGGATGCTCCCAGCGCGGCAAGTGCCACAGGCCAGTCCGCGGCAGGATCGGCGTGGGCAAGGCTTCCACCGATCGTCCCGCGATTGCGGACGCCTCGATAGGCGATCTCGCGCGCAACATGCGCAAGAAAGCCGCCCCAATGATCCCCCGCCTCGCCGTCCTCGATCCGCGCATGAGTGACGCCGGTGCCGATGGCGACGCTGCTTCCGCGATCCTCGATGGCCGACAGGTCGGCGATGCCGGCGATGTCGATCAGTGCCGAGGGATAGGCGAGGCGCAGGTTCATCATGGGAACGAGCGACTGACCGCCGGCGAGAAGCCGGGCCTCGCCGTCGGAGGCAGCGAGCAGCTCGACAGCATGCTCGACCGTGGACGGTCGTTCGTAGTCGAAGGCCGCCGGCTTCATGTGTCCGCCTCTGCCCGCTCGGCGCGGGCGATCGCTTCCAGGACCCGTTGGGGCGTGACCGGCACCGAGCACAGCTCCGCACCGAGCGGGGCGAGGGCAGCGTTGACGGCGTTGGCGACAGCGGCGGGAGGCGCGATGGCGCCACCTTCTCCAACGCCTTTCACTCCGAACCGGGTCATCGGTGCCGGCGTTTCCGTGTGATCGAGCCGGATCATGGGGATTTCGGCGGCCGACGGCACAAGATACTCGCCGAAGGTGGTGTGAAGCGGCTGTCCGTCGTCGTCGAAGGGGCACTCCTCGTAGAGCGCGGTACCGATGCCCTGGACGGCGCCGCCGAGGACCTGGCCGTCGACGATCATCGGGTTCACACGGACCCCGCAGTCGTCGACGACAACGTAGTCGAGAAGCTCGATGGTCCCCAGTTCCGGATCGACCGCTACCTTTGCTGCATGGACCGCATAGGCAAACGGCGCGCGGTCTCCGTCCGGACGATAGGCGCCGGTCACCTCAAGCGCCTCGGCGAGGAGGGCATCGCTCAATTCCTGGGGCCGGAAATGCCATATCCGTGCGGCTTCCTCGATCGTCAGACTCCCGACGGGGCCGGCGATCTCGCCGTTGCCGACCTCGATGTCGGCTTCCCCCGCCTGCAGGAGGTGGCAGCCGATCGCCTTCAGCCGGTCTGCCAGACGCCCGCAGGCGTCGGCGACCGCGCCGCCGGTCATCACGACCGCGCGCGAGGCGTAGGTTCCGGTCGAGTAGGGTGTCAGGCCGGTGTCGCCATGGATGACGGTGATGCGTTCGAGGTCCACCCCGAGGATCTCGTTGGCGATCTGGGCCAGCGTCGTTTCCATACCCTGACCGTGCGATTGCACGCCAACCCGGATCTCCAGCCCGCCATCCGGCATCAGGCGAAGCGCGGCAAGCTCGTAGCCCGGCAACATCTCGATGCCGAGGGGGGCGATCGTCGAGGTCGAGACCGCCGTGTGTTCGGTGTACATCGCGTAGCCGATGCCGATGCGCCGGGCCCAGCGCTCCGGCGGCGCATCGGCCTGCGTCTCGCCGATCATTTCGCGAGCCCGTTGAAGACAGGCCGGATAGTCGCCGCTGTCGTAAACCTTGCCGGTCACCGCGGTATAGGGCATGGCGTCGGCGGGAACGAGATTTGCCAGCCGCACCTCGGCGGGATCACGGCCGATCTCGCGCGCCACCGCATCCATGATCATTTCCATCGCGAAGCAGGCGCTCGGGCGCGCCACCGCGCGGTAGGGGGACAGCGGCGGCTTGTTGGTGGCGACCGTCTGCGTGCGGATGCGGTAGTTGGCGATGGCGTAGGGGCCCGGCAGGATGCCGCTCGCCTGGATGGCGTCGAACGCGTTGGTGTGGGGCCAGATCGAATAGGCGCCCGCGTCGGTTCGCAGCAGGGCATCCAGCGCAAGGATGCGCCCTGTCTCGTCGGCGAACGCCTCTATCCGGTAGGCATGCTCGCGCGCGTTGGCACTTGCGGTCAGGTGCTCGAAGCGATCCTCGATCCACCGCACCGGACGCTTCAGCCGCATGGCGAGCCACGCGACGATGACTTCCTCCGCCTGCAGGATCGCTTTGAAGCCGAAGCCGCCGCCGACATCGGGTGCGATGACGCGGATGCGGCGCTGCTCAAGCCCAAGACAGATACACAAGGCGTTGCGGATCAGGTGCGGCGACTGGGTGGACGAGTAGACCACCAGCTGATCGAGTCGCGCATCCCAGTCGGCCACGACGCCTTTGCCCTCCAGCGGAACCATCGCCTGACGCGCCATGGCCAGGTCGCGGCTTACCCGCACCGGCGCCGCGGCGGCGACCTCGTCGATGCCGCTGTCGAAGAGGGTCTCAACCGAGAGGTTCGTGCCCCAATCCTCGTGCACGAGCGGTGCATCGGGCGCGAGAGCTGCTTCCACCGTGGCCACGACCGGAAGTGGATTCAGGTCGGGCATGACCGTTTCCGCCAGATCCTCTGCAAGGGCCCGGTTGCCCGCGACGCAGGCCGCCAGAATCTGGCCGACGAAGAGCGTCCTGTCCGATGCCATCGCGGGATAGGGCGGGATCTTGTGGCCCGGGAGGCTGGAGGGCGGCACGATGGGGGTGACGCCCTCCAGGTCCGCCGCCGTGAAAACCCAGCGCCGAACGGACTCGTCGATCTCGATGCCGCCGATGCGCGCGTGGGCCATCGGAGAGCGCACGAACGCCACGTCCATCATGCGTGGCAGTTCGATGTCCGCCACATAGCGGCCAGTTCCGGTCAGGAAGCGGTTGTCCTCGCGCCGGAGGACCGATGCTCCGACGCCCTGGCGAGCTTTGGTCATTGCTGCCTCCGGTCGAACGGCGGTCGGGAAAGGGACAAGCACCGCATTCTCAGCGCACCAGAACCTGGGGCAGCCAGGTCGCCGTCGCCGGCACAAGGTAGACGATCAGCAGGACCACGAGCTGGCAGGCGATGAACGGGGCCACGCCGAGACACATCTGGCGATAGGTGATCTCCGGCGGCGCGACGCTCTTGAGATAGAAGATCGACGGCGCCATCGGCGGGGTCAGGTAGCTGGTCTGGATCGTCACGATCGCCATGACTGCGAACCAGACCGGGTCGATGCCCGACAGGCGCAGCAGCGGCTCGTAGATCGGAACGCAGATCAGCAGAATTGAGATCCAGTCCAGCACAAACCCCAGAAGGGCGATGATCGCAAGGATCACGAACACAGTCTGGGTGGGCGACAGGTCGAGGACGGTGAGGCCTTTCTGGATAAGCTCGCGGCCACCGTTGATCTGGAAAATGCTGGTGAACATGGTGCCGCCGACGATGATCAGCATGACCATCGCGGTGATCACGAGGCTGGACCGCAGCGTTTGGATCAGCACGGACAGGCTGAACTTCCGGTACGCCAGCGTCAGCAGCATCGTACCGAGGGCGCCGACGCTGGCCGCCTCTGTCGGGGCAGCGATGCCGGCCATGATCGATCCGACGACCGCCAGCACGAGCCCGATGGCCGGGGCGATCGAAGTCGCCGCCATCCAGAGCTTTTGGCCCAGCGGCACCTGAACTTCCTCGGCGCTGAGCGGCGGGCCGTCCTGGGGCCGAATGGCACAGCGGGCGAGGATGTAGCCAAGGAAGAGAAGGACCATGATGATCGCAGGGATAACGACGGCGGCAAAGAGGTCGCCGATGGAGAGCTGTCCCTGGGTCGCGTAAACGACGACGACGATCGACGGCGGGATCATCGTGCCGAGCGACCCACCCGCACAGATGGTCCCGGAGATGAGGCCGTGGTTGTAGCCGTAGCGACGCATGGCCGGGATGGCCATCATGCCGACCATTACCTCCACGGCCCCCACGATGCCGGTGCCAGCCGCAAAGATCGCGCACATGGTGATGGCGGCGAGAGCGAGGCCACCGGGAAGCCGGCCGAACCACAGTCGCATCGCCTCGAAGAGGCGTTCGGCGATGCCGGACCGCTCCAGCATGGCGCCCATGAAGATGAAGAGGGGAACGGCGGCGAAGGTCGGCTGCGTCGCCACCCGCTCGACGAAGCGGTAGAGCTGCATCGGCGCCAGATCGCCGAAGGCGATGAGGGCGAAGCCGAACGCCGTGACGATCAAGCTGAAGGCGACCGGCAGCCCCAGCAGGATCAGTGCGAACAGGGCAGGGAACATAAGCCCCGCCAGAATGGGGTCACTCATCGGGCTCAGCCGGCATTGCGAAGCGGATCGCGGTCACGAGGGTCTGGGCTGTCAGAAGGCAGAGGCCAAGGGCGATTGCCGCGTGGAAAGGCCAGATGATGGGTGCGAAGGCGCTCACGGGATCGACCTCGCCGCGAACATAGGAGCGGTGCGCGCGCTCCACCGCCACGTAGGAGAGGGCGGCGAAGGTCGGAAGGGCGAGGAAGAAAAGGAGGCCGGCACCGATCGCGCCCTGGAGGCGCTTCGGCAGCCGGTCGATCAGAAAATCGATGCGGACGTGACCATTGGCCTTCAGTCCGTACGCCGAGGCCATCATGAACAGCGCGCCATTCAGCATGTATGTCATGTCGGATGCCCAGAGCGTCGGCGCGTTAAAGGCATAGCGGCTGACCACCTCGAAGATCATGACGCCGATCAACAGGATCAGCAGGACACCTGCGATCGCGGCGATGGCGGAGGAGATGGCGTCGATGACGCGCATTGTCGAACTCGTCCCACTCGAAAGGGATTGCCGGCCCTCCGGCACCGCCCGGAAGGCCGGCAGTCCATTGGTCGCCTAGTTCCGGTCGACGTACTTGAAGGCGGCGTTGTTGGCGTAGCGATCCTGGAATGCGAAGTAGCTGTCGCCGATCTTCTTCATCCAGTCATTGCCATCGGCGCTCTGCTCTTCGGCCTTCTTTTCCGCCCATTCCCGGCCGGCATCGGTGATGGCGGCCAGCACCTCAGGCGGCAGCTCCTCGAATTCGGCGTTGCTTTCACGGAGCTTGTCCATGGCGACGATGTCGTCCATGCCAGACTGCAGGTAGCTCTCGAACACGGCCAGCTTGGCGGCGGCCTTGACCGTCTCCTGAAGGTCCGGCGGCAGGGCCTCCCAGGATTCCTTCTTCACGATGAATTCGTTGATGCCGGCCGGGAAGTGGACGCCGGGATAGATGATGTACTCGGCGGCGTTCTGCAGGCCGGCAATCAGATTGTCAGCCGGGCCGGACCATTCGGCAATGTCCACGCCGCCCCGCTCCAGCATCGTGTAGACCTCACCACCGGTTACGAAGACCGGCGAAGCTTCGAAATAGTCGGATAGAACCGACGACCAGGCACCGGCGGACCGGAACTTGGCGCCCTTCAGGTCCTCGACCGAGTTGATGGGGCGATGCGAGTGCCACAGCTCGGTGCCGACGATCCCACCGACGAGCGAGTAAAGGCCCTGCGTCTCCAGCTTGAACTCGGTCAGCAGATCCTGTCCGCCGCCCTCGTAGAGCCAGTAGAGCATCGTCTCAATGCCCATGCCGCCAGGCTGGCCCGCGTAGAAGGTGTTGGCCGGATCCTGGTTCACGACATAGAGCGGCGTGATCATCGCGGCGTCGGCCGTGCCGTCGAGGACCGCTTCATAGTTGCGGGTCGCCGGGGCGAGGACGTCGACGGGATAGGGCTTGATCACCAGCCGTCCCTCGGACAGCTCGTTCACCCGCGTGACGAACGGCATGACCATGTTGCGCCAAAGGCCCCACGTTTCGCCAGCGTAGCTCGACATGCGCCAGACGATCGGGTTCTCAGCGGTCGGCGCTTCCTGGGCGTGGGCGACGCTCATCGTCGCTCCGGCAATCATTGCTGCAAGGCCGGCACTTCTGACTAGGTTCATCAACTCCTCCTTCAGAGTTTCGTCCCGGCCGATTTCCCCTCACCGTGTCGACATGCGCCGATTGGCTTTTTGGCCGGTTCGAAGATGCGATGAGGGAGTACAGCACACCGAAATGGGTTGCGCACCATTTTTCGTAACGGTATTCCTATATTCGGAACACTTGGGTGCTGGTGTTTCTCGGCAGGTCATGAAAGGCGTCTGCTAAACTGTTGAGCAGATTGCCTTCCTGCCTGCCTTGCGGATTTTTCGGGCAAATGCGTAAAGTTGCGCCGGGTGCCCGCGGGGGCGATTTTTCGCCACAGCGGGAGGGAGGACAGCGGGTGGTTGATCGCAAGGATGAGGTGGATGCCGTCGAGCCGGTCGACGTCCGCTCGCTTCCAAACCTGAACCTGGGGCGCGGTCTGCTGGCGCTGGAGGCGTTCACGAACGAACGGCCGGCTTGGGGCGTGCGGGAGCTCGCGCGGGCGTTAGACACGAATCCGACGACCATGCACCGCCTGCTGACGACGCTCGAAGCCTTCGGCTACGTCGAGCAGGATCCGGCAACGGCCCTGTACAGGCTTGGCCCGAAGATCATGCGGATCGCCTCGACCTATTCAGAGCAGAATCCGCTACCGATCGTTGCGCGGCGTGTCTTCCAGGACTTCTCCGACCGCTTCGATCATACTTTCTATCTGGGTGTGCTCAGCAACTACGAGGTGGTCTACGTGGCCGTCTATGACGGCCGGAGCGCCGTGAAGATCTCCATGCAGCCGGGCGGACGGATCGCGCTCTATAGCACCGCGATGGGCAAGGTGATGCTGGCCTATCAGGAAGATGCGTTCATCGAGCGCTTCCTGGAGACCGTCCCGCTGAAGAAGACCACGCCGCGGACGATCGCCTTCGCCGAGGACCTCTGGAAAGAGGTGAAGGAGATCCGCCGCCGCGGCTACGCGGCGAACTACGGCGAGCATTTCGAGGAGATCGGAGCCGTCGCGGTGCCACTGCGCGACGCCGCAGGCACCGTGATCGCTGGCCTGTCGCTGGCCTTCCCCGCGATGCTTCTGTCTTCGGGTGCGATCGACATCGACAAGCTTCGGGTCCTTGCCGAAGAAACGGCGAAGGAGATCCAGTGGCGGCTCGCGGGTCAGCGATCCTGATCCGTCGGTCGGCAGGAGCGAGCCGCAGTGGCGTCTAGGGCTCGACGACGATCATGTCCCGGGTGAGCGTGGTGAGGAGCCGATTCTCGCCGTTCTCCCCCACGACGAACGGATCCTCGACGTGCAGCCCGCCGGTTCCAAATTCGTAGTAGGGCGTCTCCACGTTCAGGACCATGCCGGCCTCGATCGGGGTTTCGTTGCCGGGGGCGAGAATCGGCTGTTCGTAGATCTCAGCGCCGATGCCGTGGCCGACGTGGTGGCGCCGATAGTCCGGCAGCCCGGCCTCGCGCGTCGCTTCCATCATGAGGTCGAAAACTTGGTGTGCGACCTGTCCGGGGCGCACAACGTCGATCGCTGCATCTTCGCCGGCTTTCAAGGCCCTATAGATCGAGGCACTCCGTGTGGAGGGCTCGCCATAGGCGACGTTGCGGGCGATGTCGGACCAGTAGCCATCCTTAACGCAGCCGACGTCGAACCAGATGGTGTCGCCCTTTGCCAGCTTCGTCGATCCAGGCCGGACCTGCCCGCCCACGCCGTTGCGCCCGATCCTGATCATCGCGAGGCGCGGCCAGCCTCCCTGGGCAGCGATCGAGCGGTTAAAGGCAAGCATCAGTTCGCGCTCGCTGACACCCTCTTCGGCGATGGAGGTTGCGGCGAGGATGGCGTTCTGCGCGGCAATGGCCGAGCGCCGGATGCGCCGGACCTCTTCCGCCGACTTGACCCGGCGGATGAAGGCGAACGTCTTGGAGGCATCCACGAAGGTCGCGGCCGGCATCAGGCTTTCAAGGGTCTCCCGTACGCCCGGCTTCAGGCCATCGTTGTCGATGCCGATCCGCGCTTCGGCGAGGCCGGCGCCACGGATCGCCTCAGCGAGCGCAGCGACAGGAGAGGGGTGGGCGGCCTGGACCGAAAGGTCGTGGAGCCGCTGCTCGTCGTCGCTCAGCTGCGTCCCGTCCGCGATTTCACGGTAGAACGTGCCGTAGGTCTCCACCCGCGATATGCCATCGAAGCCGTCGAGGACCTGGTCGACCTCACCCACACTGGACACGAAGGAGGGAGCCTCCGGCCGGTCGTGGGTCGCGATGGCGTAGCACTGGCCAAAATAGGGATGGATCGCCAGCGAGACGCTCGCGATCCCCGTCAGATACTGAACATTCTCACTCGTCGCTGCGACGATGCCGTCGAGCCCTTCTTCTGCGAGTCGGCTGCGGAAGCGCGCGGCGTTAACGAGCATCGGTTATCCTCAGTGTTTCTATAAAAGGAACGCTATTTCAGTTTTTGCCATTAGGCCGGCCGGGCGCCGACCTGTCAACGCCAGATGCGAACCAGCCGGGATGCTCGGCGCCCGACGACGGAGCGGCCGAGTTGACATTCGCGCGAAACATCAAAATGATAATTGGAACGGTGTTTCTTTTTTAGAAACGCTTAGTGTGCTCATGACAAGGGGTCTGCGGCGATGAAGGTGAGTGTCGGCCTGCCAACCGGAATGGAAGGCATGATGTATCCGGTGCCTTTCGCGCGGATCGAAGACGTGATCGCGATCGCCGTGCGCGCCGAGGAACTCGGCTATGATTCCGTCTGGGGCAACGACCACATGACGACCCAGCGTTATGTGCGTGAGGAGTTTCCCACCCCCCCGAACTTCTGGGAGATCCTCTCAACCTACGCCTACATCGCCGCCAAGACGTCCCGCATCCGGATGGGCACGGGCATGCTGGTGATGCCCATGCGCCGCGACATCGTGGTGACGGCAAAGCAGATCGCGACCATCGACCAGCTCAGCGGCGGTCGCCTGGAAATCGGCGTCGGCGTCGGGGCCTATCGCGAGGAATTCGAGGCGCTCCATCCTGGCTGGAAGGCACATCGCGGCCGGATGGTCGAGGAGAGCCTGCAGGCCTTTGCCCAGCTCTTCAAGGATCGCACCGCCACATTCGACGGCGAATTCTACAAGTATCGCGACGTCGAGATGTATCCGAAGCCGGTGCAGGATCCGCTGCCGCTCTATGTCGGCGGCAACAACCCGAACGCCATCTCGCGGACGGTGGACTACGCGCATGGCTGGCTGCCGGCCTGCATCGAGGTCGAGAGGCTTGCGGGCGCCGTTTCGACGCTGCGCGAGCTTGCCGACAAGAAAGGCCGGGACCCGGCCCAGATCGAGGTCGCTCCCCAGTTCGTCTGCTATATCGGCAAGACCCGGGAAGAGGCGGTCGAGCGCTTCCGGCAGAGCCAGATGTACAAGCATCTGGTGTCACTGTCGCAGTCGACACTGAAGGACCAGGGCGCCGTCAGGCACGAGGACATCAACCTGGTTGGCACCGCTGAAGAAGTCATCGCCAAGGCTAAGGCGCTCGAGGCCGCCGGCGCGACCCACCTGCTGGGGCTCTACTTCGCTGCCAACACGGTGGACGAGCTGTTCGAGCAGATGCAGATCTTTGCCGAAGACGTCATGCCGCACGTCGTGTCGTGACGATGCGGCACGATCATTCTCCGACCGCCGCCGCCGTTGGCGACGGATTGCAAAGCCTGGCCATTGGCCAGCGGTCGCTGGGCGATCCTGCCCGGCTATTTCCGCTGCTGCCGGTGCTGACGTCGGGATGTCCGGTCAGCTCGACCGAGGCGATGCAGTATCCGCTCGAGGTCGACTACGACTATGGTCGGGTCGACAAGAGCCTGTTCGATCAGGCACCGCTGCCGGGGCTTGACCGCTGGGCGCCGCTGCTGCCTCCGCTGGCCGCGGGGCTGAGCCTCGGCGAGGGCGGCACTGCTCTGTTCGATGCAGGTGACCTCGGTCGCTCGCTCGGTTTTTCCGGCACGCTCTGGCTCAAGGATGAGAGCCGAAATCCGACCTGGAGCCATAAGGACCGGCTCAATCTCTGCGTTGTTTCAGCCGCCGTCACATCAGGAGCGCGCGGGATCGCGGTGGCGTCGTCGGGCAACCACGGCGCCGCTGCAGCCGCCTATGCCGCCCGGGCCGGGCTTACGTGCGTGGTGGTCATCTCCGATGGTCCGCAGCCGGGCTTCCGCCGGCTTCTCAATGCGTTGGGAGCCCATGTGGTGGTCGCTCCGTTCGACCGGCGCTGGCAGGCGTTGCGGCGGCTCGTCGACGAGGCGGGCCTCATGCCGGCGAGCAATCTCACGCGCTTCCATACCGGAAATCCTTACGGCCCCGAAGGCTACAAGACGATCGCCTATGAGCTGTTTCTGCAGCTCGGCCGCAAGGTACCGGATTCCGTCCTGATCCCGACCGGTTATGCGGAACTTCTCTATGGCGTCGCCAAGGGCTTCCGCGAGCTTCGCCTTCTTGGGCTTGCCGATCGTCTGCCGCGCCTGTTCTCCGCCGAGCCGGCGGTGCGGGGGCCACTGGCACGCGCCTTTGGATCGAACGCGGCTGCCGTTGAGGTCGACCCCGTTCCTTCGGCAGCTCCGGGCATCGCCTGTACCGTCGGCAGCCCGCGCGGGGTCGCGGCGCTTTGCGAGACGGATGGCCAGGCCCTCACCACCACGGAAGCGGAGCTTGCGTCCATGCGGGACTGTCTCGCGCGCGTCGGCCTCTATCAGGAGATGTCCGGCGTCGCGGCGCTCGCTGCCGGCGAGGCCGCGATCGGCCGCGGGGTGGAACTTGGCGAGACCGTTGTAGCGCTCCTCACCTCCGCCGGCCTGAAGGACGGTCCGATGGACGTGTCCGACGTGCCCGTCCATACGGAAGAAAGTTTGGACGATCTGATCGCCGATCTCCTCAAAGCGGACGCCTGACCCGCGGGGATGCGATGGCGTGTGCAGCGGGATTCGGGACGAGGGATGGTCGTTCGTGAGGACGAGAGGGGCGTGAGCCGATGATCGACATCAGCCTGGAAGGCAACGAGACCTGGCCGGAAACGATGGCCATGCTCGATGTGATGGAGCGTCAGGGCGTTGGAACGGTCTGGCTTGCGAGCCACCTCTTCCAGCGCGAGCCGATCGCCCGCGCAGCGGCCATCCTGTCGTCGCGCCCGTCGCTCTCCGTCGCCCTGATGGCGATGAGCCCGTACACCGTGCATCCGGTCTACGCGGCGATGGCGGCAGCGACCCTCGACGAGATGTTTCCCGGTCGGGTGACGCTCTGTCTTGGCGTCGGCGCGCCCCGCGACCTCCAGGCGGCCGGCGTCGAGGCCCCGAAGCCGCTGTCGACGCTCCGCGAGGCGATCGCCGTGACGCGCGCACTGTTTGGCGGCGAAACCGTCGATCACGACGGGGCGACGTTCTCGGTGCATGGCCGGCGACTGTCTTCTGGGCCGTGCAGTGTCCCGATCGCACTCGCCGCATCGGGTCCCAAGATGCTGGAACTCGCCGGAGAGGCTGCGGATGCCGTGCTGATCAGCGCCGCTGCATCCGTGCCCTTCATCCGCGAGTGCCTCGCTCTGGTGGCGGCCGGCGAGGCGAAGAGCGGGCGCTCCGTGCGCAAGATCGGATTGCTCTACTCCGCTGTCGCGGATGACGAGGCCGAGGCCCATGCCCGGCTGAAGCGGACGCTCGCCTTCATCCTCCGGGGGCCGCATCACGCGCGCAACATCGCGCTCGGCGGCTCCACCCTTGACCAGGAGGCGCTGGCCGGCGCTTTCGCACAGGAGGACTGGGCCACGGTCGAGCGCATCCTGTCGGACGAGACCGTTGCCCGGCATGCTGCGAGCGGACGGCCCGAGCAGGTCCGCCAAAGGATGCAGGAGTATCTGTCAGCCGGCCTAGACAGGCTGGTCCTTTCCGGACTGCCGGATCCCGGCGTGGCCGAAAGGCTGATCGCTGCCCTGATGAAGCAAGGCGCCGGCTAGCCTCGTGCCTAGTGGGATCGACCCCGATGGATAGGCCGGGCCATACCGTCTACCTGGCCTTAGTCGGCTCAATCGAAGCAAACCCAATCGCCATCAGCGCGTCCCGCTTCTGCTCGAGTGTCGGGCCTGACCCATATTTCGGGCGGTAATATTTGTGGCCCATCAGGGCGGCGACGATCTTCTCCGGCACGTTGGCTGACCCAAGCCGGTCCTCGAAGGTGTGCCGCAGCGAGTAGAGCGAGTGCGCCTTGGTGGGGCGCAGCACCCTGGCATCGAGAACCTTGTTCACCAGAGCGGAGAGCGACGAGCCCTTGTCGCGATAGCGGGGGAAGCCTTCGGGGTGCTCGCGCATCGCCGCAAGGGCAACGCCGACCAGCGGAATGTCGCGCTGCGATTGCGGCGTCTTCAGCTTGCGCCCGTTCGGCCTCACCTGCACGTGCGGGACCGGGTGGTCGAGCTTGATGGTGCCGGCATCGAGATTGACGGCCTCGGAGACCCGCAGGCCCGTCTCGGCCATCAGATGGACGATGGCCTTCGCTTCCGGGTTCAGGCCGTCGAGGGCGCCGTCGGCCAGGATGCGCGTTGCCACGAAGCTTGCTTCGAAGGCAGCGCGGGAGCGAGCCTCCTCGCCCTCGATCCTGAGCTGCGAGAAGACGGGATCGAGCCCCAGCCGGTGCTGGCGGTCGAGGGTGCGCAGCATCTTGTTGAGATGGCCGATGTCCTTGTTGGCCGTGCCGATCTGGATGCCGTCCTCCAGAACCCGTTCGGACCACCAACTGCGGAAATCGAGCGCGTCGCCGCGGCTGATCTCGGCCACCGGCTTGTCGCCGATGACCTGGAGGAGGTTGGCGATGGCGCGGCGCTTGGGGTTGCGCCACTTGCGTCGCTGGTCTTCCGACATGGAGGCGAGGGAGGGCTGCATGATGGCCTCGAAGGCCTCCAGCAGGCCTGCCAGCCGGAAGGAGGGGGCTTCGATGCCTCCCAGGACGGCCTGACGCGCGAGGGTGTCGTCGTGGCCGGCCTCGACGATTGCGGCAAAGCGACGGGCGATCTCGTCGAGATCGCGCTCGGCCACCTCACGGGCGGGCACGTAGTCGAACCCGAGCGCGCGGGCCCTGCGGCAGGCTGCCTGATAGCGCACTGTCGCGTCCTGCGTCTGAAGGGCCTGCAGGTCGTGCCAGTAGGTTTCGGTGTCCGCGTTCAGGCGACGGACCACTTAGCGTAATCGCAGGTGGCACCCCTCGCCGAGAGCGAAGCGGTCCACCAAGCTGGCGATCCAGCAACGATCGGCTCGGCCGACAAGT
>NZ_JBRJGW010000033.1:0-29981 GCF_053628695.1 Amorphus sp. MBR-141
GAACGCACGATATCTTGCCTGCGGCTGCGCCGATCGACAGACGGCCGGACCGCGCTCGAGTGCCTGTGACGATGCTCCGTCAGTCCGATGGAAAAGTGCGCCGCGATGGTTCGAGCGCTGCCACCGTGCAGCCGGGACACCCCGTCGATGAGCGCGGAGGAGTGCAAGGCGCATCGGAACTCGAACCCCGTCAGCGACAGCGTGCCAGAGAGGCCAGCGTAGTATATCTTCGTAGCCACAAGGAGAAACGACGATGGCGAAAAGAGCAGCAGAAACACGACCGATTAGGAGGGCAAGATAAAAGCTCCGTCTCCCGACGCGAGCCAAGCCGTTGTCTGCACATCTTCTTTTAGGGAGATGCGGCCGATTGCCCGCGAGACAGACCCGGCCAAGTACCTGATCCGCCTCACCGTGATGGAGGCTCTTGCGCCGCTTGGCCTCGGCGCCTCTGGTTGCGGCAGTCCGTAGGCTATTTGAGGAGGTCAGAATGGCGCGCGACGACGATCTGCGCCCGAAGCCCGGCCGGATCCACGCGACCGGCTCCACACGAGACCGGGCCTATCTGCACCAGGTCTTGCGGGCAACGGCGCTCGCCGGCGGCGTGGGGAAGCGCGGGGACCATGGACCGTCCTTCTCGGGACGCCGGATCGGCCGGGGTGCCGGCATCGGTCGCATGCTGGCCGCGCGGGATCGCCATGCCGCCTTCCGGGCCCGCCGCGTCGTCGTCAAGGCGCGCATCGTCAAGCTCACCGGCACCGGGGTGCACGGCGCCCGCGCCCATCTCCGCTACATCCAGCGCGACGGTGTCACCCGCGAGGGAGAGCCGGGTGAGCTCTACGACGCCGAACGCGACCGCGCCGACGGCAAGACCTTCCTCGATCGGGCAGGTGGCGATCGCCATCAGTTCCGCTTCATCGTCGCGCCGGAGGACGGCGCCGACTACGACGATTTGAAGCCGCTGACGCGCCGGCTGATGGCACAGATGGAGCAGGATCTCGGCACCGGCCTCGACTGGGTGGCTGTCGATCACTTCAACACCGGCCACCCCCACAGCCATGTCATTGTCCGTGGCAAGGACGAGCAGGGGAGGAATCTCATCATCGCGCGAGAGTATCTGACCAAAGGTCTGCGCGAGCGGGCAGCCGAGCTCGTCACCCTCGACCTTGGACCGCGCACCGACCTGGAGATCGAGACCCGCCTGCGCCGGGAGGTTGAGCAGGAACGCTTCACCAGGCTCGACCGCAATCTGCTTCGCGGTGCGGACGACGCCGGGCTGGTCGCGGCGCGAGACCGGGATGCGTTCCGACAGACGCTCAGGGCCGGGCGGTTGGCCGTCATCGGCACCTTCACGTCCACCCGCGAGGGCGGATGGTCCGGAACCATCCGCACCCTCACCCTGGAGGCCAAGCTTCGCCTCGTCCGAAACGACAATCAGGACGGTGATCGCTCACCAGACTTCCGCGTCCTCGTCGGTCGCTCCGAGGTCGGCGCCGCCTGGCGCAGGCGAACGGGCGGCGAGACGCCGTGGGAGTTCCTCGCCGTTCGCCTCGACGATCCCGGTCTGCCGGGGCCCATCACCGCGGCACTCCTGCCGTCGGAGGACAGCGCCAAGGCCACACTCGTCTGGAAAAGGAAGCGGGAGGGATAGCGCCATGACGACCGAGCACGTTTCGGCCTGCGACCGCCTCCTGCGCCTGAAGGAGGTCGTCCAACTGACAGGACTCAGCCGCTCCACCCTCTACCGGCGGGTCGCCGACGGAAGCTTCCCGCGCCCCCGATCGCTCGGGCCCAACGCCGTCGCCTGGCGTCTCTCCGAGGTCGAAGCCTGGATCGATGAGCTGCCAACGACGACGTAGAGGCAGGTCAACGACGAGGCAGGCGTACGATCTGCTCGAGCGGCGCTTGATCGACGAGCAGAAGGTCCGCCCACGCCACCGCGAGCTCTCGCCGTCGCGTCAGATAGGCCGCGCGGTTGTAAGCGGCCTCGATCTTGTCCTTCGGGGCATGCGCCAGCATCAGGTCGACGATCCGCGTGTCGGCCGGATAGCGCTCGTTCATGATCGTCGAGAACGTCGCCCGCCAGCCGTGCGGCACATGGCGGTGATGGTAGCCGGCCCGGTTCAACAAATATCCGATCGCGTTTTCGCTGAGTGGCCGATGGGCGTGGCGCGTGTTCGGGAACACCAGCGGTCCTCGGCCAGTCAGGGGCCTCAACGCGTCGATCACCTCAACGGCCTGGCGGGGCAGGGGAACCAGATGATCCCGCCGATCGTCATCTTTGAGATGGGCGCGCAGCTTCATTCGGGCTGCCGGGATGTGCCAGACCGGCTCGGTCTCATCAAGTTCGGCGAACTCGTTCCACGGTGCAGTGATGAGCGTGCCCGGCCTTACGACTGTGAGCGCTAGGAACCGCAGGGCAAGCTTCGTGACCGGGTGAGCCGGCACGGCCTCGGCCTTCCTCAGGACCTCGCGGGCCTCATTGAGATCGGTCACGGCCGGTTGGCGGCCCCGACGAATCGGTGCCAACGCCTTCTGCACCATGGCGGCGGGATCCAGCTCGGCCCGACCCGAGGCGATCGCATAGACGAAGACGGCCGACATGCGTTGACGAACCCGATGCGCTGTCTCAATCGCTGGCCGGTTCTCGATCTCCCTCAGGACACCGAGCACCATTGCCGGGGTGATCTCCTTGATCGGCGTCGTGGCCAGGATCGGAAACACATCCCGCTCAAGGCTGTGCAGCACGTCGTCGGCGTGGCGGGAAACCCACGTTGGCTTCTGGAGGTCGTACCATTCACGTGCGATCGCCTCGAATGTATTGGCGCTGTCGGCGACGAAGGCGAACCGCCGCTGCTTCTTCACGACCGAGGGATCTCGGCCCTGATCGAGGGCTTCTTTCGCCGTCGCACGGTATCTACGCGCCTCTTCCAGAGCGACCTTCGGATACGCGCCGAAGGAGAGCAGCTTCTCCTTGCCGGCATACTCGTAGCGCATGCGCCAGAGCTTGCTGCCCGTTTCGGTGACATAGAGGTGGAGACCACCACCATCGGTCAGACGGAAAGGCCGCTCGCGCGGCTTTGCGCGCCGGACCTGGACGTCCGTGAGCTTGTTGATCGGCATCCCGCACCTCCGGATATCGGATACCCGGTCCTGCGATACTGATACCCGGAAAATACCCGGGAAACGACCGAGATTGGCAGGGGGCAATAGAAGGCAAATGAGACGCAGAAGTCAACAAGATGGCTGATTATAAGCGTGTTTTGGGATGTCGTGAGGTCGTCTGAAAATGGGTAATGGCGGAGAGGGAGGGATTCGAACCCTCGGAACGCTTGCGCGCTCAACGGTTTTCGAGACCGCCCCGTTCGACCACTCCGGCACCTCTCCGCGAAGCACGCACTGACTCGGTCGTCCAGCGGCCGCGGACCATAGCCATTGACCCTGCAGCCGACAAGGGCATCCGGTGCGCCATCGGCGTGTTTTTTGCCCACCCCCGCATATAGGCGGGAGAAGGCTGGCGGTCGGCGCGTTCCTGGCGTATGGGAAGGAGCCGTGGCCGCGGCGGGCTCTTGCATGGAGCGCCCGCGGCACCACTGTTGTGATGCCCCACAATTCAGGCCGATCCCGCGTTGACAGGGCGCAGGCTACGGCTATATTGCACGGCCTTCGGCAAAGGTTTCGGATTGGTGGGGCTCGTCCCCTTCATCAGGCGCCGCGGATGCGGGCGGCCAGACGATCGGGACCGGCCTTTCGAGCTGCCGCCTCTCTCGGGAGCGGCGCGTTTTCGACAACACAGATTTTTAGAAGAACTGGTCGAACGACGATGTTTGCAGTGATCAAGACCGGCGGGAAGCAGTACAAGGTCGCCGCCGGCGACCGAATCCAGGTTGAGAAGCTCGACGGCGAAGCCGGCGCGACGCTCACCTTCGACAGCGTGCTGATGGTCTCCGGCGACGACGGGCTGACCGTCGGGGCGCCGCTGATCGAGGGCGCCACCGTCGCCGGCGAGATCGTCGACCAGAAGCGCACGCGGAAGATCATCATCTTCAAGAAGCGCCGCCGGAAGAGCTCCCGCCGCCGCAACGGCCACCGTCAGGCGTTCACGACGGTCCGCATCACCGACATCAGCCTCGGCGCCGCCGCGTAAGTCAGCGCGCGCAGGTCTGCGAGGCTCCGGCGCACGCCGGGCAGGATTAGAGAGAAGGTCTAAGTCATGGCTCATAAAAAGGCAGGCGGTTCCTCCCGCAACGGTCGCGATACCGCTGGTCGTCGTCTCGGCGTCAAGAAGTACGGCGGCGAAGTCGTGATTCCGGGCAACATCATCATCCGCCAGCGCGGCACGAAATGGCATCCGGGCACGAACGTCGGCATGGGCAAGGACCATACCATCTTCGCGCTCGTCGAAGGCCAGGTGAAGTTCCAGTCCATTGCCGGCGGTCGCACCACCGTGAACGTGGTCCCGGCTCCGGCTATGGAGACCACCAGCTAGGCCGGCTCGAGGGCGACCCTCGCGCCGGTGTCCCGTGACCCGGCGCTCGAGGCAAAGTTGACGCGAAGGGGAGACGGGACGACCGCCTCCCCTTTGTCGTTTCAACGCGAGCGCGCCCGATGGATATCCGTGTCGATGCTTGGTCTGATCACCTTCCCCTGTTGACCTCCCGCTTCGTCCTGGCTGCCATCGGCAAGGCCGACATCGCCGCCATCGCCGAGCTGGGCAACGACTTCGAGATTGCCAAGAACACCTCGCGCGTGCCGTTCCCGCTGACGACGGAGTCCGTCGCGGGCTGGCTCGCCGGGCACGGGCCCAACGAACGGGCCCTCAGAATCTGCCCCCGGGAGGACGACCCGTGCATCCTCGGCGTGGTCGGGCTGTCGTTCCCCCTGGAGGGGCTCGGCGATCTCGGATGCTGGATCGGGCGGGCGCACTGGGGCGACGGAATCGCGACCGAAGCGGCCCATGCGGTGGTCGACTTCGGGTTCGAGACCCTCGGCCTCGACGCCATCGAGGCCTCCTGCCGGGTGACCAACCCTGGGTCGCGGCGGGTGATCGAGAAGTGCGGGTTCCAGCCGTGCGGACACGGTCTGATGCACAGCATCGCCGTCGGCGGTTCGGTGCCCATCGAGCGCTACGGTCTTGACCGCAAGACCTGGTACTCGTTGAAGACATGGGCGCACGCATGAGACCGGGTTCGGCCATGCGGCGTCATTGGAGTTCCGCGCGCGACGGCAATGGCCGTCGGCGCAGCTGAGAAAGGCCCGGCCGCCGGAAGCGCGGTCGGGAGGTGAGGCGGCCCGTGAAGTTTCTCGACCAGGCCAAGGTCTATGTCCGCTCCGGCGACGGCGGGGCGGGCTCGGTCTCGTTCCATCACGAGAAGTTCGTCGAGTTCGGCGGACCGGACGGGGGCGACGGCGGCCGCGGCGGCGACGTCTGGGTGGAGGCCATGGACGGCCTCAACACGCTCATCGACTACCGCTACCAGCAGCATTTCAAGGCACGTCCCGGCATTCACGGCATGGGCCGCAACCGCACCGGCGCGAGCGGCGACGACGCCGTGCTCAAGGTGCCGGTCGGCACCGTGGTGCTGGAGGAGGACAACGAGACGGTGATCGCCGACCTCGCCAAGGCCGGCGACCGGATCTGCCTGGCCAAGGGCGGCAACGGCGGCTTCGGCAACGCCCGCTTCAAGTCGTCGATCAACCAGGCGCCGCGCCGGGCCAATCCGGGCCTGGAAGGCCAGGAGCGCTGGATCTGGCTGCGCCTCAAGCTGATCGCCGACGCGGGCCTCGTCGGCCTTCCCAACGCCGGCAAGTCGACCTTCCTGTCGCGCGTCTCGGCCGCCCGGCCGAAGGTCGCCGACTACCCGTTCACCACGCTGCATCCGGGCCTCGGCGTCGTCTCGGTGGACACGCGCCGGTTCGTGCTCGCCGACATCCCGGGTCTCATCGAAGGGGCCCACGAAGGGGCGGGCATCGGCGACCGCTTCCTCGGCCACGTCGAGCGCTGCCGCGTGCTGCTGCATCTGGTCGACGGCACCGAGGAGGACGTCGCCGCATCCTATCGCACGGTGCGTGGCGAGCTGGTGGCCTACGGCAACGGCCTGGAGGACAAGGACGAGATCGTCGCGCTGACCAAGGTCGACGCGCTGTCGGAGGAGGAGCGCCGCGACAAGGCGCAGGCGCTCGGCCGGGAATGCGGCAAGGTGCCGTTCCTCGTCTCGGCGCCGACGGGGGAGGGGGTCGACGAGGTGGTGATCGCCCTCCTGAAGACCATCGACCGCGACCTCGAGGCGGAGGCCGCGGCCCTCAACACCGAGCCCCCGGAATGGCGGCCATGACTGCGCGCATCGCCGACTGCCGCCGGGTGGTGGTGAAGATCGGCTCGTCGCTGCTGGTGGATTCGGCGACGGGCACGGTGAAGAGCGGCTGGCTCGCCAGCCTCGTCGACGACCTGGCCCAGCTGTCGCAGGGCGGGGCGGACGTCATCGTCGTGTCGTCGGGCGCCATCGCGCTGGGGCGCGGCGTGCTGGGCATGCCGCGCGGCGCGCTGAAGCTGGAGGAGAGCCAGGCGGCGGCCGCGGTCGGCCAGATCGCGCTGGCCCGGGCCTGGTCGGAGTTTCTCGGCGCGCGGGGCCTGACCGCGGCGCAGGTGCTGCTGACGCTGGGCGACACCGAGGAGCGCCGCCGCTATCTGAACGCCCGCTCGACCATCGAGACGCTGCTCGGCAAGGGCGCGGTCCCGGTCATCAACGAGAACGACACGGTGGCGACCAGCGAGATCCGCTACGGCGACAACGACCGTCTGGCCGCCCGGGTGGCGACCATGGCGAGCGCCGACTGCCTGATCCTGCTGTCGGACGTGGAAGGCCTGTACACCGCGCCGCCGGCGCTGGATCCGACAGCCACGCTCATTCCCGTCGTCGAGCGGATCACGCCGGAGATCGAGATGATGGCGGGGGCCGCCGGGTCGGAGCTGTCGCGCGGCGGCATGCGCACCAAGATCGAGGCCGGCCGGATCGCCACCGAATCGGGCACCGCGATGGTCATCGCGTCGGGACGCCGCGACCATCCGATCGGCGCCATCGACGCCACCGGCCGGGCGACGTGGTTCCTGGCGCACGCCGAACCGGCGGCCGCCCGCAAGACCTGGATCGCCGGCAAGCTGGAGACGCTCGGCACGATCGTCATCGACGACGGTGCGGTGCGGGCGCTCGCCGCCGGCAAGAGCCTGCTGCCCGCCGGGGTTGCGTCGGTCGACGGAAAATTCGACCGTGGCGACGCGGTGCGCATCCTGGACCGCGCCGGCCAGGAGCTCGGCCGCGGCCTGATCGCCTACGATTCCATCGATGCGGTGCGGATCGCGGGAAAGAATAGCCGGGCGATCGAAGGCATTTTGGGGTATCGGGGGCGCACCGCCATGATACATCGCGACGATCTGGTGCTGCAGGCGGCCACCCGAAGCGTCGGCAAGGGAGTAGGGGTATGCTGACAACGGCTGCAAGCGTTGCGGACCTCGCGCACGACGGCGAGAGCGTCGAAGAGACAATGCGCGCGATCGGACGGCGGGCCCGCGCGGCCGCCGACGTGCTTGCAACCGCGCCGGCGGAGCAGAAGACCCGCGCGCTCGTCGAGATGGCGAAGGCGGTGCGTGCCGACACCGACGCGATCCTGGCAGCGAACGCGGCAGACGTGGCCGCGATGTCGGCCTCCGGCGCCCCGGCGGCCCTGATCGATCGCGGCACGCTGAGCGCCGCCCGGATCGAAGGGATCGCCGCATCGATCGAGGCGGTCGCCGCCCTGGACGATCCAGTGGGCCAGATCATCGCCGACTGGCGCCGGCCGAACGGCCTGGAGATCGAACGCGTCCGCACGCCGCTGGGCGTCGTCGGCATCATCTACGAAAGCCGTCCGAACGTGACCTCCGACGCCGGCGTGCTGTGCCTCAAGGCGGGCAATGCGGCGATCCTGCGCGGCGGCTCCGACACGCGCCGCAGCGCCGCCGCGATCCACCGCGCGCTGGTGGCCGGGCTGGAAGCGGCCGGACTGCCGGCCGATGCGATCCAGATCGTGCCGACGCGCGATCGCGCGGCCGTCGGCCTGATGCTGACCGGCCTCGACGGCACCATCGACGTCATCGTGCCACGCGGCGGCAAGAGCCTGGTCGAGCGCGTCCAGGCGGACGCGCGCGTGCCGGTGTTCGCGCACCTTGAAGGCATCTGCCACGTCTACGTCCATTCCGCGGCCGATCTCGACATGGCGCGGACGATCGCGGTGAACGCCAAGATGCGGCGCACCGGCATCTGCGGGGCGATGGAAACGCTGCTGATCGACCGCGCCGTGGTGGACACCCACCTGGTGCCGATCGTGACGGCGGTGCGCGATGCGGGATGCCTCATCCGGGGCGACGAGACGGTGATGGCGCGCGTTCCCGGCTCCGAAGCTGCGAGCGAGGCCGACTGGGCGACCGAATATCTCGACGCGATCCTGTCGGTGAAGGTGGTCGACGGCCTCGATGCGGCCATCGCGCACATCGCGCGCTACGGCTCGCACCACACCGACGCCATCGTGACGGCCGACGAGACGGCGGCGGCGACGTTCCTGTCGACCGTCGATTCCGCCATCGTCGTGCACAACGCCTCCACCCAGTTCGCCGACGGCGGCGAGTTCGGGATGGGCGCGGAGATCGGCATCGCCACCGGCCGCTTCCACGCGCGCGGTCCGGTCGGCGTGGAGCAACTGACCAGCTTCAAGTACCGGGTCCACGGATCCGGGCAAACCCGCCCATGAGCGACAGCCTTTCGAACGACGGGAGCCGCCCCGACTACCTGCGCATCCCGTCGGTCGGGATCGGTCAGCGCATCGCGCTGTTCGGCGGCACGTTCAATCCGCCCCACAAGGGGCACCGCCACGTGGCGCTCACCGGGCTGTCGCGCCTGGCGGTCGATCAGGTCTGGTGGCTGGTCACGCCCGGCAATCCGCTGAAGTCCCATGACGGCCTGGGCAGCCTCGACGAGCGCGTGGCGCTCACCCGCCAGTACGCCGACCACCCGCGCATGGTGGTCACCGCTTTCGAGGCGAACTACAACTTCCGGTATACGGCCGACACCATCGCCTTCATGTGCCGGCGGTTCCCGACGGTGAAGTTCGTGTGGCTGATGGGGGCCGACAACCTGGCGACCCTGCATCGCTGGCAGAAGTGGCGCGAGATCATGCAGCTGGTTCCGGTGGCGGTGGTGGACCGGCCGGGCGCCTCCATGTCGGTGATGTCGTCGCCGGCGGCCAGGGCTTTTGCCCGCGCGCGGCTGCCCGAAACCCAGGCGGCCGCGCTCCCCGGCGCGCTGCCGCCGGCCTGGACCTTCCTGCACGGGCGGCTCGATCCGACGTCGTCGACCGCAATGCGAAACGGGCGGCGCTGATCCACGTCTTGAAAGTGTCACTTCGACACCCCTATCTTTTGTTGTGGCGGCGGATTCGCCGTCCATGGCATCCTTGAGATGCTTGGCATTCCCCGGCGGGCCGTTACGGCTGCGCGCAAAGGGGTGCCGACACGACGCTTGGGCACCCGGTCCGGATCATTCGGCCGTGGATGGGTTCAAGCGGTGGTCGAACGGTCGCGCGAGCGCGGCATGACGAAAGGACACACAGTCGACCATGACATTTGAGGCAGAGGGCGCGACTCTCGTTCGTGAGCCTCACGAAGGCAGCGTTTCTCCGGGCGATATGTCGGAAGAAGCGCTTCGCATCGTCCTGGAGAGTCTCGACGACTCCAAGGCCGAGGACATTGTTCCCATCGACGTGACGGGCAAGACTCCGCTCGCCGACCACATGGTGGTGGCTTCCGGCCGCTCCCATCGCCACGTTGGCGCGGTCGCCGATCGGCTGCTCCGCGATTTGAAGGACGGTGGTGTGGGAACGCCCCGGGTCGAAGGCATGAGCACCTGCGACTGGGTGCTGATCGACACGGGAGACGTCATCGTCCACCTGTTCCGTCCGGAGGTCCGCGACTTCTACAACATCGAGAAGATGTTGTTGGCGGACCAGTCGGCGAACGTGCATATGGTCGGCTGAAAGCCGGTCGGGTTCCGGCTTGCCGCGAATCCGCTCCGGATGGCCGGCCCCAGAGTTGAGGCACCGCGCAAGGCGTGATGCGGATCGGTATCGTTGCGGTCGGCCGGCTCAAGAGTGGGCCGGAGCAGGACCTCGTTGCGCGTTATGTGGACCGCGCGAAGCGCGTCGGCGGCCAGATCGGGCTCGAGATCGCGGATATCCGCGAGGTGCCCGAATCCCAGCTGTCCGGCGTCGAGGGCCGGCGCGACGCGGAAGCCAAGGCGCTCGTCCGGGGCCTCTCCGATCGCTCCCGCATCATCGCCCTCGACGAGCGCGGACGCGACACCGACAGCGTGGCGTTTGCCGAGATGATCGCCGGATGGCGGGACGAGGGCGTCGGCGAGACGCTGTGCGTCCTCGGCGGGCCCGACGGGCTCGATCCGGACCTGCGCCGTCGTGCCGACCACGTGATGGCGTTCGGCCGCGCCACCTGGCCACACATGCTGGCGCGCATCATGCTGTGCGAGCAGATCTACCGGGCCACCACCATCCTCAGCGGCCATCCGTACCACCGCGCCTGAACGTGCCGCGATCGTGGCGCGCTGCGCGGACGCTGGACAGCCTCCTAACCATGTGTTCACAGATGCGGGGCAGGGTGGGTTCGCGGCACGCGCCGCCGGCCGTCCTACTGATTCGGATCCGATGACGGCGGCCTGCCCGTCCGTCCGAAACCGCTGGAGACCTGTCTGACATGACCGCGAGCGCGCGGCGGCCCAGGCTGAGGAAACGGGGCGGACGCCCGGGGCTGCGCGGCCTGCTCCTCGCGGTCGCGGCGGTGGTTGCCGTCGCAGGCCTTGCCGGGGCGCCCGGTCCGGGACGCGCGCAACCCGTCGAGACCGACGAGGCGGCCCGCATCGAGGCCCGGCAGAAGGAACTCGAAGCGCTCCGCGAGCAGATGCAGTTGAGCGCCGAACGGGAAAAGGAACTCGCCGACGAGGTGGCCGCCCTCGACCGCGACCGGGCCGCGCTCACCGAGGATCTCGTGCAGACGGGCGAGCGGATCGCCCGGCTCGAGCGGCGCGTCTCCGACAGCGAGGCGAGGCTGGCGCGGCTTGCCGAGAACGAACAGGGCATCCGGGCCTCGCTCAACGCCCGGCGCGGGGTGATCGCCGAGGTGCTGGCGGCGCTGCAGCGCATCGGCACCAAGCCGCCGCCGGCGATCGCCGTGCAGCCCGAGGATGCACTCGCCGCGGTCCGCAGCGCCATCCTGCTGGGGGCGGTCGTTCCGGAACTGAACGTCGAAGCCGAGGCGCTGGCGGCGGATCTGAGCGCGCTCACCACATTGAAGGCGCAGATCGCCGGCGAGAAGGAAGCGGTCGCGAGCGACCTCGCTTCCCTTAACGAAGAGCACACGCGCGTTGAACTTCTCGTCAACGAAAAGAAGGCGCAGAAGGACGAACAGGTCGCCGCCCTCGATGCCGAGCGGCAGAAGGCGGAGGCGCTTGCCGGCCGCGCATCGTCGTTGCAGGAGCTCATCGATTCGCTGGAGCGCGAGGTTGCGAGCGCCCGCGCGGCGGCCGATGCGGCACGCTCCGCGAGCGAGGCGACGCGCAAGCCCAGCGCCGGCGATGCCGGCCGGCTGTCGCCGGCAATCGCCTTCGCCAAGGCCCGCGGGAGCCTGCCCTATCCGGCGCAGGGCGCGGTTCTGCGCCGTTATGGAGAGTTCGACGCGACCGGCGACGCAGCGAAGGGAATCTCCATCCAGACGCTGCCCCAGGCCCAGATCGTCGCGCCCGCCGATGGATGGATCGTGTACGCTGGTCCGTTCAGAAGCTACGGCCAACTCTTGATCCTGAATGTCGGCGATGGATATCATGTGCTCTTGGCCGGCATGAATCGCACCGACGTCCAACTGGGCCAATTCGTTCTCGCCGGAGAACCGGTCGGAGAGATGGGATCTAAAAGATTCGCGAGCGCGGCGACGATGGACATCGAATCGCCTCGACCTGTGCTCTATGTAGAATTCAGAAAAGATGGATCTTCCATCGACCCCGACCCGTGGTGGTCGGCGCGTTCAGACGAAGAGGTTCGTGGATGATGAAACGTTTTACCCTTGTCGGGGTGGGCGTGTTGGTCGGCGCCGTTGCTGTCGCCACGCTGGACGGTGCACGTTGGTTACCCACCGGTGTGGCCGAAGCGGCGTCATCCGACACCTATCGACAGCTCAACCTGTTCGGCGACGTGTTCGAGCGGGTGCGCAACGACTACGTCGAGCAGCCCGATGACCAGAAGCTGATCGAGACGGCCATCAACGGCATGCTCCAGTCGCTGGATCCGCACTCGTCCTACATGCCGCCGAAAGACTTCCGCGACATGCAGGTGCAGACGCGCGGCGAGTTCGGTGGCCTCGGCATCGAGGTCACCATGGAGGACGAGGTCGTCAAGGTGGTGACGCCGATCGACGACACCCCGGCCGCCAAGGCCGGCATCCTCGCCGGCGACCTGATCATCCAGCTCGACGGCGAAGCGGTGAAGGGGCTGACCCTCTCCGAAGCGGTCGAGAAGATGCGCGGCCCGGTGAATACGGACATCACCGTCACCGTCGTGCGCGACGGCACCGACGAGCCCTTCGACATCACCATCACCCGCGAGATCATCAAGATCCAGTCGGTGAAATGGCGGGCCGAAGACGACATCGGCTACATCCGCATCACCCAGTTCAACGAGCGCACCTTCGACGGACTGAAGGAGGCGATCGACGGCCTGGAGGCGGAGGTTCCCGCCGACAAGCTGAAGGGCTTCGTCCTCGATCTGCGCAACAACCCGGGTGGCCTGCTCGACCAGGCGATCGCCGTGTCCGACGTCTTCCTCGATCGCGGCGAGATCGTTTCGACCCGCGGCCGCGAAGAGAACGAGACCCAGCGCTTCAACGCCCGCTCCGGTGATCTGGTCGAGGGCAAGCCGGTCATCGTGCTGGTGAACGGCGGCTCGGCATCAGCCTCGGAGATCGTGGCGGGCGCGCTGCAGGACCATCGCCGCGCAACGGTTCTGGGCTCCCGCTCCTTCGGTAAGGGCTCGGTGCAGACCATCATCCCGCTCGGTTCCAACGGTGCGCTCCGGCTGACGACGGCCCGCTACTACACCCCGGCCGGCCGGTCCATCCAGGCGAAGGGCATCGATCCCGACATCGAGGTCGATCAGCCGCTGCCGGAAGATCTCGCCGGCAAGGTCAAGGCGCGGGGCGAATCCTCCCTGCGCGGTCATCTCGAAGCGGCCGACGGCGAAGAGGAATCCGGTTCCTTCGCCTACGTTCCCGCCGAGGTGAAGGACGACCAGCAGCTGAAGGCGGCGCTCGATCTGTTGCGGGGCATTCAGGTCAACTCGGCCTTCCCGCCCAACCCGGAATCGGGCGTTCCGAACTGACCGATCCGAGCTCGGTATGAACTCGACGGGGCGCCTTGCGGGGCGCCCCGTTTTCGTTTCGGCGGTCCGAGAACGGGCGAGCGGCCCTCCGGCCGGAGGTGCTTGACCAGGCCTCCTGCGCTCTGCATAAGCTGCGGCCGCTCCCGGCGGGGTGCCCCCCTTGGCCCCCGAGCTCTCCGACTGACGAGGTCCCGCTTTGGTCGATCCGAGCAGCCTTCCTTACCGGCCGTGCGTCGGCGTCGCGCTCTTCAATGCCGGCGGCGAGGTCTTCATCGGCGAGCGCCACAGCGGCCCGGAGCATTCCCAGATCGACATGGCCTGGCAGATGCCCCAGGGCGGCATCGACGCCGGCGAGGAGCCGCTGGCGGCCGCGCATCGGGAGCTCTTCGAGGAAACCTCGGTCGCGTCGGCCTCGCTGATCGCCGAGGCGCCGGACTGGGTCACCTACGATCTCCCGCGCGAGCTGCTGGGCGTGGCCTGGAAGGGCAAGTACCGCGGACAGCGGCAGAAGTGGTTCGCGTTCCGCTTCGAGGGGCGCGACGACGAGATCAACGTCCTGTCCCCTCCCGACGGCCATACGCCCGAGTTCGCGTCCTGGCGGTGGGAGCGGCTGGAGCGGCTCCCCGACCTCGTCGTGCCTTTCAAGCGGGGCGTCTACGAGCAGGTCGTCGCGGCTTTCCGCCACATCGTCTGAGCCGGCGGCCGTCTTCCCGACATTTTGAACCGCTGGGCAGCGCGTCCGCCCCATATGCAGTGGGAGCGGTGCGATGCGTGCCCGAGATGCGCCATGTTTCGTTCATGTGCGGTTCAGGCGAGATCTGTCAAACCGGAGCGTGAAGAGGGGCGGCGCGTCTGCGTTGGACCGCTCGGGAACCCCGGCTGGCGTCATCGCGTTTTTACGCTAGTGGAGAAACGACCATGATGAAAAACAAGATACTCGCACTCGCCATGGCCGGCGCAACCGGCTTTGGCACGATGGGCGCCACGCTGGCGCCGGCATCCGCCATGTCCGGCGTGCAGACGGCGCTGTCGTCGACGAGCCTGCCGGTGATCCAGGTCCAGGGCGTGAGCCAGTGGAACGCGGGCGAAGGCCGGACCTATCTGGGTCCCAACGACAGCCGTGGTCAGCCTGACCCGCCGCGTGCCGAGCCGAGGCGCGACCGCCCCAACCGGGACAACGACGGCCGCAACGACCGGGCGCAGCGCCGAGATGACGGCGATCGCTATGCCCGCGATCGCTACCACGACAATCGCCGCTACGATAACCGCCGCTATGACAACCGCCGCAACTACAATCCGAACTGGCGCGGCGAGCGGCGCTACTACCAGGGTCGCTACTGGCGCCCGGCGAACGACGGCTGGTACGTCTACAACGACGGTGCCTGGATCGCCGCAGGCGCGCTCGGCCTTGCCGCCGGCGCCATGCTCGGGTCCGCGATGGCACAGCAGCCGCAGCCGCAGGGAACCATCCAGAGCGCGGCTCCGGTGACGGCGAACGGCATCCCGCCGTGGACGCCCGCTTGGTACCAGTATTGTTCGGGCAAGTACAAGTCGTTCAATGCGCAGACCGGACTCTATCTCGGTTACGACGGCAAGTATCACTACTGCCGATAGCAGTCCTGCCGGCCAGGGCACAGGTATCTGGCCGGCCTGATCTCCGGCGACCTCATTGCAGCCGGGGAACGTCTTGAGGCGCCCGTGCATCGGCCGTGTTGGCTGCCCGCGCGATGGCATCTCGGATGCCGCCGACCGCCGAACCAGGGCGCGGCGGCGGAGCCGGCCCGAGTGGCGGCTCGCACGTATCGGGAAGGAATGGTTATGCGTCGATCTCTTGCTCTCGTCACCGCCCTCAGCCTGTCGCTGACCTCGCTGCCGATCGCGGCGGCGGGTGCCGCGCCGGGCGGTCTTGCCAGCGTTGCGGCTCCGGCCATTCCGGAAACGGCCGTGCAGGACGTGCAGTACAGGCGCGGCTACCACCATGGGCCGCGGCGCGGCTACTACGACGGTCACCGCCGCGGCTATTACGGCGGCCCGCCGCGCGGCTACTACCGCGGGCCGGCGTGGCGTGGCGAGCGTCGATACTACCGTGGGCGCTACTGGCGACCCGCCAACGACGGCTGGTATGTCTACAACAATGGTGCCTGGGTGGCCGCTGCCGCCCTCGGCCTTGCCGCTGGGGCGGCGCTCGGCGCCGCGGCGGCCAACAACCAGGCTCCGGCCTCCGTCCAGGCGGGTGCGCCGGTCACCAACAACGGTATCCCGCCGTGGACGCCGGCCTGGTATCAGTATTGCTCGGGAAAATACAAGTCGTTCAATGCCCAGACCGGCCTGTATCTCGGCTACGACGGCAAGTACCATTACTGCCAGTAAGCAACGGTCCGGGGCGGGATGTTCTTCCGCTCCGCCCGTCAGGACGCGACTGGTGAGGGCACGGGCATTCGGCCAGGTTTGGCCACGGAGATCGTCATGAAGACACTCAACAAGGGCATCGCGCTGGCGATGCTGTTTACCGTCGGTGCCGCCTGCCAGACCGCATCCGCGATGCCGGCCGCCACCGCGGGGGCCGGGTTCGGGGCCGCCGCCGCCGACATGGCCCAGCGGCCGGTCGAGACGGTCGGCGGCCGCCACTATCGCGGCGGCTACTACGGTGGAGGCTACTACGGTGGCGGCTACAACAACGGCGCCGCCGCCGCGGCGACCGCCGGGGTGATCGGCCTTGCGGCCGGGGCGATCCTCGGCGGCGCGATCGCCAGCCAGAACCAGAACCGATGCTACGGCGCCGGCTGCTACGGCTACGGTTATGCCGCGCCGCCGCAGCGCGTCTACGTTGCCCCGCCGGTCTACGCGGCACCGCCCGTGTACGCGGCTCCGCCGGTCTACGCCGACCCGGTCTATGTGGCGCCGCAGCGCTACGTCCGGCCGCCGGTGGTCTACGAGCGGCCGCCGACGATCATCTACGAGACCTCCCCCTACGTGGGACCGCCGACCGACCCGTCCGGCTGCTACGACGTCGGTGCCCGGGTCGTCTGCCCCTACTAGACGTCCGTCCGGATCGGGCCGCCGCACCTGATCGGGAGGAAACGGCCTCGCCTCGTCTCGCGTCGGATGCTGCCGTCCATGAGCCGCCCTGATCATCGCGATCAGATTTGGACATGGTCGGCGGGTATCCGGCGCGAATTGCGTTTTGTCATCCGGACGATTCGCCAGACGGGGCGCCCGCTGGTCGCATTTCGAGGCCGATATGACGCCGCAGGCCCGACAGCGCCGGCGCGGGAACGTGTAGGTTGCCGGACGTTCGGTTTTCTGCCAATCGAGACGTCCGCCGTTCCCGTCCCCACGCTGCGAGCGCTGCCATCATGTCCGACCCCGTTCGTCTGGTCCTCAACCTTTCGTGCGACGACAAGCCCGGCATCGTGGCGGGCATTGCCGGAACGCTGGCGAATTCCGGCTGCAACATTCTCGACAGCGCCCAGTTCGGCGACCCGGAAACGGGCCTGTTCTTCATGCGCGTCGAGTTCGTGGCCCCGGCCGGCGTCACCCGCGAGGACGTGGCGGCGGCGCTGAAGTCGGTGGCCACCCGGTTCACCATGACCTGGGCCGTCTACGATGCCGAGGATCTGCTGCCGATCCTCGTGATGGTATCGAAGTTCGACCACTGCCTCCTCGATCTCATCTACCGTCAGCGGATGGGGGCGCTTCCGGTGAAGATCGCGGCCGTGGTGTCGAACCACCTCGACGCCAAGCCGATCGCCGACATGAACGGCATTCCCTTCCATCATGTGCCCGTCACGCGCGACACGAAGGCGCAAGCGGAAGCCAGAATGCTGGAGATCTACGACGAGACGGGGGCGGAGCTGGTGGTGCTCGCCCGCTACATGCAGGTGCTGTCGGAGGATCTTTCCGCCAGGCTTTCGGGGCGGATCATCAACATCCACCACTCGTTCCTGCCGGCATTCAAGGGGGCGAAGCCCTATCACCAGGCCCATGCGCGCGGCGTGAAGCTGATCGGGGCGACCGGCCATTACGTGACCTCGGACCTCGACGAGGGGCCGATCATCGAGCAGGACGCCGAACCGGTGAGCCACGCCCACTCCGCCAACGAGCTGGTGGCGATCGGACGGGACATCGAGGCGCGGGTGCTTGCCCGCGCGGTCAAGGTGCACGCCGAACGGCGGGTTTTCATCAACGGCGTCAAGACCGTGGTGTTCCGCCCCTGACACGGGCGCGCGCAGCCGGCCCGGCTTCCCGTATTTCCTCATCCCTCCGTGATCCTGCGCCGACGGGCTTTCTGCCGGCCGCCTGATCGCCTATCACTGGTCGAATTCCAAAATGCGGCGGGGACCCCGTGTCACCCGGCCGTTGCGGGAAGAACGCTATGCGTACCGGGATCGGCGGATGCCGGCGCCGGAGGTGGGGGAAACATGGTTCGCAAGATTTTCTACATCGCGTCGATCGTCGCCGTCATCGTGGTGTTGTCCGCAGGTGGGCTGGCGCATCCGTTCTTCTGGCTGTTCGTCGTCGTCGTGCCGCTGATCCTTCTCGGCCTCTACGACATCTTCCTGTCCGGCCACAACGTGCTGATCAACTACCCGGTGATCGGCCACCTGCGGTACGCCTTCGAGTTCATCAGCCCCAACATCCGCCAGTATTTCATCGAGACGAATTCCAGCGGCCGGCCCTTCAACCGGCTGCAGCGCGACCTCGTCAGCGAGCGTGCGGAAGGCAAGCCGGACTCCCTCGCCTTCGGCACCCAGTACGACGTCAACGAGGTGGGCTACCACCGCGCCAACCACTCGCTCGCCCCGAAGGTGGTGTCGGAGGAGGACAGCCGCGTATTGGTCGGCGGGCCGGCCTGCACCAAGCCCTATTCCGCCTCGCGGCTGAACATCTCGGCGATGAGCTTCGGGGCGCTCAGCGCCAACGCGATCATGGCGCTCAACAACGGGGCACGGCTGGGCGGTTTCGCCCACAACACCGGTGAAGGCGGCATCAGCCCCTACCACAAGGCGGGCGGCGGCGACCTGATCTGGCAGATCGGCACCGGCTACTTTGGCTGCCGCACCGCGCACGGCGGCTTCGACGCCGACCTGTTCCGGGAGAAGGCGACGCAGGATCAGGTCAAGATGATCGAGATCAAGCTGTCGCAGGGCGCCAAGCCGGCCCATGGCGGCGTGCTGCCGGCCGCGAAGATCACCCCGGAAATCGCCGAGATCCGCGGCGTGCCGATGGGCGTCGACTGCATTTCGCCGCCGGCGCACCGGGAGTTCTCCACGCCGGAGGGACTGCTCGAGTTCGTCCAGAAGCTGCGCGAGCTGTCGGGTGGCAAGCCGGTCGGCTTCAAGCTCTGCGTCGGCCGCCGCAAGGAGTTCATGGGCATCTGCCGGGCGATGATCGAGACCGGCATCAAGCCGGACTTCATCACCGTCGACGGCGCCGAAGGCGGCACGGGTGCGGCGCCGATCGAGTACTCGGACCGGCTCGGCATGCCGATCCTCGAAGGTCTCGTGTTCGTCCAGAACTGCCTCGTGGGCGCCGGACTGCGCGACGACATCAAGATCATCGCCAGCGCCAAGACGGTCTCGGGCTTCGACATGGTCCTCAAGATCGCGCTCGGCGCCGACATGGTGAACGCCGCCCGCACGATGATGTTCGCGGTCGGCTGCATCCAGGCGCTGCGCTGCCACCTCAACACCTGCCCGACGGGCGTGGCGACCCAGGATCACGGGCGCGCCCGGGCGGTTGACGTCGATCTCCGCCAGCTCCATGTCGCCAACTATCACCGGGCGACGGTGAAGAGCCTTCTGGAACTTGTGGGTGCGATCGGGCTTCACGACGTGGACCATCTCGGACCACGCCATATCTATCGCCGGGTTGCCGACCAGACCGAGAAGACCTACGCGGAGATCTACGATTTCGTGCCGCCGAACAACTTTCTCGGCAACGACATCCACGCCTATTACAAGCCCCATTGGGACCTCGCGAGCGCCCAGGCGTTCTAGCCGGGGATGGGGCCGGCGGGGGGCGTGCCTGGCGCCTCCCGCCCGGTCGCCCGGCGGACGCCACCGGCGGCCGCTGCGGCGCACGACCGATCACACGAAGGAGTGAGACATGCAGTACCTGCACACGATGGTCCGCATCCGTGACATCGACGAGTCGCTGGACTTCTACTGCGCCAAGATGGGCATGACGGAGGTCCGTCGCGTCGAGAGCGAGCAGGGGCGGTTCACGCTGATCTTCCTGTCGGCGGACGAAGACGTCGAACGCGCCAAGGCCGATCGCGCCCCGCTGCTCGAGCTCACCTACAACTGGGACCCGGAGACCTATTCCGGCGGCCGCAATTTCGGTCACCTGGCGTTCCGCGTCGACGACATCTACGCGACCTGCCAGCGGCTGATGGATGCCGGCGTGACCATCAACCGGCCACCGCGCGACGGCAACATGGCCTTCGTGAAGTCGCCGGACGGCATCTCCATCGAGCTGCTGCAGAACGGCGAGGCGAAGGCCGCGGCCGAGCCGTGGTCGTCCATGCAGAACACCGGCAGCTGGTAGAGGCTGCCGCGCGATCGTCCGGACCCCGGCGCAACGGCGCCAGGGTCCGATGCGGCCAATTTCCTCGGCCCGAAGGCGGGCAAAGGGAGCGGACGGATGGTTCTCAACACGACCACGGGTTTGTCCGCACGGTCCGTTCCCGCTGCGATGACGCCGCCCTGGACGACCGGACCCGACGGCAAACCCCGGCGGGTCGGAGTCGAGGTCGAGTTCGCGGGGCTGGACACGGCCGAGACCGCCTACATCGTCAAATCCCGGCTGGGCGGGTCGGTCAGTTCCACCGACCCGCACCGGTGGACCGTGGACGGGACGGAATTCGGCACGTTCACCATCGAACTCGACAGCCGCTACGCGCATCCGGGCGAGCACTCGGGCCCGACGGATCTCGCCATGCGGGAGGCGTTCGGACGGGTCGCATCGATCGTGGTGCCGGCCGAGATCATCGCGCCGCCGGTGTCCTACGAGGTGCTGCCGAAGCTTGACGATCTGGTGCAGGCGCTGGCGGCGGCGGGCGCCCGGGGCACCGGCGAATGGGCGCCCTACGCCTTCGGGCTGCACCTGAACATCGAGACGCCCTCGCACGGCATCGGGCCCGTGCTGAAGATCTTCCGCGCGTTCCTGCTGCTGTCGCCTTGGCTCAGGCGGCGGATGCGGATCGATCCGACGCGCGCGCTGCTGCCGTTCATCGATCCGTTCCCGCTGGATTTCGTCGACTGGGTGGTCAACGCCGGAGAGGCGGTCGACGCCGATACCTTCATCCTCGCCTACTGTCGCGCCAATCCGACCAAGTACCGTGACCTCGACCTGCTGCCGCTGCTGGCGTCCATGGACGAAACGCTCGTCACGCATGCGCTCGGCCACCCGCCGAAGGCGAAGCGCCCGACCTTCCACTACCGGCTGCCGGATGCCAGGCCCGGCGATCCCGGCTGGTCGATCACCGGCGAATGGAACCGCTGGGTGAGCGTGGAGGAGCTGGCGGCGGACGACCACCGGCTGGAACTCCTGTCGCGCGCCTGGCGGCGCTGGCGGGGGTCGTGGCTCGCAGGAGAGCCGGACTGGGATGCGATGGTCGACAAGGTGATGTCTTGAACCGCCGACCGCTGATCGGAGTGACCACGACGGCGAAGGGCGGTTGGCGCAGCTACTTCATGACCGCGATCGCCATTCGCCTGACCGGCGGGCGCACCGTCCGGATCGTGCCGGGCGACGACATCGATCGCCTCGTGGACAAGCTCGACGGCCTCATCGCCGGCGGTGGCGACGACATCTCCGCGCAGCTCTACGGCGGCGAGATCGTCGCCGACGTCCGTCTCGATCCCGATCGGGACGCGCTGGAGATCGGCCTGATGCGGCGGATGCTGCCGGGCCGGATCCCGGTGCTGGGGATCTGCCGGGGCGCCCAGATGCTCAACGTCGCGGCGGGCGGCAACCTGATCGCCGACATCTACACCCTCGATGCGCCGCCGCCGAAGCTTCGCACGATCCTGCCGCGCAAGACGGTGACGCTCGTGCAGGGCAGCATGCTGGCGCGCATCATCCAGCTGCGATGGATGCGCGTGAACGCGCTCCATCATCAGGCCATCGATCGTCTCGGTGACGGGCTGAAGGTCGTCGCGCGCGACAAGGCGCTGATCGTCCAGGCGATCGAGGCGAGCGGCAAGCCGTTCCGGATCGGCGTCCAGTGGCACCCGGAGCTGCTGATCTTCAAGCGGTCGCAACGGCGCCTGTTCCGCGCACTGGTGCGCGATGCCGGCCGGTTCGCGGCCGATCCCCGCCGCCACACGGCGGTCGACAACGAGCGGAGCGTGGAGCGCACATGACCGACCAGATGAAGGGGACGCTCCTGACCGTGGGGGGCGTCCTCATCCTGTCACCCGACGCGATGCTGATCCGGCTGATGTCGGCCGATCCGATGACGATCATCTTCTGGCGCGGCATCGGCATTTTCCTCGTGGTGGGGCTGCTGGGCGTGGTGCGTCATCGCGGCGGGCTGTTGGCCTACGCCAAGGCGTGCGGCTGGACGGGGCTTGTCATCTCGGTCTGTTTCGCGGTCTGCCAGCTGGCCTTCGTCGGCGGGGTGGCGACGACCAATCCGGCGCGCATCCTGGTGATGGTGGCCGCCACGCCGCTGTGCGCGGCGATCGCCAGCCGTCTGCTTCTTGGCGAACGGATCGCGCCGTCGACGGCGGTGGCGATCGTGGCCGGCCTCACCGGCGTCGCCATCATGCTCTCGTCGCACCTGACCGAGGCCGGCAACTGGACGGGCGACCTGATCGGTGCGGTGGTGCCGATCTCGCTGGGGCTCGCCTTCACGCTGATCCGCAAGCTCCGGGCGCCGGATGTCTGGCTGCTCTACTCGCTGGCCGGACTGATGGTGGCCGTCGCCTCCGCCCCGTTCCGCCAGACCGGCGTGCTTGCCGGCCCGGATCTGCTGTGGGCGGGGATCCTGGTGCTGCTGGTGGTGCCGGTGTCGTTCACGCTGATCACCCAGGGGCCTCGCTTCATCACGGCCGCCGAAGTCAGCCTGATCATGCTGCTGGAGACGATCCTCGGACCGGTCTGGGTGTGGCTGGTGGTGGGCATCGTGCCCACGGTTCACGCCGTCGTCGGCGGCGCGGTGCTGTTGGCGACCCTTGCGCTGCACTCTTGGTGGCGCCTGTCGCAACGGCCGGTCGTTCAGAAGTCGGAGGCGATGCCCTTGACCTCCCAGTCGCCGTAGCGGGCGGGATCGAGGCCGCCCCGGCCGCCGATCTCCTCGGGCTGGGCAGCCAGCTCCGCCGCGCGCCGTGCCGTCGCCTCGTCGAGCGCCCGCCGCGCGGCCGCGCTGAGCGTCTTCGTCTCTGCCGGCACCGCGATCGGTTCGCTGGCCTGGTAGTCGGGCGTATCCGTCATCCTGTCCTCTCGTCCGCGGCAACGCTTGTCGCGCCCCAGGCGCGCGACCATTTATACGTCGCAAACGGCCGTGCGTCGAAGCACGCCCGCCATATGGGACTTCAAGGGACGACCGCCTAGATGAATTTCTTCCGCACCGCACTCCTTCTGGCGGCCATGACGGCGCTGTTCATGGGCATCGGCTTCATGATCGGCGGTCAGTCCGGCATGCTGATCGCGTTCTTCGTGGCGGCCGCCATGAACGTGTTCTCCTACTGGAATTCCGGCAAGATGGTCTTGTCGATGCACAACGCGCGCGAGGTCGACGCGCGGACGGCGCCGGAATTCTACAATCTGGTCGCCGAGCTGGCTCAGCGGGCGCAGCTGCCGATGCCGCGGGTGTTCATCCTCGACGAGGACCAGCCCAACGCGTTCGCGACCGGCCGCAATCCGGAAAATGCCTCGGTTGCCGCGACGCGTGGGCTTCTGCAGATGATGAGCCGCGAGGAAATCGCCGCCGTGATGGCGCACGAGCTCGCCCATGTGAAGCACCGCGACACGCTGATCATGACGATCACCGCGACGCTCGCCGGCGCGATCTCGATGCTGGCCAATTTCGCCTTCTTTTTCGGCGGCTCGCGCAACAACAACAATCCGCTGGGTATCGTCGGCGTGCTGCTGACGATGATCGTGGCGCCGCTCGCCGCGATGCTGGTACAGATGGCCATCAGCCGGACACGCGAATATTCCGCCGACCGGATGGGTGCGGAGATTTGCGGCCAGCCCTTGTGGCTCGCCTCCGCGCTGGAGAAACTGGAAGCAGGAGCGCGTCGCATTCCCAATCCCCAAGCCGAACGCAACCCGGCCACCGCCCACATGTTCATCGTGAATCCGCTGAACGGCCAGCGCATGGACAACCTGTTTTCCACGCACCCCAACACGGCGAACCGCGTTGCCGCGCTGGAGGAGTTCGCGAGCGAGATGGGGCAGGGCGCGGGAGCCGCGCTCGGACGCGCCGGCCCCGTCGGCGGGGGCACCGGGCGCAGCTCGGTGCCACGGACGGGCCAGGCCGCCCGGCCGACGTCGCGCCGCCGCGGGCCCTGGGGATGAAGTCTCCCTCTCCCAGCGCAGACCGGTCTTCCCGCCCGCATTCCCATCGTTCCCGCCGCCCGGCCGTTCCGGGCTTCGCGGCGCGCGAGCTTGCCGTCGACGTCCTCGAGCACATGGGCAGCGAACAGCTGCCCGTCGATGCCGTGCTGGAGACCAGCAAGATCTCCCGCTGCTTCGACGCGCTGGAGCCGCGCGATCGCGGCTTCATGCGCACGCTGATCGGCGCCGTGCTGCGCCGGCGCGGCGAGATCGACGCGGTGGTGACCAAGCTCCTCAACCGGCCGCTGCCCCGCTCGGCCGGCCGCGCCGATACCATCCTGCGGCTCGGTCTTGCCCAGATCCTGTTCCTCGACGTGGCCGATCACGCCGCGGTCCACATGTCCGTCGATCTCGCCAAGGCCGAGGCGTCCTCCGCCGGCTTTTCCGGGCTCGTCAACGGCGTCCTGCGCCGGGCCGGGCGCGAGCGCGACACGCTGCTCGCCGATGTCGATGGCCCCGTCGTCAACACGCCTGAGTGGCTGTTCCAGCGCTGGTCGAAGATCTACGGCCGGGAGACCACCCGCAGCATCGCGGCAGCCCACATGGTGGAGGCGGCGCTGGATCTCACGGTCAAGTCGGATCCGGAAGGATGGGCGGAGCGTCTGGACGGGTTCGTGCTGCCGACGGGAACCGTGCGCACCATCGCCGGCGGGCCGATCACCGAGCGTCCCGGCTTCCACGACGGCGCCTGGTGGGTCCAGGATGCGGCGGCCGCCCTGCCGGTGCGCCTGATGGGCGACGTCGCCGGCAAGCGCGTCGCCGATCTCTGCGCCGCACCCGGCGGCAAGACGGCCCAGCTGGCGGCGGCCGGCGCCGTGGTGACGGCGGTCGATTCCAACGCCGGGCGGCTGACGCGGCTCAAGGAAAACCTCGCACGGCTGTCGCTTAAGGCCGAGGTCGTCTCCGCCGATCTGAGGACGTGGTCGCCCGCCGAGCCGTTCGATGCGGTCCTGCTGGACGCGCCGTGCACCTCCACCGGCACGATCCGCCGCCAGCCGGACGTGGCCTGGCTGAAGCGCCCGAAGGACGTGGCCTCGCTCGCCGATCTCCAGGCGAAGCTCCTGGACCGCGCAGCGGGCTGGGTGAAACCCGGCGGCATGCTGGTCTATTCGACGTGCTCGCTGGAGCCGGAGGAAGGCGAGGACCGGGTCGCGGCGTTCCTCGCGGCGCATCCGGAATTCACGGCCTCTCCGGTCCGGCCGGAGGAGCTTCCGGGCCTGGAAGAGGCAATTTCCCCGGAAGGCTGGCTGCGCACGCTGCCCTCCCACTGGCCAAACGATGAGGCGCGGCTGGGTGGACTTGATGGCTTTTTCGCAGCACGTCTTTTAAAAACAGTCTAACCCTCGCTGGACGACTCGCGACGGGGCTCCTATTGCGGAGGTCGCGGGGCATTGCGTTCCGGTCGCGTATTTCGCGGGCGGCAACGCCATTCCTTAATCTTGAGTGTCGACAGTGTCTGTCGACGGTCCGAATCGGGGGCGAGTCTCGTCAGCCGAACTGCTCTGGAGTCTGAACCGCGCCAATGGCGAAACGCACCGGTTCCGATTGGTGGCACCTCTGGTCGCTTGCCATCCAGAAAACGGTAGGATCCCATCTGCCGGGCAGATGGGACCTGATCGGTCCGTTCGCCCAGACCACCCCCTCCAGGCTCGTCATCGCCCCGCAGGACATCCGCACCGCCGACCCCACCGTCGCGACGGACATCTATGCGGGCCTGTTCACCTTCGCAGGTCATTCGATCGACGTCGGCGGGAACTCCCCCTTCATCGTCGAGCCGCCGTCGGCTGAATGGGCGCGCGCCCTGCACGGGTTCTCCTGGCTCCGTCACCTGCGCGCGTCCGAATCCGCGCTGTCGCGTTCGAACGCGCGTGCGCTGGTCGACGAATGGATCCGGCTGGGCCCGAAGCTGGCGCCCGACGCCTGGGAGGACACGGTGGCGGCGCGCCGGCTGCTGTCGTGGCTGTCGCAGTCGCCGCTGATCCTGGAGGGATGCGACCACGCGTTCTACCAGCGCTTCCTGAAAGCGATCGGGCGGCACGTCAATCACCTGCGCTGCGCGCTCGCGCGCTCCTCCGACGGGCTGCCGCGCATGCGGATGGTGATGGCGCTCACGGCGGCGGCCGCCGCCATCTCCGACCAGCCCGGCTTCGCCCGCTGGATCACCAGGGCCCTCGATCGGGAGATCACCCAGCAGATCCTGGCCGACGGCGGCCACATCTCGCGGCATCCCGGCGTCATCCTGGACCTTCTGGTCGATCTGCTGCCGATCCGGCAGGCGCTGTCGGTGCGCGGCATCACGCCGTCGCAGACGCTGGGCGAGGCCATCGACCGGATGATGCCGATGGTCCGCTTCTTCCGGCACGGCGACGGCACCTTCGGCCTGTTCAACGGCATGGGCACGACGCCGACCGATCTGGTGGCGACGGTGCTCGCCTACGACGATTCCCGCGGCACCTCGCCGGGCAACGCCCGCCATTCGGGGTACCAGCGGCTGGAGGCCGGCGGTGCCGTCGTGCTGATGGACACCGGACTGCCGCCGCCGCTGCGCTTTGCGCGCGAAGCGCATGCCGGCACCCTGTGCTTCGAGTTCAGCGACCGGACCAACCGGATCATCGTCAACTGCGGCATGCCGAGCAGCGGCCGGGCGATCTGGCGTGACCTCGCGCGCACCACCGCCGCCCATTCCACCCTCGTGGTCGAGGACACCTCGTCGGCCCGGATCCTGCCTGCCGAGGGCATCGGCGCCACGCTCGGCCCGCTGCTCTACCGCGGCCCGCGCGAGGTCGACGTCTACCGCCAGGAGAGCGCCGACCAGATTTCGGTGGTCGCCGATCACGACGGCTACGCCGCGAAGTTCGGCGTCGTGCACGAACGCACCATCGTGCTCGGGTCCGATGGACGGATCGTCATGGGCCGCGACCGGCTGACGCCGACGGGCAAGGGCGCGCGCGACCAGACCGCGTTCGCGATCCGCTTCCATCTCCACCCCGCGGTGCGGGCGACCCGCAGCCAGGGCGGCCAGAGCGTGCTGCTGGTCTGCGAGGATCGCTCGGCCTGGCGCTTCGTGGCGGAGGGGGCGGACCCGGAACTGGAGGAATCGGTGTTCCTGGTCGGCTCCCACGGAATGCGCCGCACCGCCCAGATCGTGCTGTACGGCCGTGTCTCCGGCGAGACGGAGGTGACCTGGCGCCTCGAACGGGAGGCGGAACGCGTGCGCACGCGCAAGCGCCCGAGCGCCGACGAAGCTGAGGACGAAAGCCCGCTTCTGATCTGAGCCAGGCCCGCACGGCTTCCGGTCACCGCCCGAAATGTGGTACCCGGCTCCTCGAACGGCCGGGTCGGCTCCACCACATCTGGCGGATCTGCCCCGTCCCGGCCCCAAGCTCACGTTTCTGCCGTCTCGCTCGAAAGGATACCCCCTCATGGTGACCGCGCCGTCGTCCGTGGCTCTTCCCGATCGCGTCGCCGTTCGCCGCGCCCTCATCTCCGTCTCCGACAAGACCGGCGTCGCCGAATTCGCCGCGGCGCTGGCCGCCAAGGGGGTCAGCCTGCTCTCCACCGGCGGAACTGCGGCGACGCTGAAGGCGGCGGGGCTCGATGTCACCGACGTCTCCGATGTGACCGGCTTTCCGGAAATCCTCGGCGGGCGCGTGAAGACGCTGCATCCGCTGGTCCATGGCGGGCTGCTCGGCATCCGCGACGAACCCGAGCACGCGAGCCAGATGGCGGAGCACGGGATCGAGCCGATCGACCTTCTGGTGATCGACCTCTATCCGTTCGAGAAGACGGTCGCCGCCGGCGCGGAATTCCGGGCGGTCATCGAGCAGATCGACATCGGCGGGCCGGCGATGATCCGCGCCGCCGCCAAGAATCACGCCTACCTGACGGTGCTCGTCGATCCGGCCGACTATGCGGGGGTCATCGAGGCGCTCGAGGCCGGGGAGGGCGCGCTTCCGTTCGCGCTGCGCAAGCGGCTGGCCGCCAAGGCGTTCGCCCGCACCGCCGCCTACGACGCGGCGATCTCCGGCTGGTTCGCGGGCGAGGTCGAGGACGCGGACGAGACGTGGCGGTCGCTCGGCGGCCGCCTGATCTCCGACATGCGCTACGGCGAGAACCCGCACCAGCGGGCGGCGTTCTACCGCGCCGGACCGGCGCGGCCGGGCGTCGCCACCGCGCGCCAGGTGCAGGGCAAGGCGCTCTCCTACAACAACATCAACGACACCGACGCGGCCTTCGAGCTGGCCGGCGAGTTCGACCCGGCGCGCACCGCCGCGGTGGCCATCATCAAGCACGCCAACCCGTGCGGCGTGGCCGAGGGCGAGAGCATCGTCGATGCGTACCGCAAAGCGCTGCGCTGCGACCCGGTCTCGGCCTTCGGCGGCATCGTCGCGCTCAACCGGCCGCTCGACGCGGAGGCGGCGCGCGCCATCACCGAGATTTTCACCGAGGTGATCATCGCGCCGGGCGCCAGCGAGGAGGCGATCGCGATCGTCGGCGCCAAGAAGAACCTGCGGCTGCTGCTGACCGACGGCCTGCCGGACCCGCGCACCGACACGCCGATGTTCAAGTCGGTCGCCGGCGGATTCCTGGTGCAGGACCGCGACGGCTCGGTGGTCGACGACTGCGACCTGAAGGTCGTGACCGCCCGCGCCCCCAGCGATCAGGAACTGGCCGACCTGAAGTTTGCCTGGCGGGTGACCAAGCACGTCAAGTCGAACGCCATCGTCTACGTGAAGGACGGGGCGACGGTGGGCGTCGGGGCCGGCCAGATGAGCCGGGTCGATTCCGCGCGCATCGCGGCGCGCAAGGCGGCCGATGCAGCCGAGGCGGCCGGCGCCGCCGAGCCGCTGACGCGCGGATCGGTGGTGGCGTCGGATGCGTTCTTCCCGTTCGCCGACGGGCTGCTTGCGGCCATCGATGCGGGCGCCACGGCGGTCATCCAGCCGGGTGGGTCGATGCGCGACGACGAGGTCGTCAAGGCCGCCGACGAGGCCGGCATCGCGATGGTGTTCACCGGCGTGCGTCACTTCCGGCACTAGAGTCCTGTCGATCAGGTGAAATCACCTGATCGACAGGAAATGGATTATGGTTCAACAGCTTCAGCAATTTCCGTTCCGTTCAGATCGTGTCGGTCTGAACGGAAAATCTTCCAGGAACGCGCTTTTCGGCCGATGAACAGTGAAGCCGGTTTCCTCTTCTCCGGCGAGAAGACAGAAGACGACGTGGCCAGCGGCTACTTGGAATATCTGAGCCGGGTCCGGCCGGTCGTCCGCTCGCGATGGCACGAGGGGCTGACGGCCCTGGCATTGCTCCTCGTCGCCATCGCCGTCGTGGTCGTCTTCATGGGGCTGGTGACTCCCTATGGATCGGATCTGGTGCCGCTTCTGATCTTCGCGATCTGTGCCGGATACATCGCCGGCCTGGGTCTTTGGGCGCGCAGCACCAAAGACATGGCCAAGCGCGTTGTGAGGCTGTCGACCGCCGAGGTCGGGCCGCTGACCGTCATCTTCCGTCCGGACGCCCTGGTCGTCCGGATGACGGACGGCATCGTGACCGAAGCGCCGTGGTCCCAGGTCTCGCAGATCGATTTCGCGCCCGAGACCATACTGATCTGGCACGATCCGCTGACCGCCCATCGTCTGCCGCGCCGCCTGGTCGGCGGCGAGGCGAGGGAAGCGGAACTCGTCGCCGCGCTCCGCCAATGGGCGCCCCACGCGGTGGAAGCGCTCGCCTCCGGCGTCTAGAGCCTTTTCCGATCAGGTGGTCACACCTGATCGATAAGAAATGGCTCCAGATTCAATAGCTTGAGCAATTCCTTTTCGTTCAGATCGCTTCGATCTGAACGGGAAATGCTCTAGAGCGTTTCCTTGTTTATCTGAATCGGGGGGGATTCCTGTTCGGGGCGTTTTGTGATTCAAGATGCTGGCTGGGGTGGAGGCCAGCATCTG
>NZ_JBRJGW010000034.1:0-29058 GCF_053628695.1 Amorphus sp. MBR-141
ATCGCCTCGGCTGAAGCCTTCCTGCACGCCGCCTCCGTCATGCTCCTCGCAAGACGTCTGGCCCGCGCTCCATGAGTTTCGAGTCCGACTCTAAGCGCCGCTAAACGTGGTCTTGGCCACGAACAGAGACTGGTAAGTCGTGATACAGAATGCCTTGCCGGTTTCGAACAGATCATTGGAGAAACTGCTTTGGGCGCGCTTCGTGTACCGCAGTCCCAATCGCTCACATTCTCGTGCCGTCTGTTCGATCAAGTCGATTGTGGCGCAGGCGAAGACTACTGGACCTATGCCTTCATTCACCAGACTTTGAGCCATCAGCACACCAACAATGCACTTGCCGGCGCCAGTGTTCAAAAGAACGACGTTGTCTTCAGCGGTGCGGTTCGCATGCCAACTGCTTAATGCCTCTGCCTGCCCCTTCCAGAGATCGTTTGGCACATCCGGAAGATTGGGAGTTTTAGCGAAGATCTCGAATGGGTCGGTCGGCGCTGTGCTACCCTTTGGCCGGGAAAGACTGTTGAAATCCATAGCCATAGATAATTTCCTTAGGAGGATGGTAACGCTGCATTAGTTCCACGCCGAGGAACGGCAGACTCGCAACCGAGGTTATTTGATTCGCTTCATGCTGGCTAAACCTTAGCGTGAAACGCGTCAGAATGCGGCGGTCTACGTGCCTAGTTCGGGAAGAGCGGTGCTTCGCTTCGGCGTCGGATAAGGGCGCAACGCAGCATCCCGATGTTATCCCCGCCCCCTCCAACCTCCCGTATCCTCCGCTTGTCGCTCAACCCACTGGGAGCCGTGCCGGACCGTCCGCCACGTGGGTCGAGGACCTGACGGCCGGGCTGCAGCGCGTGTAACGGACGGGCGGGCTCGGTGGGCCGATGGCGTGTGGTGTCCGCTGGGACAAAAGGCGGGACGCGCCGCGCATGGCCTCGAAGACGCGGCTCTCGCAAGCCGCCCCTAGTAGAGGTGCTGTGCGACTGCGCGGCGTCCGCTGCCCGGTGGAGGGGTGGAAGGTCCTACTCCTTCCGCCCTTGGGAGAAGGGTGGCTGCATCGGTTCGAACGTCTGGGTGGGGCGTCGGAAGGCGACCGCAAAAAATACAATCGGATGGCCGCCGTTCCGCGCCCCACCGATCCCTGCTTCGAGACACCCCCGGCCGGAGACGGCGCGGGGACGAAGGTGCTTGGGGTGTTTTATGCCCCTCACGCCGAATGCGCTTGCGCGCATCGGCTCCGGGAGGGCGCCCTATCGGGCGGCGCGCGGTCGCGCGCTGGTGGGAGGCATGCGGAGAGGCCCGGTGTGTTTCGTGGAGCCCCCATGCTCCGCCGATCCGGACCGCACCCCCAGCGGACGACCGTCCGCCGGCCGGAGGCCGCCCCCCGGAGCCGGCGAGCGAAGCCCGCTCGGCGTGAGCGGACCGAACCGCCGATGCGCGCAAGCGCATTCGGCGTGAGCGGACCAAATCAGGCCGCCGCCCGCGGCCGCCGCTCGAACCGCCGCCACATCCACGGGCTCAGGCTGATGATCACGATGCCGACGGAGAACAGGCACCAGATCGCCGGCATCTCGTTGGGGTCGCTGGTGAGCAGGCTCGCCAGCAGCGGGCCGGCGAGCGCGTGGAAGAGCACGAACCGCCAGGCGCCGTAGGCCAGCGGAACGGCGAACACCGCGAGCGCGTAGGTCGGGAAGGCGGCCGGGATGCCCAGCAGCTGCTCGAGCGGGATCATCATGCCGTTGAACGGCACCTCCCAGCCGATGTGCCACTCGCCGGACACCGTGCAGAGCTGCGCGCCGCAGAGCGAGCTGCCCGGCCGGCAGGCCCCCGCCCAGTCGAACGGATAGAGCTGCATCAGCATCACCGCCGCCGACAGGCCGCAGGCGGCGTAGACGGCCAGCCGCGCCCGCCGGCGCACCGGCTCCGGCACGAGCTCCATGGCGAAGGCGTTGATGAAGAACGGCTGGAAGATGATGTGGAGCACCGAGAGGAAGGTGATGACCTGGTTCACCGGGTTGCCGCACTGGTCGACGACCAGATAGCCGGCGGCCTGCAGCCCCTCCATCGCCGTGAAGTAGCCGATCACCACCGGGATCGCCGCCGGGCGCCGCTGGGCGGCGGTCACCACGGTGGCGGCGGTGCCGATGCCCACCATGGTCAGCGATGCGGACAGCCCCCAGCACATGGACGTGGCCTCCAGGGGTCGGCCGGCGCGCGGGCGGGCACGCACGCCGCATGCCGCCGACCGGATCTTCCCGCCGACTGTCGGTCATCGGGGCGCCGGAGTCGAACGCTCATTCGCCGGCCCGGCCCCGGCCGGGCCCCCCGTGCAGGCCGACCGCCCCTCCCCCGGTTTCCAGCGTCTCCCCGGATCTCTAGAAGGGGGCACGGGAAGCCGGGCCGCCACGGGGGAAAAACCTTGATCGAGTGCGTGATGCTGGACGTCGACGGGGTGGTGGTGCATGCGCGCCCGGCCGGCGGCGGCAGCTGGGCGGACGACATCCACCGCGATCTCGGCATCCGGCTGGAGGCGTTCCGCGCCCGCTTCTTCGTGCCGCACTGGGACGACGTGGTCACCGGCCGGCGGCCGCTGAAGGAGGCGCTCGCCGCGTGCCTGCCGGAGCTGGCGCCGGACGTCACCCCGGACCGGTTCGTCGACTACTGGTTCGCCCGCGACGCCAGCGTCGACGCGGCCGTCCTGGCCGACTGCGCGGCGCTCCGGCGCGACGGCGTGCGGGTGCTGCTCGCCACCAACCAGGAGCATCTGCGCGCCGCGCACCTGATGCGCGGGCTGGCGCTCGCCGACCACGTCGACGGGATCGTCTATTCGGCCGCCGTCGGCGCCCGCAAGCCCGACCGCGCCTTCTACGACGCCGCCGCCCGCCAGGCCGGCTGCCCCGGGCCGGCGCTGCTCTTGGTCGACGACACGCCGGCCAACGTCGACGGCGCCCGCAAGGCCGGCTGGCGCGCCGCCCACTGGACGCCCGGCGCCAGCCTTCTGGATCTCGTTCGGGGCTGAGCGGAGGATGGAAACAACGCGGCCCCAAAGGCGCTCGCGCGAGCGGAAACAAGGCTCCGCGGCGCCCCCTTATCTCTGGTTGCCACCGGACCGTCCCTCGCGCACACTCGACCATCGCGATGGCGGGAGACATCGCGCCGCGACGCCGGCAAAAGAGACGATGAAGCTCTGCGGACGCGCCAGCGGCCAACGGTCCCAAAATCGATGTCGACGCGCCGGCCGGCTGGCCGGCCGAATGCCATCACCGGACGGTCCGCACGCCGGCCGTCAGACAGAGGGAGAGACACTCATGAAGAAGACGATCCTGGCTGCATCCGCCTCCGTCGTGGCGCTCGCGCTTTCGTTCGGTGCGGCCCATGCCGATCCGGCCGGCTGCGACAGCGGCGAGACCGTCATCAAGTTCAGCCACGTGGTGGCCGACAGCGGCCATCCGAAGGGCGACGCCGCCCGCCTGCTCGCCAAGAACATCAACGAGCAGATGGAGGGCAAGGCCTGCATGGAGGTGTTCCCGAACTCCACCCTCTACGACGACGACAAAGTCATGGAGGCCATGCTGCTCGGCGACGTCCAGCTCGCGGCGCCGTCGCTGTCCAAGTTCGAGGCCTACACCAAGAAGCTCCGCCTGTTCGACCTGCCGTTCCTGTTCTCCTCCATCGACGCGGCCAACGCCTACATGGCCTCGGAGGACGCCCGCGGCCTGCTCGCCTCGCTCGAGGACGAGGGCTATGTCGGGCTCGGCTACATCGCGTCGGGGCTCAAGCAATTCTCCGCCAACAAGCCGCTGATCAAGCCCGAGGACGCCTCCGGCCTGAAGTTCCGCGTGCAGACCTCCGACGTCGCCGTCGCCATGATCGAGGCGCTGCACGCCTCCGCCCAGAAGCTCGCATTCAAGGAGGTCTACGGCGCGCTGCAGACCGGCGTCGTCGACGGACAGGAGAACTCCTGGTGCAACATCTACACCCAGAAGTTCTTCGAGGTGCAGGACGGCATCACCGAGACCAACCACCAGCTGCTGGCCTACGGCGTGATCACCAGCCAGGAGTTCCTGGACTCGCTGGACGACGAGACGCGCAGCCAGTTCCTCCAGATCCTGACCGACACGCTGAAGCAGGCCAACCAGCAGGTCGCCGAGCAGGAGACCGGCTGCCGCCAGTCGATCGTCGACGCCAAGTCGACCATCCGCGAGCTCTCGCCGGAGCAGCGTGAAGCCTGGGTCTCGGTGATGAAGCCGGTTTGGCAGCAGTTCGAAGGTGACATCGGCGCCGACGTCATCGAGACGGCGGCGTCCTACAGCGCGACCAACTAGACAGGCGGCAGATTCGCTTCAGCGGCCGGCCCGTCCGATCGGGCCGGCCGCGACCTTCACATCGCACCGGGGAAGCTGGGGAGACACCCGATGGAACTGATGGGCATGACGATCACGCTGCTGGTGATCGTGGTCGTTCTGTTCCTGGCCGAACGAAGGTTCCCCGTTTCCGTCGACCGCTTCGAGGAGAACGTCATCGCCATCCTGATGGCGGCGATCACCTTGATTTCCTTCGTCCAGGTGATCGCCCGCTACGGCTTCAACTCCGGCTGGCAGGGCGCCCTGGAGGCCACGCGCATCCTGTTTGCCTGGCTGATCCTGTTCGGCATGTCCTATGGCGTGAAGACCGGTATCCACCTCGGGGTCGACGCCATCATCCGGAGCTTTCCCCGCCCCCTGTTCAAGGCCGCCGCGCTGTTCGGCGCGTTCGCGACCTTCGTCTACGCGATGCTGCTGCTGTATTCCGGCTGGCTCGCGTGGCTCGGCGCCGACGTCTCGACCAACTGGCGCCAGAGCGGCGCCATCGGCTACTGGACCTTCATGTTCGATCGCGGCACCGGCCTCGACGAGCTGCGCTATCCGCTCTGGATGCAGGAGGCCTTCGGGCTGCAGGACCGCGTCCAGCGCTGGGTCGCCTATCTGATGCTGCCGGTCGGGCTGGCGCTGCTCGCGTTCCGCTCGCTCCAGGCCATGGTGCAGATCGCCCAGGGCCGGCGCGAGCTGATCGTCGCCGGGCACGAGGCGGAAGACCTCGTCGCGGAAAACCGCAACGCGGTCGAGAACTGAGCCGGCCATGGAAACGCTCTTCCTCTTCATCGTTCTCTTCGCGCTCCTGTTCCTGGGCGTGCCTGTGGCGATCTCGCTCGGGCTGGCGTCGGTTCTGACCATCGCGCTCCACTCCAACGATTCGATGAGTTCGGTGGCGCTGCAGCTCTTCACCGCCAGCCAGAACTACACGCTGCTCGCCATCCCCTTCTTCATCCTGGCGTCGGCCTTCATGTCGACCGGCGGGGTCGCGCGCCGCATCATCCGCCTGGCGATCGCCACCATCGGCCATTTGCGGGGCGGCCTGGCGATGGCTTCGGTGCTGGCCTGCATGCTGTTTGCCGCCCTGTCCGGCTCGTCGCCGGCCACGGTCGTTGCGATCGGCACGATCGCCATCGCCGGGATGCGCCAGGTCGGCTACTCGAAGGAGTTCGCCGCCGGCGTGATCGCAAACGCCGGCACGCTCGGCATCCTGATCCCGCCGTCGATCGTGATGGTGGTCTACGCCGCCGCCGTAAACGTCTCCGTCGGGCGCATGTTCCTGGCGGGGATTCTGCCCGGCCTCGTCGCCGGACTGATGCTGATGATCGCCATCTACATCGTTGCGCGCTGGCGCAACCTGCCGGCGGAGGAATGGAAGGGCTTTCACGAGATCATCGAGGGCGGCAAGGAGGCCGGATGGGGCGTCTTCCTCATCGTCATCATCCTCGGCGGCATCTATGGAGGCGTGTTCACTCCCACCGAGGCCGCCGCGGTCGCCGCCGTCTACTCCGCCTTCATTGCCCTCTTCGTCTACCGCGACATGGGCCCGCTGAAGGGCGTCCCGTGGATCCTGCCACACCGCGACCGACGCGAGCGCATCGGATTCAAGGCCATGGTCTACGCGGTGGGTTTCCTGTTCGTGTGGCTCATTCTCTCCTTCTTCGCCATGGGCGAGGCCGGAGAGACGACGATCGGCATTCGCGCCGTGGTGGGCCTCGCGGGCGTCGTCCTGATCCTGACCGCCTACCCGCTCTGGCGCGGCGAAGGCGGGATCGCGGCCGTGCCGGGCTCGCTCGTCCGGGGGCTTTCGATCTGGGGGCGCAACCTGAAGGCCATCGGCCTCGGCTTCTTCCCGGCGCTGGTCCATCAGGACACGCGCAAGGTGATGGTCGATGCTTCGAAGACAACGGTGATGCTGATGTTCATCATCGTCAACGCGCTCCTGTTCGCCCATACCCTGACGTCGGAGCGCATTCCCGATGCGATCACCGAGCTTCTGCTGAGCTACGGCTTCAACTGGTTCACCTTCCTGATCGCCATAAACATCCTGCTTCTGATCGGCGGCCAGTTCATGGAGCCGTCGGGCCTGCTCCTCATCGTCGCACCGGTGGTGTTCCCGATCGCCATGGAGCTGGGCATCGACCCGATCCATCTCGGCATCATCATGGTGGTGAACATGGAGATCGGCATGATCACCCCGCCGATCGGGCTGAACCTGTTCGTGACCTCCGGCATCACGGGGATGAGCCTGGTCCAGGTGGTCAGGGCCGCGGCCCCGTTCGTCGCCGTGCTCTTCCTGTTCCTGATCATCGTCACCTACGCGCCGTTCCTGTCCACGGCGATCCCGAACGCCCTCATGGGGCCGGAAATCGTGGCGCGCTGAGGCGCCCCGCGACGCGGTACGCGCAGCGACCCGCGTGAGGGCGAGACGATCTACCCCGGCAGATCGTCGCCGACGCTCATCAGCGAGGCATTCCCGCCCGCCGCCGTGGTGTTGATGGAGATCACCCGCTCCACCGCGAAGCGGGCGAGGTAGCGCGGCCCGCCGGCCTTCGGGCCGGTGCCCGACAGCCCCTCGCCGCCGAACGGCTGCACGCCGACGACGGCGCCGATCATGTTGCGGTTGACGTAGAGGTTGCCGGCGGCCGAGCGCCGGCGCAGCCACTCCACCGTGGTGTCGATGCGGGTGTGCAGCCCCATGGTGAGGCCGAAGCCGGTGGCGGTGATGGCGTCCATCACCTGGTCGAGCCGCTCGGCCTTGTAGCGGATCACGTGCAGGACCGGGCCGAAGACTTCCTTTTTCAGCACGTCCAGCGAGGCGATCTCGAAGGCGACCGGGGCGACGAAGGTGCCGGCCTCCATGGCCGGCGTGGCGGGGGCGCGGGCGATCAGCTTCGCCTCGGCCTCCATGCGGGCGATGTGGGCCTCCAGGCCGTCCTTGGCCTCCCCGTCGATGACCGGGCCGACGTCGGTGGCGAGATCCGACGGGTCGCCGACGGCGAGCTCGGCCATGGCGCCTTTCAGCATGGCGAGGGTCCGCTCGGCCACGTCCTCCTGGACGAACAGCACCCGGGCGGCCGAGCAGCGCTGGCCGGCCGACTGGAAGGCGGAGGCGCAGAGGTCGACCACCACCTGCTCGGGCAGCGCGGTGGAATCGACGATCATGGCGTTCTGGCCGCCGGTCTCGGCGATCAGCGGCACGATGGCGCCGTCGCGGGCGGCGAGTGCCCGGTTGATGATGTGGGCGGTCTCCACCGAGCCGGTGAAGGCGACGCCGGAGACGCGGGGGTCGGGCAGCAGCGCCCCGCCGATCGCCGCGCCGTCGCCCGGCAGCAGGTGCAGCACGTCGCCGGGGACGCCGGCCTCGTGCAGCAGCTCCACGGCGCGGGCCGCCACCAGCGGCGTCTGCTCGGCCGGCTTGGCGAGCACGGCGTTGCCGGCGGCGAGCGCCGCCGCCACCTGGCCGGTGAAGATCGCCAGCGGGAAGTTCCAAGGCGAGATGCACAGGAACACGCCGCGGCCGGCGAGCCAGTACTCGTCGCGTTCGCCGGTGGGTCCGGGCATCGCCTCCGGCTCGGCGAAATCGAGCCGCGCGCGGTGGGCGTAGTAGCGCAGGAAGTCCACCGCCTCGCGCACCTCGGCCACCGCGTCGGCCATCGTCTTGCCGGCCTCGCGCACGCACACCGCGCACAGCTCGGCCAGGTGCGCCTCGTAGAGGTCGGCGGCCGTCTCGAGGATGGCGGCGCGCGCGTCGGCCGGCGTCGCGTCCCAGCCGGGGAATGCGCGGTGCGCGCGCTCCAGGGCGCGCTCGGCGAGCTCCGGGGTCGCGTCGACCACCGTTCCGATCACCCGGCTGTGGTTGGCGGGGTCGACCACCTGGCGCGCCTCGCCCTCCTCCAGCACGCCGCCGACGCACGGCCGGCCGTGCCACTGGGTGGCGGCATGGGCCTCCATCGCCTCGGCCACCGGCGCCAGGGCCGCCGGATCGGTGAGGTCGAGGCCGGCGGAGTTGCGCCGCGCGTCGCCGTAGAGGTTGCCGGGCAGCGGGATGTTGGGGTTGGGGAAGGAGACCAGCCCGCGCGCCTGGGCGATCGGGTCGGCGACGATGGCGTCGATCGGCAGCTTCTCGTCCTGGATGCGGTTGACGAACGACGAGTTGGCGCCGTTCTCCAGGAGCCGGCGCACGAGGTAGGCGAGCAGGTCCTCGTGGGTGCCGACGGGGGCGTAGATGCGGCACGGCCGGTCCATCGCCTCCGGGCCGACGATCTGCTCGTAGAGCGCGCCGCCCATGCCGTGCAGCCGCTGGAACTCGTAGTCGCGGCGATTGCCGGCAAGCTCCAGGATGGTGGCCACGGTGTGGGCGTTGTGGGTGGCGAACTGGGGGTAGAAGGCGGTCTCGGCGGCCAGCAGCTTCCGGGCGCAGGCGATGTAGGAGACGTCGGTCAGCACCTTGCGGGTGAAGACGGGATAGCCGTCGAGGCCGCGTTCCTGGGCCCACTTGATCTCGCTGTCCCAGTAGGCACCCTTCACCAGCCGCACGCAAAGCCGGCGCTGCGCCCGCCCGGCCAGTCCCTCCAGCCAGTCGATCAGCGCCAGGCAGCGCTTCTGGTAGGCCTGGATGGCGAGCCCGTAGCCGTCCCAGCCGGCAAGCCGCGGATCCAGCGCCACCGCCTCGAAGACGTCGAGGGAGAGGTCGAGGCGGTCGGCCTCCTCGGCGTCGACGGTGAAGCCGATGCCGGCCTCCTTGGCCATCAGGGCAAGCTCGGCCAGCCGCGGCACCAGCTCGGTCATCACCCGGTGGCGCTTGGCGAACTCGTAGCGCGGGTGCAGGGCCGACAGCTTGACGGAGATGCCCGGCGCCTCGGGCCCGGACCGGCCCTTGCCGGCCTTGCCGATGGCGCGGATCGCGCCGGCGTAGGAATCGAAGTAGCGGTCGGCGTCGGCCATCGTCCGCGCCGCCTCGCCGAGCATGTCGTAGGAGTGGCGGTAGCCGTCCTCCTCCGCGTCGCGGGCGTTCGACAGGGCCTCCTTGATGGTGCGGCCCATGACGAACTGCCGGCCAAGGATGCGCATCGCCTCGCGCACCGCGCGGCGGATCACCGGCTCGCCGGCGCGGTGGATCAGCCGCCCGAGGACGGCGCGCGCATCGCGGCCCTCGTTGTCGTCCAGCCGGGCGACCCGGCCGGTCAGCATCAGCCCCCAGGTGGAGGCGTTGACGAAGAAGGAGTCCGACTTGCCGAGGTGGTTCTCCCACTCCGCCGTGCCGATCTTGTCCTCGATCAGCCGGTCCAGCGTGTGGGCGTCCGGCACCCGCAGCATCGCCTCCGCCAGGCACATGAGGACGACGCCCTCCTTTGAGGACAGCTCGTATTCGTGCATGAAGGCATCGATGCCGCCGCGGCCGACTCGCCCCGAGCGCACGCCGCGCACCAGCGCGCGGGCCTGCTCGGAGATGCGGTCGACCTGATCCGCCGGCAGGGTCGCGGCATCGATCAGCCGGCGGGCCATCTGCGTCTCGTCGGCGCGGATGTCCGCGCGCAGACGCTGGCGCAACGGATCGGTCTCAGCAAGCGAGGTGTCGAACAGCATGGAAGCTCCCGGGAAGACGGAACGGAGATCGGGGATCGCCGCCCCATGGTGTCCGCTTGCACCCGCCGACGCAATCCGCAGTTGCGCCGTGCCCACGGGACGCTTCGACGCGCCGGCCGCCCCGCTCCGGCGGGCCGCCTCATGACGAAGATCGTCACCTTGCTGATCGTGCTGGCGATGATCGCCCAGGCGATCCGCCCGTTCGGGGTTCCCGGGTTCCGCAAGCGCGCCGACGCCTGGAAGCTCGTCCTCGTCGGCATCGCCCTGGTGCTGGTGACGGCCGTCATCCGGCCCGAATAGGCGCCATTCCGCCCTCGCCGGCCCGCGAACCATTGCGCGCACATCGCGTTACGTCGCTCTCAGGCCTGGAGCGGTTCCGGTTTCAAGAGGCCGACCGGCCCGCTCCAAGCCTCGTTCTGTCGCGTTTCCGGACGGCGAACCGGTACCCACTTCGCCTGGAAACGCTCTGGTGTCTTGCCGCGTTTCCGGACGGCGAACCGGTATCCACTTCGCCTGGAAACGCTCTGGCCGGGAGCGAACGACGCGCCATGCTGAACTGGATCGAAACCGAGAGCGCGACCCTCAACGTCTTCATCAACCTCGCGATGCTGGCGGTGTGGTTCGTCTACCTGCACCTGATCCTGATGGCCTATCTGCGCCAGCGCAGGCCGCGCATCCTGATCAACCGCGGCGCCGGCGTCGGCCTGAATGCCCATTGCCTGGTCAGCAACATGAGCCAGGAGCCCATCTATCTGCAGAGCATCCTCGCGGTCCTGAAGACCGAGGAGCGCAGCTGGATGATGGCGGTGACCGACGTGGAGGGTCTGGAAAGCAGCGGAGACCAGCCGAGCGGCCCGTCAGCCACCAACCAGGGGCCGCTGTGCCAGGGCGACTACATGGACATCGGCACCCTCGGCCACCTCGTGCGGCGCACCCGCCAGACGACCGACCTGCCGAACCGGGACGACCATCCCGCCGATGTCTTCAAGTCGTTCGAACTGATCGTGGTCGCCTCACACAGCTCGGACGCGCTCTCGATCGGCGCCAAGCGCACGTTCCGCTTCGACCCCGCCCCCGAGGGCGACTGCATCTACCCCGCCACCGTGGAGACGCAGCAGATCTCGTCGCCGTGGGAACGCCGCAGGGTGCACAAGCTGCTCGAGCGCCACCTGTAGGGCCGTTTCCGAGCGGATGGCCGCAGAAGACTATCCCGGCTTGGCGACCGAAGCGTGCCACGGCGTCAGCCAGCCGCGCAGGCTGGAGATGACGGTGTAGAGCGACAGTCCGATCAGGGTGAGCAGCACGATCACCGCGAAGAGATCCGGCACCCGGAGTTCCTGCAGCATGGCGACGGCCAGATAGCCAAGACCCTCGTTGCCGCCGATGAACTCGCCGACGATGGCCCCGATCATCGACATCACCACGGCCACCTCGCAACCGGCGAGGATGACCGGCAAGGCGGTCGGCAGGTCCAGGAACAGGAACCGCTGGGCCGGCCGCGCCTGCAGCATGGTGAACACGTCCAGATCACCCGGCTCGATGGAGCGGAAGGCAATGAGGGCGTTGGAAAAGACGGGGAAGAAGGACAGCGCCGCCGCGATCACGATCTTCGATTCCAGGCCGAAGCCGAACCACAGGATGAACAGCGGGGCCAGCGCGATCTTCGGGATCAGCTGGAAGCACACGATGAAGGGCTTCACCGCCCACTCCAGCATGCGCAGGCGCGCCAGCGCCAGGCCGAGGACGATGCCGAGGGTGACCGCGATGACGAACCCCGACACGGCTTCGATGACGGTCACCCAGGCGTGGTGCCAGACCTTCGCGTCGGCCACCAGGGCGACGAACGCCGTGACGATTTCAAGCGGCGTCGGAAGGATGAACGCCGAGACGTCCGCCATCCGCACGTAGAGCGTCCAGAGAACCAGGAATGCGACGACGGTCGCGGTCGGCAGGGCGATGCGGAGAAAGCGTTCGTTGCGCATCAGTGGGCCCCCGTCAGGCCGGAGCGCAGGTGCTTGAGCATGTCCTGGAACTCTGGCGTCTGCTGCAGGTCGAGCGTGCGCGGACGCGCGAACGGGATATCGACCACCTCGGTGATGCGGGCCGGGCGGGCGGCGAGCACCACGACGCGGTCGGACAGGAACGCCGCCTCGTTGATGGAGTGGGTGACGAGGATGGTCGTCACCTGCGCCTTCGCGCAGACCGACATCAGCTCCAGATTGAGGGTGTCGCGGGTCATGGCGTCGAGCGCGCCGAACGGCTCGTCGAGGAGCAGCACCTGGGGCTGGGTGACCAGCGCCCGGGCGAGCGAGGCGCGCTGACGCATGCCGCCAGACAGCGCGGAAGGCCGCACGCCCTCGAACCCGCCGAGGCCGACGGTTTCGCAGAGCACATGCGCGCGCTCGGTGCGCTCGGCCTTGCCGACGCCCTGCAGGCGCAGCGGCAGCGCCACGTTTTCGGCGACGGTGAACCAGGGAAACAGGCGCGCTTCCTGAAACATCATCGCGACCGGCCTGGTCGCCTCCGCCGAACGTCGTCCGCCGGTCCACACCGGAAGACCACGCACGACGACCTCGCCTTCGCTCGGGCTCTCAAGCCCGGCGATGATGCGCAAAAGCGTGGTCTTGCCGCAGCCCGAGGGCCCGAGCAGCGAGACGAAGTCGCCGCGCGGCATGTCGAGGGTGGCGTTCCCGATCGCCTGGACCGCCCCCTCGCCTTCGCCGAAGGTCTTGCCGACACCCTGCAGGCGGATGTCGGCCACGTCGTCGTCGATCATCCCTTCAGGGCCTGGTCGAGCAGCTCGTTGGTGTAGAGGTCGGTCGCGGCAACCTCCTTGTCGATCAGGCCGGTCTTGAACAGCGTCGCGGCCGCATGCTCCCAGACCGAGGGCACGTTGCGCAGGATGTTGTCGTTGCCCTTCGCCGCCCAGTTCTCGGAGTTGGCGCGCAGATCCTTCTGCGCCGTTTCCATGTTCGACAGCCCGTTCACCTCGAACTTGTCGCCGATCGTCTTCAGGATCGGCGCGAGGTCGTCCGCCTCGACGATTTCCAGCGCCGACTTGTGGGTGGCCTTCAGGAAGGCCACGAATTTGTCGGGGTTGGCCTCGATTTCGTCGGGGCGTGCCACATAGACTTGGCCGGGCATGCCGTCGTCCATCGGGACCGCCACGACGTCGTCACGCACCGAGCTGGCGGTGACCATCGAGGAGGTGTTGCCGATGAAGGCGCCGGCCCGGCCCGCCTCGATCAGGGCATAGGAGGCGGCGGAATCGGCGACCTTCACCTTGTTCACGGTGTCCGGCGAGATATCGGCGTCGGAGAGCATCAGGTCGAGGGTCGCCTCCATCGAGCCGCCGAGGCTCGCCATGCCCACGGTGCGGCCCGTCACGTCGACCACGGTCTTCACCGGATCGGCACTCGAGGAGATCAGGAAGAAGGGCGACAACTGCGCGATGGTGGCGATCGACGTCAGCGGCGCGTCGTTGTTGACCCGCGAGACGATGTAGTTGGTGCCGCCGGTGCGGCCGGAGTCCATCTGCTTGGCGATGGTCATCTGGGCGGCAAGCGCCGCGCCCTTGCCGGACTGGACATTCATCTCCAGCCCTTCGGCCTCGTAGTAGCCGGCAGCCGCCGCATAGAGCACCGGAGCGAAGGACAGGGAGAACGAGAACGGGGTGATGAAGTTGAACGTCGTCGCCGCGCGCGCGCCGAACGGGAACGACAGAAGCGCGGCGCCGCCAACCGCCGACTGCATGAAACTGCGCCTGGTGAAATTCATCGCTTCGCCTCCGGTTCGTATTTGAACATATTGTTCGAAATACAATAGCAGCTGCAACCCCTCGCCGCAAATGGCGCTTGGCGACCGCCCCCACGCCCGGCTTTCAGCAACGCGGGAAGTTTCCGCGGTGTCCAGAACGCTGCGGAGGAAAACGCCGTTGGAGCGCAACCCAAAATGGCGCCGCAGGGCGCCGTGCCAACCGCCGGAAGCGGCCGGCCGGTCCCGCACGATTGCTCCGGCGGCGTGCCCCGGTGATCGAGGCCAAGATCGCCGCCTTCCTGCAGTGCCGCCGACCTGATAGGCTGCGACCGACGGCTCTGCACGGGACGATATGCGGCGCGACGGCGTAGCGGTGGAGAAGGACGGATCGGAAGAGCAGACATGTGCACGCAGGGATCGAACATGGGGCTCGGGATCGCGGTCGGAGCCGGAATCGGGACGGCCCTCGGGGGCGCCATCGGAGATCTGGCCATCGGACTTGCCATTGGCATCGGCTGCGGCACCGCCATCGGTGCCGCCCTCTCGAGCCGCAGGTAGGCCGAGCCGCAGGTAGCCCGCCACGCGCCCGGTCCGGCGACGGCCGCGCGCCCGCGTCACGCGGTGTTGAGCGAGCCGGGCGCGCAGCGCGCCCTATAGTGGCGGAAAGCCGGTCCGATGCTGCGGACCATGGCGGCGCCCGCTCCGAGGCCCGAGAATGTCCCTGGCAAGCCCGCTTCCCCGCACCCACGCGCCGGTGATCGCGACCGCCCTGGCCGCGCTTGCCGCCATCGCAGTGGCCGGCGCGCTCGCGGGCGGATGGCGGCTGGCCGCGGCTGCCGCCATCGGCGGGGTGGCCGGGGTGGCGCTCTATCACGCAGCCTTCGGGTTCACCTCGTCGTGGCGCGCCGTCGTCCGCGAGCGGCGCGGCGAGGGCATCCGCGCCCAGGCGCTGCTGATCGTCGCCACCGCCGCGGTGTCGTTTCCGCTGCTCGCTCACGGCGCCGCGATCGGCATGCCGGCCTCGGGCTACGTCTTCCCGTTCGGCATCGCCACGGCGCTCGGCGCCTTCCTGTTCGGCCTCGGCATGCAGTTCGGCGCCGGCTGCGGGTCCGGCACGCTGTTTGCCGTCGGCGGCGGCTCGACGCGGATGGTCGTCACGCTGGCGGCCTTCGTCGCCGGTTCCTTCCTGGCCACCGCGCATCTGGAAGCATGGCACGCGCTGCCGGCGCTGCCCGCACTGAGCCTGGTGACGCTGTGGGGACCGCTGCCGGCGTTCCTGGCAACCGCCGGCGTGCTGACAGCGATCGCTGCCATGACCCTCGTCCGCGAACGGGCCGGCCCGGTGCACGTTCCGCGGCGCATGGGCTTCGTGCTCGGCGGCCCGTGGTCGACCACGGTGGGGGCGCTGGTGCTCGCCGGCGTCGGCATCGCGACGTTCGTCGTGCTCGGGCGGCCCTGGGGCATCACCTCGGGCTTCACGCTGTGGGGCGGCAAGATCGCCCACGCGCTCGGCGTCCCGATCGAGACCTGGCCTTACTGGTCGGGCCAGATGGGGGCGGTGGAGCGCTCGGTGTTCGCCGACGCCACCTCGGTGATGGACTTCGCGATCATCGCCGGCGCGATGCTGGCGGCGGGCCTGGCCGGGCGGTTCGCCCCGACCCTCAGGATCGGCCCGCGCGACATCGCCACCGCGCTCGCGGGCGGGCTGATGATGGGCTACGGCGCCCGTCTCGCCTTTGGCTGCAACATCGGCGGACTGGTCGGCGGCATCGTCTCCGGCAGCCTGCACGGCTGGGGCTGGCTCGTCTTCGGCTTCCTCGGCTCCACCGCCGGCACCTACGCCCGCGCCGGGCTCGGCATCGATCCGCCCGTTGCGCACTCCTCAGGACCCCGTCACGGCCCCGTTGCCGTCGCCGCACCCGAAAGGACCAACCCATGATCCGAACCGTCGCCCTCGCCTGCACGCTGCTGCTGGCCACCGTGATGGCCCCGGTAGCACAGGCTGCGGCCGCCGTCGCGCCGCGGGAGGGCTGGGTGGTGATCGACACCGACCATTCCTTCGCCGAGCTGGTCGAGCGCACCCGCACCGCCGTGACCGACGCCAAGATGGGCCTCGTCACCCAGGCGAGCGCATCGGACGGGGCCAGGGGCCAGGGCATCACCATTCCCGGCAACCGGGTGATCGGCGTCTACCGCAACGACTATGCCCGCCGGATGCTGGCGGCGAGCGTTGCAGCCGGCATCGAGGCGCCGATCCGCCTCTACCTGACGGAGAACGCCGACGGCACGGCGACGCTCTCCTACAAGACCCCGAGCTTCGTGTTCGCCGCCTACGCCGACGAAGGCGGCGCCGACCTTGCGGCGCTGGCGAAGGAACTCGACGCGGTGTTCGCGGGGATCGCGGCGCAGGCGACGGGGGAATAGCCGCCGCGGCGCGGTCGCCACGGCGACGGCAAATGCTGCTTGCGGAAACGTTGGAAACTGATATGGTTTCTTGCGTTTCCAAAGGACACCACCGTCCGGTCGCCGCCGATTGCGAGCGCCCGGTGCCCGGTCGACCCTTGCCGGATCGCCGAGGCAGCCGAACGGCTCGATGCCCCGGCCTGCCTCGCCTCTGTCCGCCTTTGTGCCGCGTACCGGGATGCCACAGGTCCGTTCTGGCCTTGCCGCCAGGACGCGCGCAACGACACGCAAGCAGCCTCGCGCAGGCTGGGGGGAGAGACGGATGACAAATGGAATGAACGTGCCGGTGCTCGTCATCGGCGCCGGACCGACGGGCCTCACGCTGGCCATCATGCTGCGCCGCTATGGCATCGACGTTCGGATCATCGACAGAAACGCCGCCCCGGCCGAGGTGTCGAAGGCGCTGGCGGTCTGGAGCGCGAGCCTGGAGGTGCTGTCCGGCATGGGCGTCGTCGACACGTTCCTCGCGTCGGGGACGCGGCTGAAGGCGCTGATCGCCGGAGACGGAGCCCGCAAGCTTGCTACCCTGTCCGTCGGCGAAGGGATCGACAGCCCCTACCCGTATCCGCTGCTGCTGCCGCAATCGGTCACCGAGGAAATCCTCACGGACCATCTGGAGACCCTCGGCACGTCCATCGAGCGCGGCGTCGAGCTGGTCGGCCTCGACCAGGACAGCGAGGGCGTGACGGCCACCCTGAAGCGCCCCGACGGCAGCGAGGAGGTGGTACGCGCCGCCTATCTCGCCGGGTGCGACGGCGCCCGCAGCTTCGTCCGCGAATCGCTGAAGATCGAGTTCGAGGGCTACACCGAGCCGCAGATGTTCATCCTCGGCGACGTGAAGATCAAAGGCGGCGGATCCGACGGCAGCGACCTCGACCGCAGCAGCATCTACATCTGGTGGCACGGCGGCAGCACGGTCGCGCTGTTTCCGTTCGGCGCCGAGGTCTGGCGGATCTTCGCCGCCCGCCAGGACCCGTCGGACGATTCGACGCCGACCGTTGAGGAACTGCAGGGGCACATGGACCGCCACGGCCCGCCCGGCACCCGCCTCAGCGATCCGAGCTGGCTCTCCCATTTCCGCACCAACGAGCGCCTCGCCGCGAAATACCGCGTCGGCCGCATCTTCCTCGCCGGCGACGCCGCCCACATCCACAGCCCGGCCGGCGGCCAGGGCATGAACACCGGCATCCAGGACGGCTTCAACCTCGGCTGGAAGCTCGGCCACGTCCTGACCGGGCGCGGCAATGCGCAGATCCTGCTGGACAGCTACGAGCCGGAACGCCGGCCGGTCGCCCACGACGTCGTCGCCGGCGCCGCCCAGAAGCTGCACGCGGCGTTCGCGCCGAGCCGTTTCGCGACAGTCGCCCGCGACGTCGCGGCGACGCTGATCGGCCATCTTCCCGCCGCCCAGAAGAAGCTTCAGATGGAGCTGTCGGAAACGGCGATCGTCTACAGGGAGGGCCCGCTGGTCGCGCTCGGCGCGCCGCCGCGCCGGCCCCGCCGCACCGACGTCGGCACCCGCGCCCTCGACAACGACTTCATCGACGCGACGGGCGGCAAGCGCGCCCTCTGGCCGCTTCTCAGCGGAACCGGCCATGCGCTGCTGCTGTTTCCGAGGCCCGGCGCGCCGATCGATGTGTCCCGCGTCGTCGCCGGCGTCGAGGAGGCGCTGACCATCGTCGTCCTCGACGACGAACACGATCCGGGAAGCGCAGCCCGCAAGCGCTACCGCGTCGACAGGGCCGAGTGGGTGCTGGTGCGACCCGATCAGGTGATCGCCGCGCGCGGAACACCCGACGAACTGTCTGCACTCGGCGCCTACGTCGACGCCGTCATCCGGCCCGCGGCGAGCTAGCGTTCCCTTGCGGCGTTTCCGGGCGGCGGCCCGATGTCGACTTCGCCTGGAAACGCCTTGGGACACGGACCGGGAGACGCTGCCGCATCTTGCGGCCGCGGCGCGCCCGGCACCTTCGTCCGGATTTCTGTGACCTTGTGACATCGGCGCGGGCGACAGGGCCCGCCAGGGAGCAGCCGAACCATCGATATCGAACCCGCCTCTCTTCCTCCGATCGACCTGGACGACGGCCCGGCTGGCCGGATCCTGGCGACGGCCCGCGACATGCTGATCAAGGGGCGCTACAGCGGCTTCACCATGGACCAGCTCGCCTTCGCGCTCGGCATGAGCAAGAAGACGCTCTATGTCCACTTTCCGTCCAAGGAAGCCCTCGCCGCCGCCATCGTGGCGGCGACCGGCGCCACGATCCGCCGCCAGGCCGGCGAGGTCTTCGCAAGCCCGTTGCCGTTTCCCGCCAAGTTCGAGGCGGTCCTGCTCCTCATCGCGGAGCATTTCGGCGTCATGGGTCCCGACTTCCTCGATGACCTCGAGCGCCACGCGCCGACCATCCGCCGGGAGATCGACCGGCTGAAGGAGCACAACATCCCGATCGTGTTCGGCCGGATTCTCGCCCTCGGCATCGAGGAGGGCATGGTCCGGGCCGACGTCGACGTCGTCTTTCTGGTCGAATACTGGCTGCAGGTGATCAAGGGCGTGCACGATCCGGACGTCCTGGTCCGTACCGGGCTGACGCCGCGCGCCGCCTTCGAGAAGGCCCTGGATCTGTTCTTCTGCGGCCTGCTGACGCCCGCCGGGCGCGCCAGCAGCCGATGGGCGTCCGGACACACGGATGGGGCCCCGAAAGCGGGCGCCTGAGACGGCGCCGCGCCTTGCGACGTTGACAGGATCGCCGCCGGCCCTGTCATGATGGGCGATCAGGCCGGACGAAACACGACCAGGCGGGGGCGGAACGATGGGCGGACCACAAGCGACCGGCAGAGGAGACCGACGATGCTCATCGTCTGCGCTCTCGGCTTTCTGATCTGGTTCGTGTTCGGCGTGGCGGTGACGACCATGATGGTCTACGGCGTCTTCGACAACGTGGCGATGGGGCCGGCCGTGATGGCGGCAGTGCTGGCGACCGGCACGGCCTTCATCGGTTTCGTGGCGGCGCTCGCGGCCGCCTCCGCCGTCCGGCGCGCACGACGGGACCGGTTCCGGTGACCGCCCGCCGGCACCTTTCCGCATGGCCGCTCGTCGGCGCGCTCCTGCTCCCGGTGCTGCTGGCCGCCACGCCAGCCCGCGCCCAGGGCTGGTCGACCTACGGAGGCGCACCCGGGGGCGGCCAGTATTCGGCCGCGACCCAGATCACCCCCGACAACGTGGACCGCCTGGAGGTCGCCTGGACGTTCCGCACCGGCGACTTCTCCGACGGCGGCGACGGCACCCGCGCCACCACCTTCGAGGCCAACCCGATCTACGCCGACGGGCGGCTCTACGTCTGCACGCCCTACAACCGCGTCATTGCGGTGGAGGCGGAGACCGGGCGGCAGCTGTGGTCGTTCGAGCCAGATCCACCGCTGCCGCGCGACTACGACCAGCAGCATTCGCTGATCTGCCGCGGCGTCAGCTACTGGGACGGCGGCGGCGGGGTCGGCGAACCCTGCGCGCGGCGCATCATCGCGCCGGTGCTGGACGGACGACTTCTGGCCCTCGACGCCGCCACCGGCACGCTCTGCACCGATTTCGGGACCGGCGGCGTGATCGACCTGAACGACGACTATCCGCGGCTCGGGACCGGCGTCGTCAACGTCACCTCGCCGCCGGTGATCTTCGAGGATCTGGCGATCGTCGGCACCGCCATCGGCGACAACCAGACCGTCGACATGCCGGACGGCGTGGTGCGCGCGTTCGACGTGCGCACGGGTGCCGAGAAATGGGCGTGGAACCCGATCCCGGACCGGTACCGGGCAAAATCCGGCGCCGCCAACGCCTGGGCGCCGATGTCGCTCGATCCGGAGACGGCGACGCTATTCGTGCCGACCACCTCTCCGAGCCCGGACTACTGGGGCGGCGACCGGTCGCCGAACCTGGAGGCGACCAACGCCGTCGCCGCCCTCGACGCCCGCTCCGGATCGGAACTGTGGGTGCGCCAGCTCACCCACCACGACCTGTTCGACACCGACCTTCCCGCCCAGCCGGTGGTTGCCGACCAGATCGACGACGGCACCCGCTATCCGGCGGTCGTCCAGGCCACCAAGACCGGACAGCTGTTCGTGCTCGACCGCGACAGCGGCGCCTTCCGCTTCGAGACCCGCGAACAGGCGGTGCCGCAGACCGACGTTCCCGGCGAACACACCTCGCCGACCCAGCCGGTGCCGGTGCTGCCGAAGCCGATCGCGACGCAGGGCTTCGCCCCGCGCGACGCCTGGGGGATCACCCCCATCGACCGGGAGTGGTGCCGGCAGGAGGCCGAGCGCTACCGCGCCGACGGCCTGTTCACACCGCCGAGCGTGCGCGGCTCTGTGCAAATGCCGTTCTACGGCGGCGGCTCGAACTGGGGCGGCGTCGCCTTCGACCCGGTCCGCCGGCTGGTGATCGGGAACGTGATGAATCTCGTGCAGTGGGTGCGGCTGATCCCGGCGGCCGACGATCCGGCGGGCAGCGGCGAGCTCGGCCGCCAGAAAGGCGCCCCCTACATGATGCGCCGGGGCGTGCTGCTGTCGCCGCTCGGCATCCCCTGCAACGCGCCGCCATGGGGCCAGCTGACGGCCATCGACATCGACACCGGCGCGACCCGGTGGCAGGTGCCGCTGGGCGAGGTGCCGCTGGCGCTCGGCCTGACCGGCCCCGAAAAATGGGGCAGCCCGAACATCGGCGGCCCGATCGCAACCGCAACCGGGCTGGTCTTCATCGCCGCGACGATGGATTCGAAGATTCGTGCCTTCAACGCCTGGACTGGCGAGATCGTCTGGGAACACGAGATCCCGTTCGATGGCGCCGCCACGCCGATGACCTTCGTCTCCGAGCGGGACGGCCGGCAGTATCTGGTGATCGCGGCGGGGGGCAGTTCGCTGTTGCGCAAGCGGCTCGGCGACGCCCTCGTCGCCTTTCGCCTGCCAAAGGAGTAAGCGCGCATCTCCCGTCCGGACCGGACCGATCCGGACGGGATGCGCTCAAGCGGATCAGTCGATGATGACGTAGACGGTGGTGTTGTTCTGAACCACCGGCCGGTAATAGACGCCACCGCAGTGGAAGGCGTCGTAGCCCCGATAGCGCGCGTTGGCGCAGCCGGCGGGCAGGCGGGCGATCGAGCGCGTCACCGGCGTGCCGGGGGCGACCCCGACGCCGGGGGCACCGACGCCGACACCCGGCCGGACGCCAACGCCAGGAGCGCCCGCACCCGGGGCGCCGAGACCGGGACGGACGCCGGGACCGGCACGCCCCACGCCCGGACCCGGATCAAGCGCCCAGGCACTCGTGCCGACCAGCGCGGCGCTCAGGAAAATGGCAGATGCGACTGCGAAACGGGACATTGTTCGACCTCTAAAGCTTCCGGAACATTTCCCCTCAGATCGGCCGACCTGAACGAAAAGGAAGTGCCCGACAAAGACGGATCTGAAGCCATCTCCTACCAGTCAAATGGTTAGCCTGACCGGAAAAGGCTCACGTTATTTTGGGGCGAAGCCATTTCCGACCGGTCAGGTGGGTTCACCCGGCCGGAAAGGGCTCCAGGCGCCTGCGTGCTGAAGGGCGCGCCCGCACGCCTACGTTTCGGCCACTCCCTCGTTGACGTCAATTCACCTTCGATCCGCCACCTCCACTTTGCACGTGTGATCGGCGGGTCGCCCGGCGGGATCAGTCGCCGATGTAGCTTGCCGGAGCCTGACCACGCAGCGGCGCCAGCAGGTCGTCGGGAACCTCCGAGCCGTCGTAGACGCCGAGCAGCACGCCGCGGCGCGTGGTCTTGCCGGCCATCGCATCGACCTCGCGATCGGACAGGGCGGTGCGTTGCGACAGCCGCCGGGCCCACGCGCCGAGCCGTTCATACAGGCCGTCGATGACCGGCCGATGATCCTGGCTCGTTCCGAGGTCGGTGAATTCGTTCGGATCGGTCTTCAGGTCGAACAGCATCGGCCGGAAGCCGCCCTCGGCATGCACGAGCTTGTAGCGCCCGTCGAACACCATGAAGAGCCGCGCATCCTCGTGGGCGACGCCGAGCTTCGCCGCCATCGGCGTCGTCGAATAGTCGAACTCGCAGATGACCGCCTCGCGCCAGTCGTCCGGCGTCGCACCGTGCAGGATCGGCAGCAGCGACCGTCCCTCGATCACGTGGCTGGGCACCTCCGCGCCGGTCGCCTCGACGAAGGTGGCGGCGAGGTCGATCGCCTCGACGAGCGCGTCGGACGTGGTGCCGCGGGTGGCGTCGGCGGCCGCCGTCGGATCGTAGACGATCATCGGGATCTTCACCGCGCACTCGTGGAAGAAGTTCTTCTCGCCGAGCCAGTGGTCGCCCAGATAGTCGCCGTGGTCGGAGGTGAGGACGATCATCGTGTCCTCCATCCGCCCGCTCTCCTCCAGATAGGCGAACAGCCGGCCCATCTGGTCGTCGCACTGGGCGATCAGGCCCATGTAGGCCGGGATCACCTTCTCGCGCACCTCGTCGCGCGAGAAGCTCCTGGCGATCAGCGTGTCGAGATAGGCGCCATAGACCGGGTGCGGATCGACCTTCTCGCGGGCGTCCCTGACCACGGCGGGCACATGCTCCGGGCCGTACATGTCGTGGTAGGGTGCCGGCACGATGTAGGGCCAGTGCGGCTTGATGTAGGAGAGGTGGCAGAGCCACGGTCGGTCGTCGTCCCTGCGCTCCTCCAGGAAGCGGATGCACTCGGAGGTGAGCCAGGGGGTCTCGGAATCCTCCTCGCGCACGTTGGCCGGCCTGTCGGCATTCTGCATCAGCCAGCCGGACGCGATGTCGCCGTCCGCATCGACGCCGGCGTTGGCGAAGACGTTCCACGGATTCCCGGACGGATAGCCCTTGTCCTTCAGGTACTCGTTGTAGGGCGAGCGGCGGGTGTCGTAGAAGCCGTCCGGCCCCTCCCCCCACAGCCCGTCGTCGCGCACCACGACGTCGAACCCGCATTCGGAGAGCCGCGCCCCGATCACCGAATCCGGCGCGATGCCCAGCCGCTCCAGGCCCTTCGCGTCGGCCTGCATGTGGGTCTTGCCGACGAGCCAGGCATCCATGCCGTTGGCACGCAGGTGATCGCCCAGCGTCTGCTCGCCCACCTTGAGGGGGAAGTTGTTGCGCTGGGCGCCGTGGCTGTGGACGTACCGGCCCGTGTAGAAGCTCATCCGCGACGAGCCGCAGATCGGCGACTGCACGTAGGTGCGGGTGAACCGGACCGCCTTCTCGGCAAACCGGTCGATGTGCGGCGTCTTCAGATGCGGGTGGCCGGCGCAGCCCAGATAGTCGAAGCGCAGCTGATCGAACATGATGAAGAGGATGTTCTTGATTTCGGACATCACGAGACCTCGGCCTGCTGCATGGGATCGGACTTTTCCTCTCGGGGACGGGCTCGGACGAGCCAGAGATGTCGGGCGACGACGGCAAGGCCGACGACGAGCCCGACAAGATTCCAGTAGGGATGGGGCGCAAACAGAAGGAAGGCCGACGCGAGGCGCGCCGCGCGATCGATCATCCCGAGCCGGGCCCGGTCGAAGCCGCCAAGGCCGCTCGAGCAGAGATAGAGCGCAAGCACCAGCCGCCCGATGGCCGCCAGGAAAGGCAGGACTGCGAAGTTCGCCCCGGCCGCATCGACCACCAGCAGGATCGGATTGAAGGCGAAGGCGAACGGGATGATGAAGATCATCGCGCCGATGCGGGAACTCTCGATCGCGGTAGCGATCGGCTTGCCCCCCGAGATCGCGGCCGCCGCATAGGCCGCGATCGCCACCGGCGGGGTGATCACCGACGCCACCCCGAAGAAGAAGACGAACATGTGGACCGTCAGCGGCTCCAGCCCGAACCGCTGCAGCGTCGGACCCATGATCGCGACGATGGCGATGTAGGCCGGCAGCGTCGGCATGCCCATGCCGAGCACGATGCAGCCGGCCGCCGCGATGAGCAGCGCCGCCAGCAGCGACGTCTCGCTGGCGCCCGCCAGCAGCACCGCGAACTTCGTCGGGATGCCGGTCGCCGATAGGGTGGAGACGACGATGCCGACCACCGCGATCGCCGCCACCAGCTGGGCGACGGTGATGCCGCCGTTGCTGAGCGCACCGAGCAGCCGCCACGGCCTGCGCCGGATCTCCGGGTTGATGAAGCTGAGCGGGATCAGCAGGAAGATCGCGGCAATCGAGGCGCCGGCGGGCGAAAGGCCGCTGACCAGCAGCCAGACGATCATCGCGATCGGGGCGAACACGAGGATCAGATTCAGCCAGTCCTGGCCTTCGACCGTTATCTCCTCTTCTTCGCCGGCCTCGACGCCGGCCCGGTTCGCCTCGAAATAGACCGAGAGACACAGGCTGGCGTAGTAGGCGATGGCCGGCACGAGCACGGCGATGACGACGGTGAGATAGCTGACGCCCACATAGTCGGCCATGACGAGGGCGGCAGCCCCCATGATCGGCGGCAGGATCTGCCCGCCGGTCGAGGCCGCCGCCTCGACGGCGCCGGCGAAGTTCGGATGGAAGCCGCGCTTGCGGATCATCGGGATGGTGACGACCCCGGTGCCCACGACGTTGGCGACGGCGCTGCCGGAGACCGTGCCGAACAGCGCCGAGGCAGCGATCGCCGCATAGGCCGGGCCGCCGCGGAACTTACGCATCAGCGAGAACGAGATGCGGATCATCGACTGGCCGGCGCCGCAGCCTTCCAGGATGGCGCCGAGGATGATGAAGGGCAGCACCGTCGACAGCACGATGCCCATGATCGATCCGAGGATGCCCTGGTCGGAATCGAACCAGATGTTCTGGGCCACCAGCTCGGCGATGTTGGCCGGCACGGTCTGCAGGAAGCCCGGCCAGTACTGTCCGGTCGCCAGATAGGCGAACGCCACCAGGCCCAGGGCGGCGATCGGCCCGCCCCAGACGATGAGGCAGATCCACAGCGCCACCGCGGCCGCGACGGTGGCGATCACCGCCTCGCGCGTCGTGAAGAACACCACCGAGTCGGCCATGATCCTGCCGAGCACGAAATACTCGTAGGAGACCCAGGCGGTCGCGCCCAGCAGGGCGGCGTAAAACAGGAACTCCGGCACGCCGGCACGTCCGTCCCGGTACCGGCGGCCCAGATGGGCAATCACCACGCCGGCGATGCAGGCGAAGAAGAACAGCGGGCGGAACCATTCGACGGGGAACGGTCCGATGCGCGGCAGCACGCCGTAGCTCGGGAGCACGTTGGCCATGCCGATGAGGGCGATGAACAGCCCGGCCCCGACAAGCGCGGCGTCGAACGCCCACCTGGCCGCCGAAACGCGCGATGCGGTCATCCGTCTCTCCGGTCCGATGTCGGGAGGAAAGGCCGCGCGTGGAGCGCGGCCTCGCTGAAGCGCGCGCCTATTCGGCGACCAGCCGCTGCGGCACCTCGATGCCCGCCTCGCGGTAGTAGCGAAGCGCCCCGGGATGCAGCGGCGCATTCACCCCGGCGAACGGGCGCGACGGGTCGATCGACCGCAGCAGCGCGTTGCCGGCCTTCATCTCGTCGAGATTCTCCCAGTAGGCCTTGGTTATCTTGTAGGCGGCCTCGTCCGGCAGGTCGGTGTTGGTCGCCACCATCATGGTGGTGACGGCGGTCTGCAGATCGTCGGTGCCGTTGGCCTGCCCGGAATAGGTCCCGGCCGGAATGTCCGCGGTGTCGACGGCGTAGTTCTCGAGATAGGTCGCCCACGCGTCGGAGGCGACGACGTCCTTCGGCACGCCGAGAATGCGGATCTCGCGCTGCAGGCTCAGCTCGTTAAGGGACTGCTGACCGACGGCGGCAGCGGCGATGTAGACGTCGAACTGGCCGTCCTGGAAGGACTGCTGGGCCGCTCCCCAGGGCGCCTTGATGCCCTCGAAGTCCTTGCCCTCCTCGTAGCCCGAGGCGACCTTGATCATGTTGACGATCTGCGGGCCGGCGGCGCCCGCCGGCGGGCCGATGTAGACGCGCTTGCCCTTGATGCCGTCCCAGCCGTCGATGCCGCTGTCGGCCCAGACGATGGTGTGGAAGGTGCCGCCGGGAAACCCGAACAGGACGCGGACGTTCTCCGACAGCTTCTTCGCCTGCTCGGCCTGTCCGGCGTAGGGACCGACGCCCTTCTTCATCGCTGCGAAGGCCGGCGGCGGCACGACGGCGAGGTCGAGCTGCTTGGCGGCGGTCTTCAGCGCCGATTTCGTCAGCGTCTGGCCGAGCACCACCTGAAGGTCGACGCCTTCCTTGGCGGTGTACTGCGCCAGCGTCTGCGGGACGATGCCCGTGAGCGACGCGGCGCCGGCGCCCTCGATGCTGTAAGTCTCCGCCAGCGCCGGCGAAACGGCCGCGACGCAGGCCGCGACCAGGGCCGTCCGAACCAATTTCTGCATGTCTCTCTCCCTCTCGTTCTTGAGCGCGTGTTTGGGAAAGACTAGGAGCCGCCGGCCGGCCAGTAAAATGACGATGCTGCAGAAGATATAGCGATTTCGCTATATCATTCCCCGGAGCAGGGCACCGTCGCGGATGATGCCCAGCAGCCGCTCGGTGCGCGAGCCGAGCGGGTGACCGGGCAGGAAGGTCAGCCCCACCGGGCCCTTCAGGTCGTCGCAGGGCACCGCGAGTTCGACCAGCTGCCCGCTCTCGAGCTCCGGACGCACCGCGCCGCGCGGCAGCGCGGCCACGGCGTCGCTCGCCAGGAGGTACGGCCGCGCGAACTCGAACGAGACCGTCTCGATGACGTTGGAGAATTCGGGGAAGCCGTTCGACACCATGAACCGGTCGAGCTCGGAGCGGATGATCGTCTCCGGCAACGGGATGATGACCGGGAAGCCGTCGACATCGGCCAGGGAGACGACGCTGGCAGCGCCGAGCGGATGGCCGGAACGGGCACTGAAGACGATCGATTCGTAGAACAGGTGCTCGAACGTCAGCCCCTTCATCGTGTCGGGATCCGACATCCGCCCCAGCACGAAGTCGAGCCGACCCGCCTGCAGCTTGGTGAGCAGATCGATGTTCGTGCCGGTCACGATGCGGACGACGGTGTCGGGGTGCTGGCCCTTGAAGACCGCCACGCTTTCCGGCAGCACCCGCCTGCTCACGTTCGGCAGAACGCCGATCGCGATGACCTCGCCCGGTCCCTCGCCGGCCGCACGGGCGAGGCCCTCCGACACCTGCTGCATGCCGCCGAAGGCATAGCGGTAGAGCGTCTCGCCGGCTTCGGTGAGAATCAGTCCGTCGCGGGTGCGCTCGAAGAGCTTCTTGCCAACCTCCTCCTCGAGCTCGCGCAGCGTGCGCGACAACGCGGGCTGCACGGTCGCAAGATTATGCGCGGCCCTGGTCACGCTCCGCTCGCGCGCGACCTCGACGAAGCACTGGAGATGGCGCAGCTTGATGGCGTTCGGCAGCACGGAGCGCACAGGCCTCATAACGATTGCGCTATCAGCGTACGTCTCCGCGTGCATGCGCTCAATATGACGCGTACAAGAAGCGCAAGCGCGCATCGCAGCGCCGCACGCGACGATGCGCGGCAGATTCCTGGAAATGCCGCCCGATTCCTGCGTTGGCCTTCCTTGCATTCCATCGCGGGCGCGGCTATATCGTGCGGCTTCCGAACGGGCGGACCGGCCCGCACCGGGATCCTCGCCTGAGCGCGACGGCAGAATGCCCGCCTTCCACGGGACCTCGATCGTCCGCGGAACGGAGGGCACGTCAGCGCTCGGCATCAGCGTGCCCGACGCAAGGGTGCGCTCGACGCAAGCTCCGCTTGCGGATCCTGGACGAACCGGCCGTCGCACTGTCCGCGTTCGGAGGATACATCGGCCTGGATTTCGGTGCCGTCCATCCGCTGCCCGAGCGTTCGGCAGGGGGATGGCCAACCGTCGGTCCGGGCCAGCGCACGAGCCGGCGGATGCCGAACGATCCGGCCGGCGCGTGCAGTCACGAGATTCCTGGGACGCTCCCAGACCTGTTTTGAACCGCTGAACTCAAGGGTCACTGAAGATGCCCAAGCTGAAGACCAAGTCGGGCGCCAAGAAGCGCTTCAAGCTCACCGCTACCGGTCGGGTGAAGGTTGCGCAGGCCGGCAAGCGCCATGGCATGATCAAGCGGACGAAGAAGTTCATCCGCAACGCGCGCGGCACCACGGTGCTCTCCGATCAGGATGCGAAGGTCGTCAAGAAGTTCATGCCCTACGGCTGAACTGCGACTGGTGATTCACCGCCGCCTGGTGGCGACGGATGGTTGAGACGTTAGACGACACGGATCGGCACCTTGTCCGCGGGCGCATCGACGCCCCGGCTCCGGTCCGACGACATTTGGAGATCGAACGATGGCACGCGTTAAGCGTGGCGTGGTTGCCCACGCCCGGCACAAAAAGGTCCTGAAGGCCGCCAAAGGCTATTACGGCCGGCGCAAGAACACGATCCGCACGGCGCGCGCCGCGGTCGAGAAGGCCGCCCAGTACGCTTACCGCGACCGCAAGGTTCGCAAGCGGGAGTTCCGCTCGCTCTGGATCCAGCGCATCAACGCTGCCTCGCGCGAGCACGGCCTGACCTACGGCCGGCTGATCGACGGGCTCAACAAGGCCGGCATCGAGATCGACCGCAAGGTTCTGGCCCATCTCGCCTACAGCGAGCCGGAGGCCTTCAAGGCGATCCTCGACAAGGCCCGCGCCGCGCTCCCGGCCGAGGTTCAGTAGGGCTTCGGCCCTCCTCGCTCCCACGCGGACACCGCGATCTCTCCAGAGCCTGGCCGCTTCCGGCGGCCGGGCTTTTCGCGTTTCGGCCCCGGCTACAGGTGTCTAGAGCGTTTCATGTTTTGACGGAAGCGTATCCAGCGTTGGTGAGATAGTTCTGGCATTCGTCGGGTTCGATGGTCTGGACGAGCTGCCCGAG
>NZ_JBRJGW010000035.1:0-28093 GCF_053628695.1 Amorphus sp. MBR-141
TTCAGGGGAATAGCGCTTCTTCGGCATTCTCAGCTCCAATGTTGGAGCCGAAATCTAACTCACAACAGTGGCCACTTGCCGGGGAGCAGGCCACTTCTACCGGCCCGCGAGCGATCACATCCAGATGCCGCCGAAGGAGGCCTTCCGCGGCAGCCCGACCAGCACGCCCGGCGAGGCCTACTACTCCACCCTCTGTCACGAGCTGGTTCACTGGAGCGGTGTCCCCCACCGTCTGGACCGGATCCTCAAGACCCGCTTCGGCAGCGAAGCCTATGCCGCCGAGGAGCTCGTCGCCGAACTCGGAGCCGCCTTCCTCTGCGCAGACCTCGACATCAGCCTGGATCCCCGTCCTGATCACGCGGCCTACGTCGCCACTTGGCTCAAGGTCCTCAAGAACGACACCCGCGCCATCTTCACCGCAGCCTCCAAAGCCCAACAGGCCGTGCAGTTCCTGCACGGTCTCGGGGAGGAGGACGACGCGTCGGGAGAGGCGGAGGCGGCCACCGAACAGGTGGTCGCGTGAGGTTGTGGAATTGTGCTTGGGGTGAAGCTGCCGTCCATGCTTGCGCTCCGGAATGGGGAGCATTCGACGCACTTCGTGTCGCGCCTGCCAAAGCAGACAGTCCTTGGTTCTCAAATTGGCCACGTCAGCCGGTGATGCTAACATCGAGGCCGTCTCCCTGAGGTTTTCCAGGTGATACGAACCGCTCATCTGTTGAATGACAAGAGCTGTGATCGAGAGTCCAAAACCGCTAGCAGATCTCTTATTGCATCGACCGCCGAAGATCTGCTTGGCTGTGCCAGCGCGTTTAGAATTGCTTGTCGAACGGCTGGGAGACTTGGCTGCGGCGGCGGTCCTGGGATTCTGGCCGACCCCGCCGAAAGCGGGCCTCCATGAATTACCGAAGAAGCCTCGTGAGTATCCTCAAAAGTGACCCGCCGAAAAAACATAAAGTAATCCTAGATCTTTGCCGATATCAAATCGCCCAACGCTTCGTAGTTTATCTTTGTCTTAAACAGATGATACCGCATGTAAGCTGAAGCCGCTTCCATTTCGCCGCGGCGGATCAGGGCGATGATCTCGATGTGATCGCGAGACTGGCCATAGTACCGCTCCCGGTCGATCATCGTGCGATAGACGATAAGGCGGCGGATCTTGTTCATGCGCTTGAGCGTGTCCAGCATGTACTGGTTCCCGCTGGCGGCCAACAGGGTTTCATGGAACCGGGACCCGCGCTCGTAGAGTTGCTCGCCCGACGCCGTTTCGATGCCGCCACCCAGGAAATTGCGCTCCGCGTCCTCCAGCTTGTCGAGTTCCTCGGTATCGATCTGGAATTTCGGCTCGAGCAGTCCGGCCGGCTCCAGCGCAAGGCGCAGCCGGTAGCTCTGTGCCAGGGCATCGGGCGTGGTCAGCATCTCGTTGAATTGCCAGCCGTAACCGGGGCGACGTTCGATCCACCCTTCCTGTTGAATACGGGCCAGTAGGTTGCGTGTGGCCACCTGAGACAGGCCGTAGCGGTCGCGCAAGGACGATTCCGACACGATCTCAGGCAGGTTTCGGTCCATCACGTCGTTGGCAATCTGGAAGTATACCTGAGTGGTCTGATCCGGCCCGATGTCCTTCAGTGCCTCGGGGCTGGAGATGTTCTCGGTGACGAAATACCCGCGATTGGCGACGCGACGGATCACGTCCTTCTTGGCAAGTATCCCCAGGGCTTTCTGAATGGGCGTGCGCGAGGTGCCGAACTGGTCGGCCAGCGACTGCGTGGACAAATGGTCGCCCGGTTCGAAGTGTCCTTCCTGAAGATGCCGGCTGATTCGGTCCACCAATTGAACGTTGAGGTTGGACTTGTCCGAAGAGCGCCGTTTCCGCGAGATTTCGGCCATAGACTATTCCATCGTAACCCTGCCGCGACCCATTGCGGTTCCGGAAATCGGGGGAGGCAAGCGCACCGATACCCGTCCGGCAGGCGCATTGTAGATTAGGCTATCTGATCGTCTGAGCGGTGAACAGACATGGCGCCTCGACGGCTCTGCCGCCTGGACCTGGCAACCTGACGCATCGTCTCGCAAGACGCGGCACGGCCGCGCCCGTAAAAGCAATCTCCTCGGGCCTCTCTTCGAGGCGGTGCCGACGTGGCGGTCCTAGCTGCCCGTCGAGGGTGGGCTTGAAGGATAGGCCGATTGCAGCGGTTCGCTGCGAAGCTCCTCCATCGAGGATACGCCCAGCAGAGCCATTGTGGTCGAGAGCTCTTTCAGCAGTAGCGTCATCGCGTGGCGCACCCCGGCTTCGCCGTGCGTCGCGGCCGCGTAGAGAAACGGCCGACCGGCCAGAACGCAGTCAGCGCCCAGCATGTAGGCCTTCGCGATATCGGTACCGCGCCGAACGCCGCCGTCGAAGAGCAGGGGAAGATCGGGCGCTGTCCTGCGAATCTGGGGGAGGGCGCGCAGCGGGGAGATCGCGCCATCCAATTGCCGCCCGCCATGGTTCGAAACTACGATGCCATCGCAGCCGCAGTCCATGGCACGCAAGGCGTCGTCAGGATGCAGGATGCCCTTCACCAGGAGTTTGCCCTGCCAGTTCGCGCGGATGAAGGAGATGTCACGCCAACTAAGCTTGTCGCGCGCAATGCGGGAGCGCGTCACGTTGGACGCGAACAGCGGCGGGCCCTGAACTGCTTCCATATTCTCGAAATGCGGCATTCCGCGGTGTAGAAATTCGCGTCCCAAGGTGCCGAGGGTCCAGCGCGGATGGGTCACGCCCTGCCAGATCAGCTGCGGGGTCATGCGAAACGGCGCATCGAAGCCGTTGCGAGCGTTATTTTCGCGGTTGCCCGATACAGGTACGTCGCCGGTGATCACCAGTCGGTCGTAACCGGCAGCCGCGACCCGTTCAATCAGTGCTTCTATCCGCCCCTGGTCACCCGGCACGTAGGCTTGGAACCATTTCGACCGACCTTCTTGCGCGACGCGCTCCAGCGGGGTGAGTGAAGAGGCCGAACAGATGGCGAACCCGCCTTCCGCACGGGCGGCGCGCGCCAGCACGACATCCCCGTCGAATGCGGCGAGGGCACAGAAACCCATGGGCGCAATGCCTATTGGCGCCGCCAGCCTTTCGCCGAATAGCGTAGTCTCCAGGGAGCGGTCTGATACATCGCGTAGGATCCGCGGCTGAAACGCGAAATCCTGAAATGCGCGCCTGTTCTCGTTCAGGCTCCAATCCGTCTCGACGCCCCCGCCCACGTAGCCGAAGATTGACCTTGGCAGCAGCTGGCGAGCCTGTTTCTCGAAGTCCTGCAACGCGTAGATCGAACGCAATCTCCGCGCCGTCGCGGGCTTCTTTCGCTCGCTGACGGCAACTGAGGTCTCACTGGACTGATCCAGCATGGGGCGGCACTCCTAAGTGCGGTGTTCGCGGTCCGGAACACGCGAGGTCACAAAGCGCCGGCGCGGCGCAGCCTGTGGGGCGGAACCCTTGATCGGTTTCGCTGCGGTCTCATCCATGGTCAGCCCCTCCTCCACCCAGCGCTCGCCGAAAATCGATTTTCAGATTGCACTTTACCAAGGATATGAGCAATTTTTGAAGGGTGAAATTCGAAGCGGGATTGCGCTTGGCTCCCGACTCGATTCGAGTTTTCTGAAATAGACAAGTTACTTCAGTATATTAAGAGACTATTCGGATCTCTGCTAAAATTTCTAAGGCTATTGACGGACCATCCGTATTGCCTTTAATTAGCGAAAAGTGCAGTCTTGCTGCGGCATCGGCACTGCTCATTCTGCCGGTGGTGGGAGGAAGTCTATGAACCCCGAGGACCGCAGCGCGCCTGCCGGCGCGTCAGGGGTGCGCGTGCCTGCGCCCGTACTCGATCTTGCCTTTGGTGCCTGCATCGCTGCCGGGTGGGTATGGTATTACCTCACGGCGGACGGGATCGCCGTGCCGCTGAACAAAATCGATCCTGGCCCGGCCGCCTTTCCTCTCATCCTGGCATGGGCCACCGGGCTGACCCTGATCAGCATCATCGCCCTGGCCGCTTACCGGGTCTTCGCCGGCGCTTCGGGTCGGTCCGTGGCAATCAAGCGGCCGCTGAGTGTATTGGCCACGGTCTGCCTTTTCGTCGCGGGCGCCTGCGGATTTGAGAAACTTGGCGCGCCGATCAGCGTCTTGGCCCTGTCGATCATAGCCATGCTGGCGTGCGGAGAGCGCCGCCTGCTTCACTTGATCGGTGTTCCGGTGGCGATCACAAGCTTCATCTATGGCGTGTTCGTGCTCGGACTCTCCGTCAATTTGCCCTGAGAGTGCGTCATGCTTGAAAATCTGCTTTTGGGCGCCTCCGCATTTGCCGATCCCATGGCATGGCTGGCCCTGCTGTTCGGCGCCACGTTCGGCTACATCATCGGCGCAATTCCGGGGCTCGGTCCCACCCTCGGCATCGCGCTATTGATCCCGTTCACCTACGGTATGGACCCGGTCGTCTCGATCGTAGGGCTGGTCGCGCTCTACGCGGCGGCCGAATATGGCGGAGCGATCTCTGCCATCCTCATCAACTCGCCCGGCACGCCGGCGGCGGTCGCAACCTCCTGGGACGGCTATGCTCTCACGAAAAAGGGGCGCGCCGGAGAGGCATTGAGCGTTTCCATCGTCGCCTCGGGCGCTGGCATCTTTGTCGCCTCGACGTTCTTGGTGCTGACCGCGGTTCCGCTGTCCGAACTGGCTTTGAAAGTCGGCCCCGGAGAGTATTTCGCTCTCGCATTGCTGGGTCTCAGTCTCGTGGCCGGCCTGGCCGGTGGCTCTGCCTTGAAAGCGACGCTCGCCATGGGCATCGGCCTGATCCTGGCCACTATCGGTCTGGACGTTCAGACCGGCGTTCCGCGGTTTACCGCCGGCCATTTCGAATTGTTCGAAGGTCTGCCTCTCGTCCCCGTCCTGCTGGGGCTCTACGCCTTGTCCGAAGTCCTGGTCATGGTCGAGCAAGGCATCGCCCAAAAGGCAGAGAGCGTACGCGGCACCGGCCTGATGTCCCTGCCGGCCAAGGCGATGATGCCGTTCAAGGGCGCGGTGCTGCGGAGCTCAGTCATCGGCTACGCGATCGGCGTCATTCCGGGCGCCGGACCCGCCATTGCGTCGTTTCTGTCATACAGTGTTTCCAAGCGTCTTTCGAAGACGCCCGAAGCCTACGGGCACGGGGCGCTCGAGGGCGTCGCCTCCTCGGAGGCCGCGAACAACGCTGCCGTCGCTGGGGCTCTTGCACCGTTACTGGCTCTGGGCATTCCGGGGTCGGCGACCGCCGCCGTGCTGATCGGCGCATTCATGGTGCATGGGATCATGCCGGGCCCGCTGCTGTTCACCAACACGCCCGAGATCCCCTACACGCTGTTCGTGTCGCTTTGGCTCGGCGTGCCGGTGATGATCCTGATCGGCCTAGCCGGGGCGCGGCTCTGGGCCCGGGTCGCCGAGATCCCAAATCCCGCGATCGCCGCCATCGTCACCAGCATCTGTTTCGTCGGTGCCTATGCCTCCGAAACCACGATGTTTCCTGTCGTCGTGATGACGGTCTTCGGTATCCTCGGATACCTCCTGCGCAAGATGTCGGTGCCGCTGGCACCAATCATCCTCGGCCTGGTTCTGGGCGAGATGATGGAGACCAATTTCCGACGCGCCCTGATCACCGCCAAGGGCGACATGGCCATCTTCTACAACTCGCCGATCACCATGACCCTGCTCGCCCTCGCGGCCCTGATCCTCTGCGTGCCCGTGCTGTCGCGCCTCCGGCACCGCGATAAGGCCGCACCGCGCGAAGTGTCTCAGCAATAATCCGCCGAAAGTCCCCAGAGAGAACCGGAGCGCAGCATCGATCCGCTTGCGGATCGGCCAGCGCAACACTCAAACCAACCAAAGGAGTGACTGTCGTGACGCTGACACAGAACATCAGGCATATGGCCCGCAACCTGACATGCGGGGTGGCCGTCGCCCTCATCGCCGCCGGCGCGGCAGCGGCTCAGGACGAATGGCAGCCGGAGGGTCCGGTCGAACTGATCCTCCATACCAAGCCCGGCGGGGGCACCGACGTGTTCGCCCGCACCCTGGCCGCGGCGTTGGAGCCGGAAATCGGTCAGTCCTTGATTGTCGTGAATGCCCCCGGCGGCGGGGGCGCAACCCAGATGAGCAGGATCCGCGCAGCCGAGCCGGATGGGCTGACGCTGGGCGCCAATACGGTCACCCATTTCACCAACATGCTGACCAACCTGCGCGGCACTTTCTCGCCGGATGACTTCTCGTGGATCGCCTTGGCGCAGATCGATTCCTCGATACTCTTCGTGCGCAAAGACTCGCCCTTAAACGACCTGTCCGATCTCATCGAACTCGCCAAGGAGAAGGAGGGCGAGGTCAATATAGGCGGCTTCGGACCTGTCGGGTCCTTTCCAAACATCACCATCGCCATGCTTGAAGAGGCGACCGGCGTGACCTTCAATTGGGTCGCCTTCGAATCCTCGCCCGACATTTCGGCGGCCGTGCTGGGCGGTCATGTCGATGTCGGCATCAATAGCTTGGGACCGGTGGTCGATCTGTTCAATGCCGGGCGCCTGAAGGGTCTGGGCGTACTGGCAGACGAGCGTCTGACGACCTTGCCCGAGATGCAGACCTGGGCCGAACAGGGCATTGAAGCCGACACCAGCTGGCAGCAAATCCGCGGCATCTACGGCCCGAAGGGCATGCCGCTCGAACTGCAGCAGAAGATTGCAAACGCCTTCCACAAGGCAATGCAGTCTGAGTCCTATCAGACCTATGCGAAGGCGGCTGGTGTGCAGAACAGCGACATGGGCCCCGAGGAATACGAGGCCTTCGTCGGCCGACTGATGTCGCTCGCCGAGGTGCAGCTCACCAAAGCCGGCCTCATCCACTGATCCATGGGCCCTTCCGTCGCGGCGGAAGGGCCTCATTCCAACGGGCGGGGGATGATCCAGCCTGTGGCCGTCACCTGGAAAGGACCGTTCGCTGTGTCTGCCAACTCGCAGTTCAACATGGATTTCGTCAGCGCCAAAATCATTCGGGGCGGCTCGTCCAAGGGTGTGTATCTGGAGCGGGAAGACTTGCCGCCGGCCGGTCCGCAAAGGGATGCGGTGATCCTGAAGATCTTCGGGTCCCCCGATGCCCGCCAGATCGATGGGCTGGGCGGGGCGGACAAGCTGACCAGCAAGGTCGGCGTCATGGGCCCCCCCACCCGCGACGATTGCGACATCGACTTTCTCTTCGGCCAGGTCAATCAGGCCCTTCCCAAGATCGACTGGACCTCGAACTGCGGTAATCTGTCTTCCGGAGCCGCATATTATGCGGCACTGAAGGGCATGGGCCGCCCCGACGGAGATGCGCTGGAAGTGCGTATCCACCAGGTCAACCTGGGGCGGCGGCTGATCGCCCGTGTGCCCCTGCGTGGCGGAGCGCCCGACGTTACCGGGGACTACGCCATCGGCGGCGTGCCGGGCACATCGGCTCGGCTCGACCTGGACTTCGTTGATTTTGCCGGCGCCGTGTTCGGGAAGGGGGTCCTGCCCACCGGCAATCCGATCGACCGCGTCGATGTCGACGGGCTTGGACCTCTAGACATGAGCCTCATCGATATGGCCAATTTCCATATCTTCGTGCGGGCCGAGGATGTCGGCCTTGCGCCAGACCTGCCAGTCGCTGCATTGCAGGCGGACGAGGCGTTGGTTCAGCGACTAGAGAACACGCGCGCTGCAGCTTGTCGCAAAATAGGTTTCGGCGATGGCCAGGATTTGTCGGAGCTGATGAAGATCAGCGTCAATCCTTTACTTTACGTTGTCGCGCCACCACGGGACTACACGCAATCGGATGGGGCCACCGTATCGGCGGAGGCCTACGACTTGTTTTCGCGCTCCTTCGCGCGCTTCGAATTTTCGAAGGCCTATCCGGCCTCGGGGAGCATTGCGACGACGGTTGCGACGGGCATTCCCGGCACCGTGTCCAACTCGTGTGTGGATCCCAGCATCGTGGCCGGGGACGCTTTCACCGTCAGGACGGGGCATCCCTCTGGCATCCTGGCCGCCGATGCGGCGTTGGATCGTGCCGAAGCGAGCGTTGCGTATGCACGCATCGGGCGGACCGCTCGTTTGCTGATGGACGGCAAGGCCTTCTTTCGCCACGAGCATTAGCAGGACGCGGCTGCCGGGAACGCTGCCCTGATCAGGCGGGATGGACCCTGCTCCGAGCTCGAGGCTCAGGGCGCATTTTGCCGGCCTTCCCTTGTTGCTTCTGGTCATGTTGCCAGCAATTTCAGCAGTCTCGTCAGGTTACAGGCGGCCGTGGTCATCGTGAACTGCGCGCCGAGCCTTTCGGTGCCGCGCAGCGTCTTCTGGGCCATCGAACCCACGGCCTTGGCCCAGCCGAAGGGCTCTTTGAGAGCGCCGGTGCAAACTTCGACCACGGTAGCGGCGGGATAGTCCGGCCGCGGGCGGCGTAAAGGTCGTCTGCACACTTGGAGCGCGCCCCTGCGGCTGGACAGTTTGGCCCCGAAATGTTGACCCGGCCGGGGTCCTGATAAGGAAAGCCCCATGACGAAGAGACCTCGCCGGAACAGTACCGCGAGGCCGTGCGAGGTTATCGAGGCCTGTTTCAATGGCGAGTCGATGCGTGAGTTCAGCCAGAGATGCGATGTTTGCGGGACTCTGATCCCGATCTGGATCGAGAAATACGAGCCCTGAGAGATCGACGACGACTCGGTTGAAGAAGAACTGCTGCCTGAATACGAGACGCGGATTGCTGCGCTCGAACGGCTCGTGGGGAGTCAGGCGCTCAAGATCGAGTTTCTGAAAGGGGAGGCTCGTTGGCGCGAATGATCGCAGAGAAGCGCGCCTGGATCCGCGATCACCGACCCGTAGCAATCTCCGTCAGACGGGGTGCGAACTGATGGAACTGCCTCGTTCTAGCTTCTATGCATCTCCCACTCCGGCGCAGGGAGATCCGATGAGCGGCGAGGTCGGGCCTGCCGCCCTTCGTTCTGTTGTCCCGTGTTGGTCGCCGTAGAACGCGCTGGACATCATTGAGCGTATTCGTTAAGTATTGAATAAACTATTCGCGCCCGCATTGCGGTTTTTGCCCTGAGTTACCATAACAGGTTCAGGGTAAACATCAGACGTATGCGGGAGGCAAGATGTACGTTGTCCCACATTTATTCGCATCACCTCGCCAGAGACTGGCGGCGGTGACGGCTCATAAACGGGCCAACCTGTCCGGCATTCGCCCCCTGACGGGGGCTCAAGCCGGGACGGATCTTGAGGACGCGAGGCGCGTCCGGGAGGTGCGTCATGGGGCGTAGGGCGCTTGCCGCGGAGGCCCGCCAGGCTGCCATCCTGGACGTGCGGTTGCCGGGTCCCCAGCGCGCCTTTATCGCCGAGTGCGCCGCGCGCGGCGGCACGTCCGTGGCCGACTATGTGCGCGGCGTACTCGCGGGCGCGCGGCGCCGGCCGTACCGGCGGCGCTTCGAGCGGCTGAAGACCGACGCGAAGATCCGGGTGCGGATGACGGTGGCGGAGCTGGACCGGCTGCGGTCGCTCGCACGAGAGCGTGGCATGAGCCTTGGTCGCTACGTGCGCCTGGTGCTGTCCGGTGCTCGGCCCCGGGGTCGGTCGGCGGCTCCGCAGGCTCTGAAGCAGGTGGTCTACGAGCTTCAGTCCATGGGGGCGAACTTCCGCCAGCTCGCAATGAGTTTGGGTGATCCCGACTACCTGGAATGGCGCACCCATGTGGCGGTGATCCTGGTGCGCGATTGCGTCCGGGCGGTGGACCGGGCCGAGGCCATGGAAGAGCTGCTGGATCCGATCAACCGTGCCGGCCACCTGCTGAACGGGCTGGCCTACCGTACCAACGCCGGCCATGCGGTGACCGAGGTGGAAGAGGCAGCCGTGCTCGAGGCCGTGGCCGCTGCCCTCAAGCCGCTGGAGGACTGCGTCTGGGCGACAGCGTCGCCCGAGCGCTGAGTCGGAGAGCGGTCATGCGGTTCAAGGTGGGCAAGCAACAGCCGGTGAGCTTCCGGGCGGCCGCCCTCTATCTGGCGGGCCAGACCCGCAAGCATCGCGAGGCCGAGCGGGCGCGAGAGTCGGAGCGCGGTGCGGGACGTTCGGGCGGACGCGACGACGGCGGTCGCCTTGGCGAGACGTCGAGCCCGGGGTCCCGTGGCGAGCGCGTGCTCTGGGTTGAAGAGCGCGGACTTGGGACCACCGATCCGGAAGACGCAGCCCGTATTATGGCGATTACCGCCGAGCGCTCCCAGCGGGTACGCCAGCCGGCGCTCCACTTCATTGTGGCCTTCGACCCGAAGGATGCCCGCCGTGGCCGGGTCGATCCCGACTCCATGCGGGAGATTGCCGGCGAGCTCACCGAGAAGCTCGGGCTGAACGATTATCAGATGCTGATCTACGCCCATGGCGACCGTGAACATCCCCATCTCCACTTCCTGGTGAACCGGGTTCATCCCGAGACCGGCCGGGCCTGGAGCCAGCGCAACATCGGGCGCAGGCTCACCACCCTGTGCCGGGAGATCGCCGAAGAGCGCGGCCTCAATGCGCTGAAGGAGCGGAGCCGGGATCGCGAGCACGAGCGTGGCCATGCCGACGATCGGACGGGGCCTGTTCCCGATGGCGAATATCGCACGGCCCAGCGGGAGGGCCGGGAACCGAAGGCGCCGTTCGACCGGGAGGCGCTGGCCGAGCTCAAGACCAGCCTCGCCCCGGCGTTCCGCGAGGAGACGAGTTGGGCGAACCTGAGCGGCCGGCTGGCGGCCCAGGGCCTTTATCTGCGCGCCAAGGGCCAGGGGCTGATCGTCACCGACGGCCGCGCCTATGCCAAGCTCTCCCAGCTCGGCAAGACCGTCCGCCTGAAAGAGCTGGAAGACCGCTTCGGCGAACGCTTCGCCGACTACTATGCGCGTGAGGCGAAGGACCTCGTGACTGAGCGAACACGGGACGGGTCGACCCGGTCGGAGGCAGACAGCCAGAGCGGACCCACTTCCCATGAGGACCGACTCTCCGAGGCCGCCCGGCGCCATTCCGACTGGCGGGAGACGCGCGACACCCCGGGTCGGGACCGCGGCGACCTGGACAGTCTCCACCGTGTCGAGGCTGCCGACTTCGAGTATCGTCGCTGGGCGCTCCTCGACGAGACGCTCACCACCTCGCAGAAACAGATCCAGCAGGCCGAGCGCACCATGCGCAGCCGCTCCTACGCGCTCGATCGCAACCGCGGCCGCGAAGTCGTCAGCTACGACCGCATGCTGCATCACATGAAGACGCTCTTTGCCAATCCGGCAAAGGCGCACGCACGTTGGGCCCAGCTTGAGCGAGAGCTCGGCGTCGGCGATGCGGCCGAGCTGGTCCGCAAGCAGCCCGGCCTGGTTGGCGGCCACACCCGCGAGCAGAAAGCCCACCGATCAGGCCGCATCACCGCCAAGAGCTGGGAGGCGCTCACAAAGGCTCGGACCCGCTGGCGCGATGCCCAGGCCGAGCTGGAAGACACCCGTCAGAAGGCGATCGATGCGCGCCACGCCGCCGAGCGCGTGCGCTCCAACTACCGCCATCTCCAGGCCCAGGTTGGCGACCGTGATCTGGTCAAACGCTACCTCCAGCGCTCGATCCGCCTGCGGGCCCGCGCCCTCGATCGCGTCAATCACCGCATGTTCGAGAAGAGCCGCCTTGCCGACGAGCGCATCGACCAGCTCCATCGGGCATGGCGCAAGCACAACGAGCGGGAGAGGGAAAGAGAGCGGGAAAGGGGACGGTGAGCGTCAACGTCACGGTCAAATGCAACGGCCGGCGGCCGCCACGTCTTGTTCAGGCGCGAGCGCTCGGAAGTGACGGACGGACTACGGGATGATATCTAAAACCGACGGTTGCTGATCCGCGGGCTTCAGGTTGCGGGCGTGGACTACCGCCGTCGCGCCGCGAGCGCCGTTGAGCTGTCTGGACATCACCATGCGGGGGGCATGCATGAACCAGTCCGAGATGGAAGCCATCCTGAAGCTCTATGAAGCGCATTTCGATCCGGCAGCCTATCAGTCGGCGCTGGTTGCGTTTGCCAGCATGTTTCCCGATGTCAGAATCATGCTGCAAATCGAGGGCTGGAAAAGCCGCGAATTCTCTCTGGCCAGTGTTTCCGCGAACATAGACCGATACGAAATGATGGAATACGCGCAAGTGGCGCATCTAAACCCGCTGGTAGACGAGTGGGAAGTCAAAAAATTTGGCGACAAATTGTTCAGTACAGAAAACTGGGCTCCCAGGGCAGACGTTAGAAAAACGCAATTCTTCAATGAGTATATGAAATCAAAAGATGAAATGGATATGGCCTACGGGTTTATTGTATTGGACAACTGGGAAAGCTATTGCGGCTTCAGCGCAACGGTGCCGGGCGCATTGAGCGAGGACGATCGATCGAGCCTGGCCGCGTCCATGGAGAGCATCCGCCCGCATGTGCAGAGCTCTTTTCGCATGGTGCGCGAACTCATGCAGCGCACTGCAACGGCTCAGACCGGTTCAATCATCGATCGGGTGGGCACACCCGTCGCCGTTTTCGACGATAAGAATCGCTTGGTCGTTCAGAACGCGAAAGCGGATGAGCTGTTCCGAAACGGCGGTGTCCTGTCACTCTCTCATCAGGGCACGCTTGTCGCCCGTGAGAAGAAAACGGTCGATCTCATTCAGGCCGCCGCCAACAAGCTGACAACGAATTCGCTTCCCGTTGGTCCACTGCGTGTGTCCAGACCGGATAAGGGCCCACTCATTCTTTACTTTGTGCCAGCCGGCGGCGCTGTTTCGATCAACCCGATTGTCGGGGCGTTCTCAGACGGGTTTCCTGCTTATATTCTTTACGTGCTCGATCCGGAGGACGTGGATCCGGCGCCAGTGGATGTGCTCACCACCGCGCTCGGGTTGACGCCGGCTGAGGCGCGGCTTGCCCAACTCCTGTACGAGGGCAACACGGTCAGGGAGGCCGCGGAGCAGTCTTCGACCGCCTATGCCACGGCACGCAACCAGCTCGGCGCGATTTCCCGCAAACTCAATCTCAATCGGCAATCAGAGCTTACTGGCCTGCTTGCCCGCCTTTTGGCGCGTGTACCGCGGTGACCGTTCGCAGCCAACCGGCTCAGATCTGCGTGGAACGTCGGGACACCGCGCCTCAGAGAAATACTCATTTCGTGGGCGGAGCATTCTGGGGGAGAGCGTTGTGACGGAGCCAGAGCTGGAAGCGATCCTGAAGCTCTACGAAGCACATTTCGATCCGAGTGCCTACGGATCTGCTTTGACCGCGTTTGGAGGGCATTTTCCTGATGTCAGGTTCATGTTCCAGGTTGAGGATATGACACCGCACAGATTTTCTCTCGATAGCGTTGCGGTCAATACAGACGAAAGGGCGTTTGAGGAATATGCCGAAGTAGCGCATCTCAATCCAATGACCAGCGTTGCCTCGCTGGGTAGCTCCGGAGCGCGCCTCTATTCGACAGAGGAATATGTTTCACGAGAGGCGGTGCGATCCTCAGATTTCTTCGACTTGTTCCTGCGACCGCGCGACCGCATGGATTCGGCACTTTTCTTCAACATATTCAAAGATCGCACTTGTTTTTCCGCATTTACAGCGACGGTCCCTGACCGCTTGAGTGAAGCTGACCGCGCGGTGCTCGGTCAGTCCATCGATCGCGTCCGACCGTACGTTCAGCGGTCGTTTCGCATGGTCCGCGAACTGATGCAGCGCACCGCCGTGGCACAGACCGATGATATCATTGATCGGGTTGGTACGCCGGTGGCGGTGTTCGATGCGGCACACCAGCTCATCGCCCAGAACGCGAAGGCCGAGGCCATGTTCCGCAGCGGCGGCGGCGAGCTGTCGGTTTCAAAGCGCGGAACCCTGATCGCCCGGGAGAAGAGATCGTCGGACCATCTGTATGCGGCGGCGGGCAAGGTCATGGCGGACTCACTGCCTGTCGGTCCGGTCCGCATCGCGCGTCCAGCCCAGGTTCCGTTGATCCTCTATTTCGTGCCGGCCGGCGGCGTTGGTCGCCTCAATCCGATCATCGAACCGTTCAAGGAAGGGTTTCCAGCCTATCTTCTCTACGTCCTCGATCCGGACGACGTGGACCCTGCGCCATTGGATGTGCTCACCACCGCGCTCGGGCTGACGCCGGCCGAGGCACGGTTGGCGGAATCCCTCCACAGAGGCAGTACTGTGAGGGAGGCCGCGGAGCAGTCGTCAACGGCCTATGCCACGGCACGCAACCAGCTGACGGCCATCACCCGCAAGCTCAACCTGAGCCGGCAGTCGGAGCTGACAGGGCTCCTCGCGCGCATCATGGCGCGGGTGCCGCGATAGACTGGCGATCAGCCGCCAACAACAGTGGCCAGATCAAAAGAGATCGACCACCTCGGTGAGATCGAGCAGGATAAGGACGATGCCGGCGAAAGCGGCGAATTCGATGCACATGCGGATCGTCACGATCACTCGGGTGATGTTGTCCATCGTCTGACGCCGAATGTCCTGTGACCAAGAATGGGTGAACTCTCACTATTCTTGGAGGACGCTGCAGCATGCGCATCATGCAGATGCTCTACGACTGGACGGTTTGGTCCGGTTCCGCTGCAAGCTGGCGATCGGGCAGGTGTATTGCGCTCTTCGCACCACATCGACGTAGAGAGCCAATCGCGGTGCTAATGCCGCCTCTGCGGCGCACCAGGCGAATGGCGGCTATCTTTCGTCTTGTTCCGACGACCTGCCCCAGAACGCGATCTTGTCTGCCCGATCGATCCAGCCAACGACGAAGTGCAGGGTTCGCTCGCCCCTATCGGTGACAGCGATAGCCGTGCAACGACGAAGCTCGGTGCCGTTTGCGATGCTCGAGGTTTCTTGCACCGAGTAGAGCCCGAACACGGCGAGATCGTCGTTCTCGGCCGCAAAGCCCGTCTGGACGATCCGCCGGCCCTCGTCGGCGTTGCAGGCCGGCAGCTTCGGCGGCGGCTTGGCGGTGGCCAGGCCGATGGTGACGCCGAAGACGGCGGCCGCGACTGCGATCATCGTGAACAGCTGCCAGGTGGCGGCGGTGTTGGGATTGGTGTTCGGGTCCATCGTGGTCTCTCCCTTTCGTGCTTTCTGGTTTTCTAGTTGTCGTCCTTTCGTGCTTCCGCCCGCCGTTCCGCGAGCGCCTTGCGGGCCCGGAACGGCTCCTCGGCGAACCAGCGGATCTTGCGCGCCCGGATCGGTGGGCAGGCCTGTACGAACAGAAGCTGTTGCGTGGTCGGCAGGGCCATGACCTCGTCCGGCGTCATCAGCTTGCGCGCCTGTAGCCCCTCGCTTGTCGAGAAGTGGTTGGGCAACAGCGACAGCGGCCCGGCCGTCGCCCGGCTGATGCTGGGGGCAATCACGGTGCGCGTGCCGAGCATGTTGGAGAGCTCCGCGGCGGTCGCGTAGTCGGTGACGTTGAAGGCCTGGCGTACCGCGCAATTGGCGATCATGGAGCGCCAGCGCGGGTAGATCAGCATCAGCTGGTCGAGATCCTGGAAGAACAGCCAGAGGCTGGCGCCATAGCCGGCCAGCCAGCCGATGCCGGCCTCGATCGGCTCCATCCGTCCAAGGGCCGCGGTCTCGTCGAGGAAGAAGACGACGGGCTCGCGCCGGGCAGTGCGAGCCCGGGTCGTGGCCACGAGCGCCAACCCCACGAACAGACGGACGAACGGACGGTAGGTCTCCAGCAGCTCCGGCGGCAGGATCAGGTAGAGGCTGGTCGGTCTCCGCTTCAGGTCCTCCATTATGAAGTCGGAGGCTTCGGTCGCCCGGGCGAGCAGCGGGCTCTTCCAGATCTTCATATGGGTCTGGGCCGTAGAGATCACGGCGGAGCGCTCGCGGATCTCCTTCTGGGAAAAGCCCCGTGCCATGGCGGCGATCCCGACATGATCAAACGCGAGGATCTCCTCAAGAAGGTCCTCGAACCCGTCCTGATCGCGCATGAGAAGCGTCCAGACGTGGCTGAGCGTCCGCTCCACCCCGGTGCGGGCGTGAGCCACGTAGAGGAGCAGGCAGGTGATCAGCGCCTTGGCTTCGCTGTCCCAGAAGGTCTCCGGACCACTGGAGACGACCAGCATGTCGGTGATGAGGGTAGCGTCGTCGATCTCTTCCGCCTCTCCAACCCGGATGAAGTCGACCGGATTGAACCGGGACGCCTCCACCTGTCGATCGAACGGCGCGATGGCATGCACCCGACCGAGGCTCTCCCGGTAGGCACTACTTGCCGCATGGTTCTCGCCCTTGGGATCGATGACAAACACCGATCCCGGATGATCGAGCAGGTTGGGAATGATCGAGCCCGCGCCCTTGCCGGAGCGGGTCGGGGCGAAGGTCAACAAATGCCCCGGTCGGTCGAAGCGCAGGAACGTCCGACCGATCCGGCCGAGGATGAGACCGCGGCGGCCGCGGAGGGCGTGAACATCGAGATCGCGCCTTGTGGCAAGGCGGGCCGAGCCATGGAGGGTGGCCCATCGTCGGTTCCGGCGGATTCGCAGCAACAGCCCGACAGCAACGACAAGACCGATCAGAACCACCACCGGCACCAGGCCCCAGGCAAACACCAGGGACAGGCCGGCAAGAGCCAACAGGGTGCGGCCGAGAAGCCGCACGGGGGCTCGCACAAGCAAAGCCCAGAGGAAGGCCAGAGCGCGCATCGGCGACGCCTCCTTCGTTTATTGCAACCACCTGCTTATGGGTGGCGGCACGAATGGAGGCGGCTTTTGCTTGCGGAAACAGGAGAACTGCGAGAGGCTTAAAGGTGTTGCCAGCCGAATACAGGCGTCGCGTTCCCGGCGTTTATTGCAACCCAAGCGGCTGGCAACACCTGTTTATGGGCAACCAAGCCCCGCCAAAACCTGACATCTCCCGAAAGAGAGCATGCGCCTTACCCCGTTTGAGGGAGGCGTGTTTGCGCGGATTTGCGGCAGGCCACCAGGCAGAACAGCCTGGGTGCCTTCGTGCTCGCGGGCTCGGGCGAAAGAACGGGCCCGAGGCTGGCTGGGGGCATTCCCCGCAACCGTGATCGGCAAACTGGCCTGCTGCGGCTTGAGGGCCCGCTTCGCACCGATCTTTCGTCCCGCGTTCCATGGCCGCCTCTCTGCGAAGGCGGGATCATACTCAGAGTGTCCCATAATCGTTCTCCCCTTGGCTACCATTGGCTAAAAGAAGAACGTTAGGGTGGGCATGCCCGGAGGGATTGGCCGGAAGGAGGCTGTCCGCTTCCGGTTCAATTATTTGCGGGGCGACCATCCGACCGAGAGACGCAGAAAGTGCCGAGCCTTCAGAGCGCGACGGTGAACCACCCGGTGACGGAGTTGTCGACGGCACCGGAGCCGAAACGGCCGGATTGGTCGACGCCGAAGGTGGTGCCGGCTATGCCGATGTTGGGCGCGGCGCCGAGACCGATTTGCAGCCCCGCTCCTCCGTGCCCGCAGCAACCGAGCCTTAAATCCAAGAGTCTCGGGATGTCCGCAAATTGCAACGGTCTTCGGCCGAAAAAGCCGCCGCGTCCCCGTACTCAGCCCGTGGAGTCCGCCAGCGCCACGGCGGCCCCGAGCAGCACGTTGGCTCCGGCTTCCGCCCATTGCGGCGTGATCTCCTCGGCCTCGTTGTGGGACAGGCCGCCGACGCAGGGGCAGAACACCATGGCAGCCGGTGCGGTCGCCGCGATGATGCTCGCGTCGTGCCCGGCGCCGCTGACCATGTCCCGCCACGCGTAGCCATGCTGTTCGGCGGCGTCCCTGACGGCCGCGACGGCGCGGGGATCGAATTCCGGCGGATCGTAGGACCCCGAGATCGTCGAGGAGAACGCCAGGTCGAGCGCGGCACAGAGCTCGGCCGCCTCGCGCTCGAACCGGTCCTGCATCGCGGTGAGAACGTCGAGCCTGTGCGAGCGGAAGTCGGCGGTGAAGACGATGCGGCCGGGGATCACGTTCGGGCTGTTGGGCTCGACGACGACATGGGCGATGGTGCCGACCGCATCGGGCGCATGCGCCATTGCGATGTCGTTGGCGAGGTCGATCAGGCGCGCCAGCCCGCGCGCGGCGTTGCGGCGCATGGTCATCGGTGTCGATCCGGTATGTGCGTCGCGACCCGTGATGACACCCTCGATCCAGCGGGTGCCCTGGCCGTGGGTGACGACGCCGATGTCGAGGCCCTCGGCCTCGAGGAGCGGCCCCTGCTCGATGTGAAGCTCCAGATAGGCGTGCATCGGGCGCGCCCCGACACGCTCGTCGCCGAGCCAGCCGATGCGGGCCAGTTCGTCGCGGAAACGCAGGCCCTTCGCGTCGCACTGGTCGAGGATATGGTCCACGTCGAAGCGACCGACATAGCCGCTCGAACCGCCGATCGGCGGCGTGTAGCGCGTGCCTTCCTCGTTGGTCCAGTTCACCAGTACGATCGGCCGCCGCGTGGCGACGCCGGACTCCGTCAGCACGCGCATTGCCTCGAGCGCGGCCAGCACGCCCAGGACGCCGTCGTACTTGCCGCCGGTCGGCTGGGTATCGAGATGGCTCCCGACGAAGACCGGATCGAGGTCCGGCTCCGTACCCTCGCGGCGCGCGAACATGTTGCCGAGCCGGTCCGTCCTGACCGTCAGGCCGATGTCTTGGCACCAGTCCGCCAGCAGTCGCCTGGCCTCGCCGTCCTCGGTGGTCAGCGCCTGCCGGTTGTTGCCCCCGGCGACGCCGGGTCCGATCTGCGCCATGTCCATGAGGCTGGCCCAGAGACGGTTGCCGTTGACCTTCAGGTTGGTCCTCGATGTGGATGCCGTTTCCGTCATGCTCTGGATTCACTCCGGCCAGTCGGTTCGACTCGAGCGTGTCTCAGCGTGCAGCCTTGCAGGCGCTCCATGTCCGGAGTGAACCCGTGCCCGGGCCGGTCGGGCGCGACCATCACGCCAGCTCCGGAGAGGGATATATCCGGTCCGCCCATGTCGACTTCGTAAAACCGGTCGCTGGGGAAGATGTCCGCCGGATAGCCGATGTTGTCGAGGGTCGCCAGCGCAATCGACGGTCCCTGGCCGACAGCCGATTCCAGCATGCTGCCGACCCAGCACGGGATGCCGTTGTCGCGGCAGTAGTCGTGCACCGCGATGGCGTTGGTGAGCCCGCCGAGCCGGCCGGTCTTGAGGTTGACGAAGCCGCAGGCGTTCAGCCCGATCGCTTTGCGGGCGCGATCCACCGACACGATGCTCTCGTCCAGGCAGATCGGTGTGTCGAGCTGTCCCGCCAGGTCCGCGTGGTCGATCAGGTCGTCATGGGCCAGCGGCTGCTCGATCATCTCCAGGCCGAAGTCGTCGATCGCGCGGATCACCTCGGCGTCGGCGAGCGTGAAGCCGGAATTGCAGTCGACATGGATCACGGCGTCGGGCGCCGCCTGGCGGACCGGGCCGAGCATCTCCGCCATCCAGCCGGGGCGCACCTTGAGCTTGATCCGCGGAAAGCCCGCGTCGTGGGCGCGCCGGACCGCGTCGATCTGGGCGTCGATCGTCTCCTGGACCGACAGGTCTTCGCCGACCCGGATCTCCGGCGAGGTTCCGCCGATCAGCCGCCACAGCGGCATGTCCTTCGCTTGGGCCGCGGCGTCCCACCAGGCCAGGTCCAGGGCCGCCTTGGCGAACCGGTTGTCCTTGAAGGGGGCAAGCCTGGCCTGCAGGGCCGCGCCGCTCTCGATCTCTGCGCCGAGCAGGGCAGGGCCGAGCCAGTCGCGGATCACCAGAAACGCGCCGCCGGTAAATTCGCCCGAATAGTTCGGGGCCGCGTACGGCGCGGATTCGCCCCAGCCCTCGACCCCGTCGGCCTTCACCCTGACGACGATGCTGTCGATGTGATCGATGACCCCGAAAGCCGCGCGCCAGGTGGCCTTCATCGGCATCGCGACCTGATAGACGTCGATTTGCTCGATCTTCATATGTCGTCTTCCTCCAGCTTGCGCAGTTCGACCTCGAGCTCGCCGCCGGCGTCGTTCGCGGTCTCGATGGCAGCGAAACGCTGTCGTGCGGCATCGCCTGCGCCCGCCGCCACTTCCGTACACACGTGGTTCAGCAGGCTGATCACCCCGACATACGAGTCGAACAGCGACACGCCCCGCGTTCGGCACCTCAGCACCCAGGTCGCAAGCCGCGCCGTGCGATCGGCCCGGTGGTCGGTGACGTAGAGGATCGGCACGCCGCTCGCGGCGAGAAACTGCATCGCCGTTGCCGTGATTTCCGCCCGCCGGCGAAGGCCGACCACAAGCGCGACGTCGCCGGTGCCGATCCCTGCAATCTCCTCCATCAGCACCTGACCCGGCTGCGGCAGGAGGTGGACGCCGGCGCGCGTCTGGGCCAGCTGCCGTCGGGCATAGGAGGCGAAGAAGTAGCTGTTGCGGTAGCCGATGCACCAGACGTTCGCCGCCTTGCCGATGCCCTCGATCGCGTCCGCAAGCGCGGTGCGGTCGATCTCGTCGAAGGTGGCGCGCAGGTTGTCGATGTCCCGCGACAGTTGCCGGCCCAGGCTGTCGTCGGAGGCCGGCTGCGAAGGCAGCGAGTTGTTCAGATAGATCGGCTGGCCGGATGCCTGCGCCGCCCGGACGGCCTCCCTGGCCTCGCGATAGTCCTGGTAGCCGAGACGCTTGAAAAGCCGGCTGGCGGCGGCGTTCGACACACCCGCCCGGGCGGAGAGCTCGCCGGCGGAATACAGCACGATGTCACCCGGGAACTCGAGCAAGAGATCCGCAAGCGGCCGTTCGCTGCCCGGTAACTCGTTATAATGATTGCGTATTCTCTCGATTATCACTTGGGCAAATCTCCACCGTCGACGCCCCCGGCTGCCTAACCGGCGAGCGCCCTGCCGCAAATGGAAGCACAATTTCAGGAAATATCAAACTCTGAAAATTTATTTCCATATTTTTGTTGACCGACGCTGATCCGCGCGTACGGTTTGAGAGATGACGTCTGGTCCGAACCCGGCCGCAGGACCCGGAGGGGCTGCCGGGGCAACGACCTCTCGACGAGCGAAAATTCAGGAAGGAGACCGAGATGATGACTGTCAGGTGGCTCGCCGCGAGTGGAGCCGTGATTGCCCTCATGGCGATGTCTGGTGCGCCGCTCAGGGCGGAGGAGCCGAAGACGGGCGGGACGCTCATCGTCGGGCTCGATTCGGAGGCCGACTTCCTCGACAACCAGGCTGCGGGGGGCTGGGTGACGTGGCGCGTCAACAAGAACATGTTCGACGCGCTCTTCACCGAGGACCTGACCGTGTCCGACAAGTCGGTCCCGGAGATCATTCCCGAACTGGTGGACAGCTACGAGGTGTCGGATGACGGTCTCGTCTGGATCATGAAGCTGCGCGAAGGGGTCAAGTTCCACGACGGTACCGATCTCGATGCCGAGGCGGTGAAGTGGAACATCGACCGGATGTGGAACGAGGACTCCAAGCAGTACTCGGCCAAGGCCAACGGCTGCACCGCCTTCTCGTGGCAGACGCTCGAGAGCGTCGAGGTCACCGATAAATACACGGTGAAGCTCACCATGGACGAACCGTATGGAGAGTTCCTCGGCAAACAGGTCGACGGCGGTTGCGGCAACGTCAGCCTGATGAGCCCCGCCAACTGGGAGAAGTGGGGCAACGACAATGTCGGCGAACATCCCGTCGGCACCGGCCCGTTCGAGTTCGTCGAGCGCGTCCGCGGCGAGAAGATCGTCATGGAGCGCTTCGACGACTACTGGGGCGCGGACAGCGGCGACGAGCGCTTCCACGCGCCCTATATCGACCGGCTGATCTTCGTTCCCTACACGGATGCGGCAAGCCGCGTTGCCGCGCTGGAATCCGGCGAGATCGACGTCGCCATGAGCCTGCCGCCGGACTCCGTGCGCCGGCTCGAGGACGAGGGCTTCACCGTCGCGCAGGGCCCGTCGCCGCACGTGATCTACTTCAATCTGAACATGAAGGAGCCGTGCCTCAAGGACCAGAAGTACCGGCAGGCGATCGAGTACGCAATCGACCGCGAGGGCATCGCCAAGCAGCTTTTGCGTGGAACGGCGCTTCCCGCCTACGGGTTCGTTGTCCCGGGCAACCCCTCCTTCGACCCCGACTACAAGCCCTACACGTACGATCCGGAGAAGGCGAAGGAGCTTCTCGCCGAATCCTCGTGCCCGGACGGCGGACCGGCGATGACCTGGCTCATCCCGACGGGCGGATCGGGCAACATCAACCCCGTGCCGATCGCCGAGTGGGTCCAGCGCAACCTGCAGGAAGCCGGCTTCAAGGTCGATCTCGAGACCTACGAATGGCAGACCTACCTGTCGTTCTGGTGGCACGGCATGAAGGAGGGGCAGTCGGCCTACTGGATGTCGTGGGGCATGACGACGCCGATCTGGGTCGAGGTGCCGACGCATTCGAAGTGGTTCGCGCCGAACGGCTCGAATGTCGGCTGGTACAAGAACCCGGAGGTCGACGCGGTTCTCGACAAGGCGCTGACCGAGACCGACGACGAGGCCCGCTACGAGCTCTACAAGGAGGCGCATGACATGGTGATGGAGGATGCGGCGATCGTCCCGATCGTCCACGACTCCACGCCCTATGTCATGCAGCCCTACGTCAAGGGTTACGTGCACGCCCCGCAGAACTGGCAGGATTTCCGGACTGTCTGGATCGACAAGTAGCCTGCCTGCAGCGTGAGTGCGGCGGGGCTCATGGTCCCGCCGCTCGTCCTGCACCCGGGAGGACGTCATGGGACCCTACGTACTGAAACGCCTGCTCGCCGTAATCCCGATCCTCTTCGGGGTGTCCATCGTCATCTTCCTGTTCCTGCAGATGGTGCCGGGCGACGTTGCGGCGACGCTTCTCGGGCCTCGCGCGACCGAGGCGAAGATCGTCGCGATCCGCGCCGAGCTTGGCCTCGACCGGCCGCTCTACGTCCAGTACTTCACCTGGCTCGCCGCGGTCCTGCAGGGCGACTTCGGCCGTTCGATCATCCTGCAGGTCCCCGTCCTGGAGATCGTGCTCCCGAAGTTCGGCAACACGCTGATCCTCGCCGGCGCCAGCCTGTTCATCGCGATCGCCGTCGGCGTTCCGCTGGGTGTCATCTCGGCCGTCCGCCAGTACTCGTTCATCGACCGGGCCGGGACCGCCGCCGCCGTCCTGGGCGCCGCGGCGCCGACCTTCTGGCTGGCGCTGGTGATGATGTACGTCTTCTCGCTCAAGCTGAAATGGTTCCCGACCTCGGGCATGTACGACCTGCGCGGCGACGGCGGCCTGATCGACCTTCTTCACCATCTCGTCCTGCCGGCGATTGTCACGGCGGCGATCCCGCTTGCGGTAATCACCCGGCTTGCGCGGTCGTCTATGCTCGACGTCGTGCGCGCCGACTACGTCACGGCGCTCAGGGCCAAGGGCCTCGAGGAGCGCCGCGTCGTCTGGATCCACGCGTTCCGCAACGCGTTGCCGCCGATCATCTCCGTCACGGGCCTCCAGGCGGGGTTCCTTCTCGGCGGCACCCTGTTCACCGAGGTGATCTTCACATGGCCGGGAATCGGGCTGCAGCTCTACGATGCGATCCTCGGGCGCGACGTGCCGCTCGTCCAGGGCGCCATGTTCCTGATCGCGGCCTTCTTCGTCCTGCTCAACCTGTTCGCGGACATCGTCGTCGCATGGCTGAACCCGCGCTTCCGGGTCGCCTGAGGAGGAGAGGATGGACACGACACCCACCCACATGCCCGCCGATGTGCCCGCTGACGTGAAAGCCCGCGCGGAAGCGGTCCGGGCCGAATGGCGCGAGCGCGAGGCGAAGGTCGCGCGGCCGGAATCCTCGCTCCGTCTCTTCTGGCTGGCGCTGAAGCGCGACAAGGTGGCGATGGTCAGCGCGATCTTCCTCGCCGTCGTCGTCGTGGTGACGGTCTTCGCGCCGGTCATCGCGCCCTACAGCCCTTATGAGGCCGACCCGTCGCTGCGGCTGCAGCCGCCGGGCACGCCGGGTCATCTGCTGGGCCTCGACGGACAGGGCCGCGACATCCTCAGCCGTCTGATCTACGGCGGACGGGTCTCGCTGCCGGTCGCCCTCATTCCCGTCTCGATCGCGACGCTGATCAGCGTCGCGCTCGGCCTGGTCGCGGGCTTCTACCGAAGGGGCCTCGGCGAGGTCATCATGCGGGTGCTGGACGTCTTCTACGCCTTCCCGACGGTGATGCTCGCCATCGCCATCGCCGGCATCCTGGGACCCGGCATGGCCAACGTCATGCTGTCGATCGTCATCGTGCTGATCCCCTACATCACGCGGGTCGTCTACACGACGACGATGGTCGTCTCGCAGGAGGACTTCGTCCAGGCGGCACGCGCCTGCGGGGCCTCCAACGCGCGCATCCTGTTCCGCGAAGTGCTGCCCAACATCCTGTCGCCGGTGATCGTCTACGGCACCACGACGATGGGGCTTCAGGTGGTCTTCGCGGCGGGGCTGAGTTTCCTCGGCCTCGGCGTGCAGCCGCCGATCGCCGACTGGGGCATCATGACCGCGGACGGACGCACCGTCCTGTCGCTCGCGCCGCATGTCAGCGCCATTCCGGGCCTGATGCTGCTGTTCGTCGCGCTCGCCTTCAACCTGGTTGGCGACGGTCTGCGCGACGCGCTCGACCCGCGCCTGAGGATGTGAACCGATGGAGTCACCCGCACCGCTTCTCGACGTACGCGGTCTGACGACGCATTTCCACACGAGCCGCGGTCTCGTCCGCGCCGTGCAGGACGTCAGCTTCTCGGTGGGCCCGGGAGAGGTCCTCGCCATCGTCGGGGAATCCGGATCCGGCAAGTCGGTGACGTCGATGTCCATCATGGGCCTCGTCCCCGACCCGCCGGGCCGCATCGTCGCCGGCGAGATCCTGCTCGAGGGACGCGACCTCGCGACCATGCGCAAGCGCGAGCTCCAGGCGCTGCGCGGCGACCTCATCGCCATGATCTTCCAGGATCCGATGACCTCGCTCGATCCTGCCTTCCGGGTCGGCGACCAGATGACCGAGGCGATCCTGCGCCACCGCCGCGTCTCCCGCGACGAGGCGCGGAGCATTGCGCTTGCCATGCTCGAGCGCGTCCACATCCCCGATCCCGAGCTGAGGCTGAGGGCCTATCCCTTCGAGCTGTCCGGCGGCCTGCGCCAGCGCGTCATGATCGCGATGGCGCTGTCGCTGCAGCCGCGCGTCCTCATCGCCGACGAGCCGACGACCGCGCTGGATGTGACCGTCCAGGCGCAGATCCTCCGGCTCCTGAAGGAACTGCAGGCGGAGTTCGGCATGGGGATCATCCTCATCACCCACGATTTCGGCGTCGTCGAGCGCATGGCCGACCGGGTCGTGGTGATGTACGCGGGGCGCGTTGTCGAAACCGCGGATATCGCCGCCATCCGCGCCGGCGCCACCCATCCCTATACGCAGGCCCTGCTCACCAGCCGGCCGAAGGCCGGGGCGCACGGCGCGCTGACGGCCATCCCCGGCATGCCGCCGGATCTCGCCAATCCGCTTCCGGGCTGCCCTTTCGCCAATCGCTGCGAGGAGATGATCGACCCCTGCTGGCTCGACGAACCCGCGCTCGAACCAGTCGCGCCGAACCACCTCGTGCGCTGCCTTCGACGGGAGATGATCCATGACTGACCGGCCGCTGCTGGAAATCGACGACCTGAGCAAGTCCTACCTCGTTTCGAAGGGCTTCCTGATGCAGCGCCGGATCGCGACGCTGCGCGCCGTGGACGGTGTCTCCTTCGCGATAGGTGCCGGCGAAACGGTTGGCCTGGTCGGCGAATCCGGCTGCGGCAAGAGCACGATCGGCAAGCTCGTCATGGGCCTCGTCGAGCCGACCGGCGGCGCGATCCGCTTCGACGGGCAGGACGTTTTCGATGGCGGCAGCGCCGACATGTCTGCGTATCGCCGGTCGGTGCAGATGGTCTTTCAGGACCCGTATTCCTCGCTCAATCCGCGAAAGACGGTCGCGGAGATCGTCGCCCAGCCGCTGGACATCATCGGCGGGCGCAATCGCGGCGACACGAGGAGCCGCGTCCTGGAACTGCTCTCGATGGTCGGCCTCGACCCCAATCACGCCAACCGCTATCCGCATCAGTTCTCCGGCGGCCAGCGTCAGCGCATCGGGATCGCCCGCGCGCTTGCGGTCGAGCCCCGGCTCATCGTTCTCGACGAGCCGGTTTCGGCGCTCGATCTCTCGGTGCAGGCGCAGATCATCAACCTGCTGGACCGCTTGCAGGCGGAATTCGGTCTCAGCTACCTGTTCATCAGCCACGACCTGTCCGTGGTGGACCATGTCAGCCATCGGGTCGCCGTCATGTATCTCGGGCGCATCGTCGAATTCGCGGACGCCGACGATCTCTTCCGCGCGCCGCACCATCCCTACACCGAGGCGCTCCTGTCCGCGGCGCTCTCCGGCGAGCGCGGTCGCGAGGAGATCGTGCTCAAAGGCGAGATCCCCAGCCCGATGAATGTGCCCAAGGGCTGCCGCTTTCACACCCGCTGCCCCTACGCTCAAGACAACTGCCGGACCGAGGAGCCTACGTTCCGGACGCTGGCGCCGGGGCACGGGACCGCCTGTCATTATCCGCTGCAGGCCGCCGGATGACCGTCGGCCTGGTCTGCGCGGGTCCCAATGCCGGACTGGCCGCGTTCCGGGCGCTGGCCGCGATCGAACGGGTGGCGACGGGTTCGATCGGGGGGTTCGTGGCCTTCGCCGCGATCGACGCGACGGGCCGCGTGCACGAGGCCGCCACACAACGCGGCGGAAGCGCCACGCTCTTCATCGCCGGCGAGACGACCGGCGCGCCGCCGCCGGATCCCGTCGCCGCGGCGCCGCTGGCCGGCCTGATCTCCAGCGGGCCGGAGCGGCCGGAGCCGCTGTCGCGGTTCATGGCCGTCGACGCGGCCGCCGGCATCGTCGCCGGCCACCGTCTTCCGAATGCGCCGGGCGCCGACGGGCGACCGCACAACATCGCCGTGCTCGACGCCCTTCGCGGCGGGGCCGGACCCGAAGCTGCGGTGCGCGCCGTGCTCAAGGCGAACCCGGAGGCGGATGTCGGCCTGATCGTCGCCGACCGCGCCGGCCGGCTCTCAGCGGCCAACACGCGGCGTGTCGCGGCGCGCCCCGACCTTGGCTACGCGCGTCTCGACCGCCCGGATGCCGGTGCGTCGGTGGTGGTGATGCACAATGCGATCGGCCCCGGCCCGTCGATCGCGGCACTTGCCGCCGAGGTCGCGATGGCGGTGATGGTGCCGTCCCGGCCCGACGCCGCCTTTTCGGTTGCAGCCGGAACGCCGGTTGTCCTGGGGGACCAGGCGCGCGTGGAGATCGATGCGGTCGGCCGCGCCGTGCAGATCTTCACCACGGACCCGGTCCTGACAGCCGGCCGCGCCAATGGCGCGGCGATCTACCTGGGCGCGGAGGTTTGCAGGGACGGGCACCTCCTGGGCCGCGTCGCGGACGAGCCCAACTGCATCATCGAGCACGGCCGGCTGATATCCATGAGCGGCCAGACGCTCCTCGATGTCAGCTACCGGACGATTGCGCCGAACCGCACCGCTTGAAAGCGGCGGGTGGAGTTCGAAAGGTCGACGCGCGTCGATGAGAACTTCCGGATATTGGCGATCTCCGAAAATTCAATATGCACGCCTGTGCCCCCCGCCCGGTCTGCGTCAGCACTAGATCATAGCGAAACGCCGCAAACTACCCGGCCTCATGAGCGTCCACTTAATGGATTCCGAACAGGAGGGCGCATTCCCGCCGTTGATCGAGACGAGCCCGAATGTCCGTTTCTGGGTAAGGCCAAATCGGGCCTGAACGATCGACTTGAGCGCGATTCTGACGTCCCCCTCGGGGGAGCTGTGCAATATGCGATGAGAGCAGATCGGCTCCCCAACAATGCATCAGGCGGACGTTTCTGAGTAATATCGAATTTTATTCAATCTATATTTCTCTCGTGCTATCGTTACTGCACGATAAGCAATAAAGCACGAAAACAAGAAGGGGATCAGTTAATGACCCGAAGACTTGGCCTTGTGTCGCAGAAGGGAGG
>NZ_JBRJGW010000036.1:0-27131 GCF_053628695.1 Amorphus sp. MBR-141
GCCGAGCCGATCGTTGCTGGATCGCCAGCTTGGTGGACCGCTTCGCTCTCGGCGAGGGGTGCCACCTGCGATTACGCTAAGTGGTCCTCCCTGAAGTAGGCTTTCGAGCCAGATGGAGGATGCAGGAATGCCCCAGAAGAAGCACAAGCCGGAGGAGATCGTCGCGAAGCTCCGGCAGGTCGACGTGTTGGTGTCGCAGGGTCGGTCGGTGGCCGAAGCGGTGCGGACGATCAGCGTGACGCAGTTCACATACTACCGATGGCGCAAGGAGTATGGCGGCCTGAAGGCCAACCAGGTGAAGCGGCTGAAGGAGCTGGAGAAGGAGAACGAGCGGCTTCGGAAAGCCGTGTCGGACCTCACGCTGGAGAAGCTGATCCTTCGGGAGGCCGCCTCGGGAAACTTCTGAGCCCCGCCCGTCGCCGTCGTTGTGTCGACCATGTCAGGCAGAAGTTCGGGGTCTCCGAACGGCTCGCATGCCACGTACTCGGTCAGCATCGATCGACCCAAAGGAAAGTTCCGCGCGGGCGCCCCGACGAGGAGGCGCTCACCGCTGACATCATCGTGCTCGCATCTGAATATGGCCGTTACGGCTATCGGCGGATCACGGCTCTGCTGCGTGACGCGGGCTGGGTCGTGAACGTGAAGCGGGTCGAGAGGATCTGGCGGCGGGAGGGGCTGAAGGTTCCACAGAAGCAACCGAGAAAGGGGCGCCTCTGGTTCAACGACGGGTCGTGCATCCGTCTGCGGCCCGAGCGCCCGAACCATGTCTGGTCCTACGACTTCGTCGAGAGCCGGACCCACGACGGAAGGAAGTTCCGGATGCTGAACCTGATCGACGAGTTCACACGGGAGTGTCTGGCGATACGGATCGACAGGCAGTTGAGATCGATCGACGTGATCGACGTGCTGTCGGACCAGTTCATCCTTCGTGGCGTGCCGGATCACATCAGGTCCGACAATGGCCCGGAGTTCGTGGCGTCGGCGGTGCGAGACTGGATCGCCGCGGTCGGTGCCAGGACTGCCTACATCGAACCCGGCAGCCCATGGGAGAACGGCTACTGCGAGAGCTTCAATGCGAAGCTCAGGGACGAGCTCCTCAACGGCGAGATCTTCTACAGCATGGCGGAGGCGAAGATCGTCATCGAGAGCTGGCGCCAGCACTACAACACGAAGCGCCCGCACTCATCGTTGGGCTATCGGCCGCCAGCTCCCGAGGCCGTGCAGTGGCCGGCTCCGCCATCCGGAGCCGCTTCGCCGGCCACCCCGGTCGTAGCTCCAACACCCGTCATGCACTAAGACTGAAACTGGACCACTTCGTTGGGGCAGGTCAGTCGTCGTTCTTCCAGAAGATTTTGCGCTGGTCTTCGGAGGTGTCTCCAATAGTTCCGAGAATCTGATCTTTCTCGACGCGCGCGAATCGGCAGAAGGCGTCGTTGACCATGACAATCCGGTGGTCACGGTCGATCAGGAAAACAGGGCTCTGAATCGCGTTCAGAATCTTCTGGAGCGACTCAACCGTTGGCAAGACAGGGGACATCGAGAGCATTGTCGTGAAGCTATTTTACCAATTCGATCACGAGTACGTTTTTGATCGCTCAAACCGATGCGAGAACGCAATAGTCGAAGTCAGCATATTGTTCCGTCATCAATCGATCAGGTCGGTTTGGCGAAGGCCATGTGATCTTCGACGGGCCGCCATAACCATACTTGACGGCATCTGTGCTATGGAAGTGACGAATAGGCAATGGTCAACTGCTCCGGTTTTGGCCGGACGGCCGTCAGATGCAGGCCATCTCAATTGCCCGCTTTCGTCTTTGGATCGTCCAGGCGGGCGCTTTCCGGAAACCGATCCGGGACGCGCGCCCCTACGCGATCTAATCGTCATCGAGCTCGAATACGAACGGCATTCGCTCAACAGTATATCTGAAACTTCTATCGTCGGTCTCGTCGGAACGTTGCAGCCGGAAGACCGGATCCAATGACCTTTAGGGCCACATGTCAGATCTCATTCGCAGTTTGCGGACCGTAAATCTCAATTTGCTGCCTATCTTTGCGGAATTGTTGCGCTGTCGAAATGTTACTCGGGCGGCGGAACGTCTGAATTTGACGCAATCGACAGTTAGCGGGGCGCTCCGTCAACTTCGCGATATCTTTCAGGATGAGATCCTGGTCCAGCGCGGTCGCGAGATGCATCTGACGGAAAAAGCGCGCCGGTTGCATCCGGAGGTGGAGCGGCTGATCGAGTTGAGCAGCCGCCTGTTCCAGAAGGAATATTTCGACCCGCTGACCGCTCAGACGAATTTTCATGTGGCGACGGCCGACTATGTGTCCGCGCTGATGGCGTCGCGGATTGCGCGTGTTCTCAGTTGCGAAGCCCCCAATGTCAGCCTAACGCTTGCGCCCACGCCCGGTTCGTCGATCGCCGGCCTGCGACTGGGAACGCTGGACCTGATCATCTGCCCCAACCGACGCTCCAACCTGGAGGCTTGTGGTCTGGACGAGGGCGATACCGACTTCGGTCGCGAGACCTTCATGCATGAGGAATGGGTGGCCATTCAGTGGGCTGAACACCCCTCGGCCGCCAAGGAGCTGACCCGAGAGGAGTATTTCTCACGACCGCACGCCATCTATTGCCGGACCGACGGCCGCAATACCATCGAACAGGACACGTTGGAAGGAATGGGGGTCCACCAGAACAACCAGTTCTTCCTTCCTTACTTTACGCTTTTGCCGCAGATGGTCGTCGGTACGAACCTCATCAGCGTCATCCCAAAGACGATGGCCGACCAGTATGCCAAACAATATCCGATCGCCGTCTTCCCATTGCCCTACGACTTACCGGGATTCGATATTGCGATGATATGGATCCGGAATCGCGAAGCGAATGCAGATCTCGCTTGGCTACGTTCTGTCATTCGTCGAACGGCTTCGACCGGTGAAGACGACATCGGCGTGGAAACACCGGAAACATAGTCCTCGGTTTTCTTACCGGCCATTGCCCCTGCCGATACCTGATATCTGATTTCTCGATTTCCTGGCCTCGAGCGCCTGTGTTGTTAGACAAGAAACAACAAGCGCAAGTGATGCGGGGAGCAGGCGTCCATGGAATTCGTGATTGGCGATGCCGGGAGATCGGCATCGGGCGGAAAGCGCTCCGAGCATCGCACCCCGGTTAGCGGCGGGGTCGTCTCGCCGACGGTCGCGACGGTGCGGCGCCAGGGCGCTCAAACATGCAACTAAGCGGAATTGCGACCGGGCTTGGTCGCCTCGGGAGCGGGGCATCCAATGTGTGCGCCGCGGTGACGCTTGCCGCCATCGTGGTGTTGATGGCGGTGGATGTGACGGCCCGCTACCTGTTCAACAGCCCGGTTCCCGGTGCGGGAGAAATTATCGAGCTCGCCATGGCGGTGCTAGTCTTTTCGGCATTGCCGATGACTACGCTTCGGCGAGAGCACGTCACTCTCGACTATTTGGAACATCTGCTTCCGGCGAATGCCCAGCGGGTCGTCGGCGCGATCGCCGACATCGCGACGGCGGCGATCCTCGGGTTTCTCGCCTGGCGGCTGATGGAAAAGTCAGCGACCATCGTCCGATACGGTGACACCACGCCCTATCTGAGCTGGCCGATCGCGCCGATTGCGATCTTCATGTCGGCAATGTCGGCGGTGACGGCCGTGCTCCTCGCCATCAGCGCGTTCCGTCCCCGTCGCCGCTATGAAAGCTTCGAAGAGGGCAGCCTATGACCGCCGTCGCAGCCGGCCTCGGCGGCATGTTCCTGCTGGTTGCCGGCGGGATCCCGATCGCGTTCGCCATGGCCTTAGCGGGGTTCGTCGGCTTTGCGCTCGTGGTCGGCGTCTCGCCGGCGATGTCGATGGTCGGCCAGATCGCCTTCGATACAGTGATGAACTACAACCTGTCGGTATTGCCGCTGTTCATCCTGATGGGGAACTTCATCACGCGGGCGCGCCTGTCGGAAGATCTGTACACGGCCGCCCATGCCTTTGTCGGGCATTTCCGCGGCGGCATGGCGCTCTCGACGCTCATCGCCTGTGGCGGCTTTTCCGCTGTCAGCGGTTCGTCGCTGGCCACCGCCGCGACGATGTCGCGCGTGGCGATGCCGGAGATGCGTCGCTTCGGCTACAGCGACAGCCTCGCATCGGGCTCGATCGCCGCCGGCGGGACATTGGGAATCCTGATCCCGCCATCCGTCGCGCTGGTGCTGTTCGGGATTATGACCGGCAACGACATCGGCAAGCTGTTCATCGCGGGCATTCTGCCCGGCCTTCTGGGCCTTCTCCTTTATTGTCTCGCGGTCCTGATCACCACCGGATTGGATCGGTCCTCCGGCCCTCCCGGCGTGCGCACGCCGTGGGCGCAACGGCTGAGGGTCTTGGGGCGGGTTTGGGGTGTCCTCTTCCTCTTCGCCGTTGTGATCGGCGGCATCTATCTCGGCGTTTTCACCACCACCGAGGCGGCCGGGATCGGAGCGGCGGTGGCTGCAGTCTTCGCTATTGTCCGCGGTGGCATGCGGGCGCGGGAGATCTACGAGACGCTTTTGGCGAGTGCCCGGATGACGGCAATGATCTTCGCCATCCTGATCGGCGCGATGATCTTCGCCAACTTCGTCAATGTCGGTGGGATCTTGCAGATGCTGGACGGGTTCCTTCGTGGCCTCGACCTGTCTCCGCTCGGCGTTCTGCTATCGGTCTTCGTGCTCTATCTGGTGCTGGGCATGGTGCTGGAGAGCATGTCCATGATGCTGCTGACCGTACCGATCTTCTATCCGCTGATGATGAGCTACGGCTACGATCCGATCTGGTTCGGCATCTTTGTCGTGGTGGTGATCGAGATCAGCCTGATCACGCCGCCGGTCGGGATGAATGTCTTCGTCTTGCGCTCGACGCTTCCGGACACGCAGACCTCGACGATTTTTCGCGGCGTGATGCCCTTCGTGGCCGCCGATATTTTGCGATTACTTCTCATCATCGCATTTCCCTGGCTGGTTCTGGTCTTGCCGGGGAGCCTCTGACGGTCAAACAAATAAAGGGAGGACACACCTATGCTGAAGACACTCGCGAGCGCATCCGCGATCGTCCTTGCGATGGCGAACGCCGCCGCCGCCCAAGAAACGACGATCCGGTTCTCCGATTGGCTGCCGCCGACGCATCCCGTCACCACCGAAATGTTGAGACCTTGGGCCGCCAAGGTCGAGGAGGCGACCGAGGGCCGCGTGAAGGTTCAGTTCATTCCGGCGCTGGGCAAACCGCAGGCTCATTTTGACCTCGTGCGCGACGGTGTCGCCGACGCTGGAATGAGCGTACAGGCTTATACGGCTGATCGTTTTCCTTCGGCCTACGGGTTCACGCTGCCCGGCTACGCCGCCGACGCGACCACGGCCTCCGTTGCCTATTGGCGCACCTATGACGAGATGTTGAAGCCCCTGGGAGAGTTCGAGGACGTGCATCTTCTCGGGCTCTGGGCCCACGGCCCGGCGCATGTCTTCACCAGTAACGATGAAGTCAAGACGATGGACGACCTGGATGGGCTCAGGTTGCGGGCGACCGGCGGCATCGTGCAGGACGTCTCCGAGCGGCTCGGCATCGTGCCGCAGTTCTCCTCCGCAAGCGAAGCCTATGAGCTTTTGACCCGAGGCGTCGTCGACGGTGTCATGTTCAATTCCGACTCCGTCTACTCGTTTAATCTGCAAGACGGGTTGAAGTATGCTTATCGCGTACCGGGCGGGCTGTATCGCGACGTCCACTACGTCATCATGAACAAAGACACGTACAACAGCCTGAGCGAGGCGGATCGGGCGGCGATCGATCGCGTGTCCGGCGAAGCGTTGGCCCGGTTGGCCGGCGAAGCTTGGGACCGGGTCGAGGGCGAGGCCTGGGAGAAAATGGAGGCCTCGGACTATACCATCAACGAGGCAAGCGAAGAGGACGTCGCGCATCTCCTGGAAGTCGCCGAGCCTCTGAAGCAAGCCTGGATCGCCCGCATGAAAGAGCAGGGCGCGGACGGCGAAGCCATCCTCGAAACCTTCGCCGGACATGTCTCCGAAGTCCAAGCGGAAACCTCCGCGCAATGAGCGTTGGAGACACGACCACGGTGCGCCAGAGGGCGCACCGCAGCTTTCTAACCGCAGCTCTGGGAGACCTGCGCGCGCTGCTTGGAGAGCGGATGTCGACGGGGGACTCCGTGCTGGCTCAGTACGGTCGCGACGAAAGCTGGCATCGCCCACAGTTGCCGGATGCCGTTGTCTTTCCCGAAACGACGAAGGACGTCTCGGACATTTGCGCCATCTGTTACCGCCACGAGGTTCCCATCATTCCTTACGGAGTTGGGTCCTCGGTGGAAGGGGCGCTGATTCCGGTTTCTGGCGGCGTTGTCGTCAGTTTGGGGCGAATGAACCAGGTGCTGAGCGTCGATCCGGGAAACTTCGACTGCACGGTGCAACCGGGCCTGCAGCGCCGGGCGTTGAATGAGTATCTTCGCGATACCGGCCTCACATTCACGGTCGATCCGGGGGCGGATGCCTCCATCGGCGGGATGGTTGCCACGCGCGCCAGCGGAACCAACGCGGTGCGCTACGGCACCATGGCCGATATGGTCCGCGCGATGGAGGTCGTTCTGGTCAATGGAACGGTGATTAGGACTGGCACGCGGGCTGCCAAGTCGGCTGCGGGCTACGATCTCGGCCACCTCTTCATCGGCTCGGAAGGGACGCTCGGTATCGTCACGGAGATCACCGTTCGCTTGTTTCCGATTCCGGAGACGGTGGTGGCGATGACGTGCTGCTTCGAGACGTTGAAGCAAGTGGTGGACGTTTCGGTCGAGGTTATACAGGCGAGCCTCCCCGTGGCGCGGATCGAGCTTCTGGACGATCTGATGATCGATGCGGTCAACAGCTATTCGAAGACCGCGATGCCGGTGGTTCCCCATTTGTTTTTCGAGCTGCACGGCGATCCTGAAAGCGTGCGACGGAACGCCGAGGCCGTTGAGGAAATGGTCAAGGCCGCCGGCGGCTTCAGCATCGAGTGGTCCGAGAATCGCGAGGAGCAAAACCGGCTTTGGCGCGCCCGGCACGATTGTGCCTATGCCTGCATGGCCTATCGCCGGCCGCGAAAGATGCTGACCACGGATGTGTGTGTGCCCATTCCCGCGCTGACCGATTGCATTCTGTCGGCGAGCGAGGACGCCAAGGCGAACGACATCGTTGCGCCGGTTCTCGGCCATGTGGGTGATGGCAACTTCCACATGGTTCTTCTGATCGATCCCGACGACGTCGACGAGATCCGGCGCGCCGAAGGTGTCAGCCGTCGATTGGTCGAGCGCGCCATCGCGGCAGGCGGCACCTGTACCGGTGAACACGGAGTCGGGCTCGGAAAACGAGACTATCTCGTCTTGGAGCATGGGCCCGCCGCCGTCGAGACGATGCGAGCGATAAAGCGTGCGCTAGATCCGAAGGGACTCATGAACCCTGGGAAAGTACTGCCCGAGCCGCAGGTCGATGCCGCATGAGGGCGGATCCGCCAGGTAATTCGCGGAGTGCAATCGCGTTAGTCGATACCTGACATCCGAAATCTCAATTTCAGCGCTGGGAATACTTGTTGTTAGACAGGAAACAACAAGGTCAATTTATGTGGGGAGCGGATGCCCATGGAAACTCTACTGGTCATCGATAATGTTGCACGGCCGGCGTCCAGCGGTCACACTTACGAGCATCGCAACGCTGTGAGCGGAGACGTTGTCACACGGGCGGCCTCGGCCGGGGCGGACGATGCAACTCTCGCCGCGGACTCCGCGCACGCTGCTTTCGCCGCATGGTCCCGCACCGGCCCGACCGAGCGTCGCCGTATTCTCCTCGCAGCGGCGGACTGCCTTGAGGCGAAGACGGCTGAGTTCATTTCGGTCATGGCTTCGGAGATCGGCGCCTCTCAGCTTTGGGCCGGCTTCAATGTTATGCTTGCCGCCAACCTGTTTCGCGAGGCCGCGTCGCTGGCCACGCAGATCCAGGGCGAGACCATTCCGACCGATAAGCCCGGCACGCTGTCGATGACCGTGCGCCAGCCGGTCGGCGCCGTTCTCAGCATCGTGCCCTGGAACGGGCCGGTTGTCCTCGCTGCCCGTGCCATCGCCTATCCGATCGTCTGCGGCAACACGGTTGTGTTCCGCGCCTCCGAAAGCAGTCCCCGAACTCATATGCTGGTGGCGGAGGCGCTTTACGAGGCGGGCCTACCGGCGGGTGTACTGAACGTGGTGACCAATGCGCCGGCTCAAGCCGAAGAGGTAGTCGACACTTTGATCGCCCATCCGGCAATCCGCCGCGTGAACTTCACCGGGTCGACGCGGGTCGGGCGCATCATCGCGGAAAAAGCTGGGCGGCATCTCAAGCGTTGCCTGCTGGAGCTTGGTGGCAAATCACCGATGGTGGTCCTCGAGGACGCGGATCTCGACGGTGCCGTGCGCGCCGCAACGTTCGGCGCCTTCCTCTATCAAGGGCAGATCTGCATGACGACTGGCCGCATCGTCGTCGACGAGCGGATCGCCGACGATTTCGTGGCGCGGCTTGCGGCGCGGGCGGCCGAGCTATCGGTCGGCGATCCAACGATCAGGGGTGACTGCGTCATCGGTCCGCTGATTGGCTCCGGTGCAGGCGAGCGTATCCATGCCCTGATCGAAGACGCCGTTGCGAAGGGGGCGACCGTTGTAACGGGCGGGGGAAGCTCCGGCGCTCAGATGTCGGCGACGATCGTCGACCACGTGACCGCAGCGATGCGGATTTACGACGAGGAGACGTTCGGTCCCTGTACCGTGGTCGTCCGAGCCAAGGACACCGAGGACGCCATCAGGATCGCCAACGATACTGAGTACGGCTTGTCAGCCGCCGTTTTCGGTCGCGACGTCACGCGCGCTCTCGACGCAGCGATGCGGATTGACGCCGGCTGCTGCCACGTCAACGGCTCAACCGTGCAGAACGAAGCCCAGGCGCCTTATGGCGGCATGAAGGCCAGCGGCTATGGCCGTTTCGACGGGCGGGCGGTGATCGACGAATTCACCGAGCTGAAATGGGTCACAATCGAACCCGCCGATCAGGCCTACCCGTTCTAACCCTTCCCGCAGGCGCAGCGACGGTCGCTCCGGGGGCGTCGGCGCCAGGCGCCGCCGGGGCTGGCTTGAGCCGTCTTGAGAAAGAGCTCCTATGTCCTCCAACACACTCCTCACTGTCGATGATATCCATGGCTGCTGGGCAATCATGCCGACCCCGGCAACCGCAGACGCCTCCGATCCTGCTGCGGTGGATACCGTTGACCTCGCCGAAACGTCACGGGTCGTCGACGCGCTGATCGCCGCTGGCATCGACGGCATCATCACCCTCGGGACCCTGGGCGAATGCGCAACATTGACCTGGGAGGAAAAACGCGCCTTCATGGCTACGCTCGCCGAGACCGCCCGTGGGCGTATCCCTGTATTTGGTGGCACCACGAGCCTGAACACGCGCGAGACGATCCGCCAGACGCGTGAAGCCCGGGCGCTCGGGATCGACGGAGTCATGCTCGGCCCGCCGATGTGGTGCGCCCCGGACGTGCCGACCGTGGTGCAGTTCTATCGCGACGTCGCGGACGCCTGTCCCGATACGGCGATCTGCGTCTATGCGAACCCCGAGGCCTTCAAGTTCGACTTTCCTCGGCCGTTCTGGGCGCAGGTGGCGGATATCCCGCAAGTCGTCTCGGCGAAATATCTGGGCATCGGAGCGCTGCACATTGATCTTGAACTGACACAGCGGCGGATTCGGTTCTTGCCGTTGGATGTCGATTACTATGCGGCCGCCCGAATCGATTCGGAATTCTGCACCGCGTTCTGGACCAGTGGCGCTGTATGCGGTCCCGCGCCCGCACTCCAATTGCGTGACCTGGTCGCCAAAGCTGCGCAACGAGGAGACTGGGAGCCGCCCAAGGCGCTGACCAACGAGATTGCCGCGACCTATCGGACACTGTTCCCGAACGGCTCCTTTCGGGAGTTTTCCAGCTACAATATCGGCCTTGAAAAGGCGCGCATGAATGCCGCCGGGTGGATGAATGCCGGCCCCTCCCGCCCGCCTTATCATCTGGTTCCGCAGGCCTATCTCGAAGGCGCCGTGACGTCGGGTCAGCGATGGGCGGATCTCGACCGGAGCTTATCGTCCAGCACAAGCTGATTGTTCCTCGCTCATTGCCGCAGAACGCCGGATCATGCCCGAAACATTGGACTTCTATTTGGATTTCATGAGTCCCTACGCCTATCTCGCCTATCAGAAGCTTCCTGATCTGGCGGACGAGTTCGGCCTTCAGCTCGTGCCGAGAATTATCGACTTGCCGGATGCCAAGAAGGCGGCCGGCAATACCGGGCCGCGCAATGTCGATATCCCGCCCAAGATCCGCTATCTGAAAGTGGACCTGCAGCGCTGGGCTCAACGCTATGGCGTGGATCTGGTCTTTCCGACATCGCTCGACTCCCAGCGTTTGAACAAGGGCGTGTTCTTCGCGTCCGACCGGGACATGGTGTCGGACTATCTGGACGCCGCCTGGTCAGTCGCCTGGGCGAGCGGTGCGGACATGAGCGACGCTGCCGTTCTCGCGAATTTGGCACGAGGTCTCGGCTGGCCGGAGGCGGACTTCCTTGCCTTTGTCGACTCCGCCGATGCGGCGACCCGGTACGAAGTGTCCAGCATGGAAGCACATGAGCGTGGTGTCTTCGGCGTGCCGACTATGATGATCGGCGACGAGATGTGGTGGGGCAACGATCGCCTCGACTTCCTACGGGATTTCTTAATGCAACGACGCTTTTGACCTGCGTGTACGGGTTTTGTTTCGATCGTCGCAGGTCTCCAGCCAGGGCTAGTCTAGCGTTGGGGGTGAGGTGGCTTCCTATTCATGACTGGAATCTTCTTTGTGGTTAAATTCGGCCCCGCTGGTTAAGCGGGGCCGGTTGTCGTCAGCGGGTCCAGATCAGGACCTGCTTGCCGTTGCGGTCGACGAGGTTGGCGTAGACCGGTGCGGGAAAGCTCGGGTCGTCCAGCTTGACGGCAAGGTAGCTGTTGCCGGCCTCGCTGGTGCGGGTCCAGGCGGCGCCGATCTCGGCGGCGCCTGCCGTCACGCGGAAGTCGGGGACGGTGTCGCCGCCGCTCGTCACGGGCGTGAGCGCCACCTTCGCCTTGAAGGTCAGGGTCTGGATGTCCCCGGTGTAGCCGCGCTCGGTCTTGGTGAAGGTTCCAATGGTTGCCATGTCTTTCTCCTTTCGGTGTGTTTGAGGCCGCGCTCATCGCGACCTTTCCATGGCTCACCGTCGGCCCCGGTTGAGGCCGGGTCCTGCACCCGGAGGGCGGAAGCGAAGCGGACGACGGCACGCGCCGACTTTTCTGTTTCGCGCGGAATGACCGAAGGTCAGGGGAGAAAAGTCGAAGCACGCCGTTGCCGGGCACGGCGCCGGGGCCAGGTCCGCCATGCAAAGGAAAGGGCGCAGGGAGCGACGAACAGCCTGCCGAAAGGAGCCGTGGCAGCCGAACGGAATATCACTGCAGAGCGGTTTCGGCGGGATCCGGTAATCGACCGTTTGACTCTACGAAACGGACGGTGCTTGACGGGGCAGAATTGTGGCGACGACGCCGGCCCACAGTCTCATCGCGGATTGCGCTTATCCAAATCCGCTGGATCGTGATGATTTGGCGCCTGCTTGTTCGCTTGAACAATCGCCATCGGCATGTCGGGCGCAAGCATCCAGACATCGTCGATCGATCTTCGGCTCCGGCGCACCAAGGCTTGTAGCAGGTGGTCAGCTCGATCCCGCCAAGGGGATCCTGTGATGAAAGCTGTGGTCGTCTCCCGTGGTGCACACGTTGACGCGAGAGCATGATCGATGCCTCGGCCTGGTCCGAGAGCTCCGGGGCATGCCGCCGGAAGGACACGCTAGAGGGGGGCGTTTTCTGATCCGACTGATAGAGCCTCACGACCACGGCTCCATACATATGCCATTTCAAGCCATACAATATGTCGCATTGTATGGATTTATCGATGCTGACATTTGCGTAGTGCCGTTGTGTCCGATTGGTGCTCCGGCAAGACGGGAGCAAACCGGAGGCACTGAACCATGGCAGACAAAACCACACACTGGCCCCCGCTCGAGCCCTGGCGTGTCGGAATCCGAGGCCGGTGCCCCCGCTGCGGACAGGGACATCTGTTCAGCGGGTTCCTCAAGCTCGCACCTGGATGCGAGGTGTGCGGCCTGAGCTACGACTTCGCGGATCCGGCCGACGGCCCCGCCTTCTTCGTGGTCTGCTTCTTCTGCGTGCCGTCGGTCTTCTTCGCCGTCTGGGCGGAGGTCGCGTTTCAGCCCTCGATTTGGTTCCACATCTTCGTTTCCCTCCCGATCATTCTGTTGACGTGCATACCGCCGCTTCGACCCTTGAAAGGCTGGCTCGTTGCCAGCCAGTTCTACTACAAGGCGGAGGAAGGGAAGCTCGTCGGTACCGACGAGTAGCCCCTCACCCGAGCGGCTTGACCGGCCAGCGCATGCCCCAACTCGGCAGACCGCCGGTGTATGGCAAAGCTGACCGGTAAAGCCATACAATAAAAGACACCCTGCTCAGTTGGCACCGCAAGAGACGCCGAATGTGGACACCGCGCCTGGCCGAGACGGCTCGGAGAAAATATCTCGGCATCGTCGAGGCGCTGCAAGACGACATCCGGGCCGGGCGCGTCGAGCAGGGCGAACGGTTGCCGCCGCAGCGTGCCATTGCCGAGGCGCTCCATGTCGATCTGACCACGGTGACCCGGGCCTTCAACGAAGCACGCAGCCGAGGTCTGGTTGCGGCTCAGCCCGGCCGCGGCACCTTCATTCGCAGCGGGATCGGAGGCGACCGCGGCGACGCCGGGCGCGGTCAGATCGACCTCAGCATGAACATTCCCTCGCAGCCCGCCGACGTCGCATTCGAGACACTCATCCCGCAAGGGATCGCGGATCTTCTGGGCGGAGCGCGGGGGCTCATGGCCCTTCACTATCACCCGAGTGCCGGAGCCGAGCCGGACCGCGAAGCCGGGGCAAGGTGGCTGGGTCGTCGGATGGAGGGCGCCACACCCGAGCAGGTCCTCGTGACCGCAGGTGCCCAGAGCGCGCTTTACGCCGTGTGCGAACTGCTGCTTCGCCCCGGCGACACCCTTGCCGCCGGTGCCATGACCTATCCGGGCCTCAAGGCGATCGCGCTTCAGAGGGGCCTTTCTCTGAAGCCGCTGGAGATGGACGATGACGGCATTCGGCCGGAGGCGTTCGAGACGCTCTGCCGGGAGACTGCGCCGAAGGCACTCTATGTCGTTCCCAGCATCGACAACCCGACGACGGCCACGCTTCCGGAGGCGCGCCGCCGGCACCTGGCGGAGACGGCCCGCAGGCATGGCGTGGTCTTGATCGAGGATGACCCGTACGCCCCGTTGACGTCGATGCGAACGGTCGCCCTGGCGGAGCTGGCTCCGGAGATCACCTGGCACATCGCGACGCTGTCGAAATGCGCCACGCCGGCGTTGCGGGTTGCCTATGTTCGCGCCCCCACCGCAGCCCTGGCGGAGCGGCTCGCCGGCGTCCTGCGGTCCACGGTCCTGATGGCACCGCCGCTGATGTCAGCGCTGGCCAGTCGCTGGATCGCAGACGGCACCCTGCACCGGATCACGGCCTCCATTCGCGCGGAGAATGCGAGCCGTCAGCACCTCGCCCGCACGATCCTGGCTGACTTTGGCTTCGCCGCCGATCCGCACGGCCATCATCTGTGGCTGCGTCTGCCCGACCCGTGGCGGGCCAGCGATTTCGCCGGGCACGCCGAGCGCGCCGGAATTTCCATCGTGCCGAGTTCGGCCTTCGCCACATGCCCCCACCCTGAGGAAGCGGTCCGGCTCTCCCTCGGCGTGGCGCCCGATCGGGGCGACCTCGAAGACGTCCTCCTTAGGCTCGTCGATCTGACCATGCGGCCCGCGCTGAGCACGAAGGTCGTGGTCTAGCCTGGGTCGGAGCGCCATCACCTTCCGCCTCGGCTGACCCTTTTGGTAGCGCTTGACAAGCCCTGTGGGGCAGCCGAGCATGCGAACCATGTTCAAGATGAAGCAAGACAGTTTGTTCAGGCCGTTCCCCATCGCGGAATAGCGGCCCCGGTCCCGGCACAAGGGGCCGGGGAGTCGTTTGCTTCACCATTCCCAACTTTCGAACGCGCTCAGCACGCACCGCTCGTAGTGGGTCCCTCCGTGAGGAGGCCTGCGTTCGGGTCGCTTGGGCGACCGGCTTGAACAGAAGACGTGTCCACCATGGAACCCTCACTCATCGTCCTCAGGGAGGACTACGACCGGCTTACGCGTATGGCGAGCGGGCTGCTCTCAAAGAACCCCGATCTGGCTGAAGATCTTCTTGGCGAACTCGAACGCGCGCGGATCGTCGCCACACGCGAGATGGCCGGCGCGAGCGTGCAAATGGGATCGACCGTCTGGTTCTCGACCGACGATGGTGGCTCGCGCGTGGTGACCCTGGTCTATCCGGACGAGGCCGACATCGCTCAGGGGCGCGTCTCCATCCTGACTCCGATTGGAACTGCGCTTCTCGGGTTGTCGATGGGGAGCCAGATCGATTTCGTCGCCAACGATGGTCGCCTGCGCATGCTGACCGTCACCGCGGTCGAGCCATCACACGCAGCTGCCTGAGACCTCCGCGACCGGCTGGTGATGGAGGACGAGTGTTCCCGTCGCCACTGGCATTTCACCCAGTAGCGTGACCGGACACCTGAGACCCGCATGGTCAGCGGGCTGGTCGATCGTGTCCGATAGGAATTGTGTGATGTCGGCCCTGAACATCAAAACGTCCACCCGAGCCAGAACCTATGGGGGCAGTCTTACGGAAGACGATCACGCTGTCCTGCAACGGTTGGCCAGTGGCGGCAAGGCATTTTCCGAGCGATATCAGCAACTGCTGGCAACAAAGCTCCGCAACTGCATCGTCTACCCGGCAGGTGGTATCCCTGAGGATGTCGTTCGGCTCAATACGTGCTTCACCTATGCGATCGACGGCAGCCTGAAGGAGGCGTCGATCCTCGTCCGTCATCCGCCTGCCGATCTGCCGCAGTTCGCATTGTCACTCCACACCATGAGAGGATTGGCCCTCCTGGGTCTGGGCGAAGGGGAGTGCGTTGCGTTGGGCGGGGCCGGCGGCGCCTCGGAGACGATCGAACTCGTACGGATTGTCCGCCAGCCCAGAGACTAGCGATTCCTCTACGCGTGCGTCCGCCAGACGGTCGAGCACGATTTGCCCTACGAGACGGATTTCCTGCGCCGCTACGACGCATTCCGCGCCCAAATCGACGCGATAATCGACATGCCCGAGCGCACGGTCGATCTGCTCTTTCGCTTCTTGAAACAGAATGACGGGGCGCTCTCGAACCGCGCCCGCGAGAAGGAGTTCGCAGCACTCACCGACGAAGAGGCCGGCAAAATCGAGGCGATCTATGCCGAAGTCTTCGCTGAGGCGGGATGATTGTAGCCGTTCCCGGAACCTCGCAGAGCGGCCCGACGCGGGTCGAACCAATTGGTCGGTACAACGACGATCAGCTGTCTGGCCGTTCGGGCTCGGAAGGGCCGAGGTAGCGGTTGTTCATTCGGCCGACGACGTCCTTGATGTGACTGTCGGAAAGGTGGGCATAGCGGCGAACCATCTGAAGTGTCCGATGACCGAGGACTTCCGCAATTTCGACAAGGCTCGCGCCATTCATGGCCAGATAGCTGGCCGTGCTGTGTCGAAGATCATGGAAGCGGAAATCCGCCAGGCCGGCGGCGTCGCGGGCGTTCTCCCATGCCTTGCGGATGTCGATCGGTGCCCGGCCGTCTCGGCGTGGGAACAGCCATTTTGTCTCGGGCGGTTCGGGCAGTTTTCCATAGAGAGCCTTGGCATAGGCAATCTGGTCGAGAATTGCCGGCAAGATTTGCGGAACGATATAGGCAACGCGCGTATCGCCGTTCTTCGTGTTCCGCAGGATGGCGGTGCCGCGCTCCAGGTTCACGTCGGAGAGCGTTAGGCTGAGGATCTCGCTGCGACGCGCGCCGGTGCTGACCGCAAGCAGCACGACCGGATAGAGCTGCGGATTGTCGCTTTCCTGGCAGGCCTTGAGCAGGAGCGCCCGCTCGTCATCGTCCAGATAGCGGGTCCGTTCGTTTCTGATCTTGGTGATCTTGTTCACGCCATCGAGCGGGCTTGAGGCCGTCCAGCCCCACTGAATGGCGTATTTGAAGAGCAGGGCAAGCTCATCCCTGTAGTGCTTCAGCGTTTTCGGGCTCTTTGGCTTCTGGGGTTTCCTCGCCTTCCCGTCGCCGCCCTTCGGCTTGCGCCGGCTGTCGCCTGCAGCCGCGAGCGCACGCATTTTCTCGCTCACCAGATCCGACGTGATGTAGGCAAGAGAGTACGGTCCGAGCTCCCGCTCCCAGTAGTTCAGAAACGAGGCTTCGGCCCGCTTTGTGCTCTCCGCGCGATGAACGAAGACCTCGGCGCGGAACCGGTCGATCACATCCTGCAGCGTTTTTGCCGCCGCTGTGCGAACGACGTTCTTGAATTCGCCTTTGCGAATGCCGCTTTCAGTTTCCTGAGCCCATTGCTTCGCATCGGTCAGCCGCTTGAAGGTGCGTACCTGATCGGGGAAGCCCTTCATCCGGACCATCACCCGATAGGATGGCCCTCTCTTTCCTTCACGCTTCTGAATCGTGGCCATGGGTGTCCTCGCGGCATCGAGAGCAACGCACTGCACCGGATTTTTTGGCACACTTTTGGCACAGTGAAAATCAAAAACCTCCAACAATGACCAAGCGGTCTGGATCAGAAAATGACGAAAATACAATGTTTTATATGTTGCATTCTGTTGGAAAAGTGTGCCAAAAGCGGCCTTGCACTTGGCTCATAACCTGAAGGTCGTAGGTTCAAATCCTACCCCCGCAACCAAACTTCCAAAGCAAATTCAATGCTTTACAAAAACGCCCCGGCCGGAGGTCGGGGCGTTTTTGCGTTATAGGGACAAATTAGGGACAGTGCCGTCGACCTAAATCAACGAATCCCAACGGCCCCCGACGCCATAGTTGCGTATTTTCTGCATGCAGCGGCATCCGTGAACGCCAACTTCGCCAAGGCAGACAATGTCCAGTTCGCGCCCATTCCGGCCGTTCCGGCGCCCGTTGCTGATCCTCAAAAGCGGACATGCATTCATAGTGGCGCTGGTGCCAAATTTAGGTGGCAACTGGTCATACGCCGGCGTTGGAAAGCGTTGGGGAAGGGGCTGTTCCCGGTTGTGTGTGGGGGCGGCTGCGGGAATAGTCTCAGGGCGCGGCGCGCCCTCACGGAGAGACGGACATGATCAAGGAGTTTCGCGACTTCATCGCCAAGGGCAACGTCATGGACCTTGCCGTCGGCATCATCATCGGCGCGGCATTCACAGCGATCGTCCAGAGCCTCGTCAACGACCTGATCAACCCCATCATCGGCCTGATCCTCGGCGGCATCGACTTCACCTCCATGTACGTGGTGCTGTCCGGCGACGTGCCGGCCGGCTCCAGCCTGGAGGCGGCCCGCGAGAGCGGCGCCGCGATCTTCGCCTACGGCTCCTTCCTCACGCGCTGCATCAACTTCTTAATCATCGCGTTCGTCGTGTTCATGCTGGTGAAGTTCGTGAACCGGATCCGCTCGATGGCGGAAAAGCCCGACGACGTGGCCCCGGAGGTGAAGACGGGTCCCTCGCAGCTCGACGTGCTGATCGACATCCGCAACGAGCTGCGAGCACGCTCGCCCCAGTAGGGCTTTCCGGAAGGCGCCGGACCCGACCGGCCCGCGCTACGGGGCGGCGGGCACCTCCTGCGGTCGCGTGCCCGAACCCGCGGGCGTTCGCAATCGGAGGGTGAAAAACCACGCTCCGGGCCTCCCATTCCAGCTGCCGTTCCAACGCTCGTCCAAACGCTGGGCGCTCGGTGACTGAGGTGCCCCAGACCGGCGCGTGCACCACTGCCCGATGAGGAACAGGAGGCCAAGTGCGGCCAGCCCAAGCAACAGCCCTATTCGTATTTCACGTGCGAGCCGAACGCCGTGCTCTGCCCGATCCACCCGAAGGCGATGCCCGCGATCCTCACGACGGCCGAGGAGATGGACGTCTGGATGCGGGCGGAGTGGAACGAGGCAGCGGCGCTTCAGCGCCCGCTACCGGATGATGCGATGCGGGTTGTGGCGAAGGGTCAGCGGGAGGATGCTGCCGGGTGACCACTTTGCGCCCTTTTTGCCCACTAGGCTTGCTCACAGACTAACCCGAAAGCTGCCGTTGATCTCCTCGCTCAATTGGCGATCTTGGTCGACCTAGATCAGGGACAGTCCGGGCAGTCAGCTCTGGACAACCAGGGCGGTTTTTCATCCGTTCGTCTAGAAATCGGAACGGCGAGAAGCGTCGCTCTTCCTCTGCTCGACCGGACCGGCTAGCGCCTCGACGCCGTAAGGGACGAAGCCTGTTCTATGGCCGCGAAGACAAGGTCAACCTTCGCCTGCCGAAGCTGATCACGGCGTTCAATGCGCGGATGGTCGTCACGCTAAAGCACATGGATCGCTCCTTGAACCAACGCGGTGCGGTTCGCGAGTAGCGACATACCGGTTACCGCAGCTCCTCGTCCGTTCGACGATTTGCCGTCGCTCTTTTCGTAACGCGCGGGTCTGGTATAGCAATGTCGCAATGGGGAGCCGGGGTCTGTGGCGCCTGTGGACGGTTGGGTTAGAATGATAAATGCGCGCGGTAATCATCCAACGGTAGCCAGCTTGTTCGCCGGATGCGGAGGATTCGATCTGGGTTTTAAGTCGGAAGGCTTCCGCCCCGTTGCAGCCTTCGACATCGACCCTGTCGCCGTGGGCACGTTCAACGCCAATATCGTCAATGTCGCGAGGGTATGCGACCTATCGGATACCACGCCACAAATTTCTGCTGACGTCGTTCTCGCCGGATCGCCCTGTCAGGGATTTTCGACCGCCGGCAAGCGCGCACTGCAAGATCCGCGCAACAATCTCCTGGTTCGTGCCGCCGAGATCGCTCTGACCATCCGGCCGAAAGTCTTCGTGCTGGAGAATGTGCCGGCAGCGATTTCGGGCCGCCATGGCAGCCGCTGGGAGCAGGTCGAGGCGATCCTTCGCGCGGACGGATATATGGTCGAGCGGATCGTCGCCGAGGGACCGGCGAGCGGTGTTCCCCAATTGCGGAAGCGCTTGTTCCTCCTGGCCTGGCGGGGCAACATCCCCGTGCGGTGCGATCTGGCGCCGCGGGCGAGTCTGTCGCTCATGGAGACGATAGGTGAAATTGGCGACGCTTCGGGCCATGATCCGCAACCGTTCAGGGAAGGTTCTCGGGAGGCCCGTATCGCGGCGAGGATCGGCCCCAGCCAGAAATTGAGCAACGTCCGGATCAGTCCTGCGGCCGTCCACACCTGGGATATTCCGGAAGTCTTTGGCGCCATAACTCGAGGTGAAAGAACTGTGCTCGAGGCAGTCGTGCGGTTGCGGCGGCGCGACCGGCGGCGCAATTTCGGCGATGCCGACCCGGTCGAGATCGAGCGCATATGTTCTCATCTTGGACGCTGCTGCCACGCCGAGGTCGAGCGCCTCATCTCAATCGATTATCTCCGGCGGGTCGGAGACTATATCGACCTTAAACACACCTATAATGGCAAATTCCGACGCCTGCCACTCGATGGCCCATCACCGACCGTCGACACCCATTTCGGCGATCCGGCGCTCTTCTTGCATCCGACCGAACATCGCGGGCTGACGCCCCGCGAGGCGGCGCGGATACAAGGATTTCCTGACGGGTTCGAATTTGGCGACGTGAAGGCACGTGCTTTCCGCATGATCGGCAACGCCGTACCGCCTCCCATGGCAGGGCGGCTGGCTCGTTTGGTGCGCTACGCACTGCTACCGGTGGCAGCATGAGCGATCGGCTCCGGGACCTTCTCATACGCTGGAGCCTGCATGATCCGGTCGAGGGCGAGGGAGCTCTGCTGAATCTCGACTCAGTCCAATATCTCGGCCGCAAAGTGTGGGATGATTATGAGCCCGCGCAGTTCGATTCCTTTGAAAACCGCCTGGACCGCTGGCTGCACAATCTCGATCACGAGCGTGACCAGTTTACCCTTTTGCGACTGCTCGAAATACTATTCTTCATCGGCCGACCCGAATTTGAATCGCTCTGTCGCGCTGCCTTTCATGGTCCCGTTACGCGCTGGCTCGTCGACCAATGCAATATCGACATCGCCGACGCGGCCGCAGGCGGTCAGATCGGGACCGCTGTCGGACAGACATGGTTTTGTCCCGTTACTGATAGCATGCGCATCAACGCCTTTTTGAAGGTCAACGGACTCTCAGGACATTCTCATCGGCCCGATTGGAGGTCATTGCGCAAATTCGGCGACGTCGAAAAGTTAAGGATTTATACAGAGGCTGAAGGCGTCCAGCGTCTCGTGCTTCTTGAGGACTTCGTCGGAAGCGGGACACAGATAGGGAGCGTTCTGCGCTTCGCGGCCGACAGTTTTCCTGACCTTCCAATTCTCGCCTGCCCCCTCGTGGTCTGCCCCAGGGGCGATGAGGTCTGCGACCAGATCGCGACCGACCATCCCATGGTCAGCTATGAACCGGCGCTCAGGATCGCTGCCAACACCCTCATTGCTGTCGATCCCGTCGACGGAGAAGCGCCTCTGCATGGGAAGGTGCGCGATCTGACGCGGCGCGTGTCGGCCCGCCTCGGGCCGACCGAAAGGGATGCCGCGTCCCAACGCCATCATGGCTATAAGGGGACAGGCGCGGTGGTGGCGCTCTATTCCAACTGTCCGAACAATTCGATGCCGATCCTCTGGGATGCGACCGACGCTTGGGAACCACTCTTCCCGCGACTGAAGCGCGCATGACAATGCAGATGCAGATCAATCCCTTTTTCGAAGTCTATGTCGGCGACCGCCTAACGAGCAGCGAGTTTGTCGGCATCTTCAGCCCATTTCTCGTCGAACATGCACAGGCGCTGTTCTTGCCCGGAAATGTAGTCGTGAAGGGTATTCAGGGGAGCGGTAAGAGCATGCTCCTGACCTTGCTCAAGGCCGATGTGCGTCGCGAATATGGACGCGCGAGAGCGCAATTCCCCGTACGAGGCTCGACCGGCGACTTCATCGGCGCTGGCGTCAATCTCGCTCACTGCAATGCCATGGATTTCGGCTACCGGCGCCTCACCGATGATCCAGAAGAGAATGCACTGCTATTTGCTGATTTCGTCAATCACCAGATCCTGCTCGATCTGTTTGAATCGCTCCGCAAGCTCGCTAATCCAGAACGCAGGATAGAGCATTACCCGACCGTATCGCTCGACCTCGCGCGAACGAACGACTTCACTCAGCATATCCGGGACCATCCCGTCTTCCAAGGCTCTCTCAGCGGCTGCCAGACGATCGAGGATGTCGAAGCGCGAATTCGGCGCCGGATTAACGCCTATGTGCGGTATCTTCACCGCAACGATCGCCATCTCGATGAGGGCATCCGCGGGACGAAGACTGATATGGGGACGCCGATATCAACGGTCGTAGCCGAGCTCAAGCGCGCCGGCATCATAACGGAGAAGGTGCCCGTCTTCATCCATGTCGATCAGTATGAAGAACTTGGCAACATTTCTGCCCCTGACGATCGGACGCCCGATTACCGCGCGGTGATAAATCGCGCTTTGGCCCGACGTGACCCTGCCGTCTCCTACCGGATAGGCACGCGTGGTCATGCTTGGCGGGACCACGGTCGTATCCTCGGATCTACTGCGCGGCTCGAGGAGGAGCGAGACTATAAGTTCGTCGACCTCGATCTACTGCTAAAGCGCCCAGAAAATCCGCGCACCTATATTTTCCCGAAGTTTGTCGCCGATGTCTTTGCGCGGCGGCTGCGGCATGTCGGATTGGCGTCGGAGGATGCGGAGGGCGATAATCTTCTCAAGAGCATCTTCGGAGAAGGCATCGCTCCGGAGGACAAAGCCCGTCACTATGGGGGGCGAAATCCGGGGCGCGCCGTTAAAGTCGATCCGGACTGGCCCGAACCCTTTTCAGCGGCGCTCAAGGATATGGCCGACCGCGACCCTCTGGACGCCCGGCTGTTGGAGGCAAGGGCGCTGCAGCGGATCGACCCGGCCGCGCCACGAACAACCCGCCTTCTGCCTGCCGACTTGACGATAGGCATACGCGAGGATGTTGAGCGTGAATGGTGGCGCAAAGAACGGATCGAACTGGCGCTCGTGCAAATCGCTGGGCGCTGCCAGGAGCGGCCGATCTGGTCCGGGAAGTCGGAGGTCATCGAGCTAAGCGGCGGTAATATTCTGACTTTTCTCAACATTTGTCAGAATATCTGGGACACCAATAACCAGCTCGGCCACCGAAGCCGAGATACGGGGCTGGCGCGCATTGACGACAATCTGCAGGCTATCGGAATATTGAAAGCAAGCGAATATTGGTTGCGGAAAATCCTGCGCGAGACTGGGCGCAGCGGCGATCGCAGCCGGTTCGTTCAGCTTCTGGGTACTTCTCTCGCCCGAAGGCTTCATGCCGATCGGAAAATGAGCAATCCCGGCCATAATGGCTTTTCGGTTCCGGACGATGAGCTCGCTGCTCCGGGCTTCGCCTTCGTCCAGGATCTGCTGTTGGAGATGGTGGACTATGGGAGTTTGGTGGCATCGAGCCACACCACCAAGGAGAAGGATCGGCTACCGCGGACAAAATTCTATCTGAACCCCGTACTCTGCCCACATTTCCGCATCCATTATAAGCGGCTGAAGGAGCCGGTCTACGTCCATGCTGCCGATGTGGCCGGCTGGATGGCCGAAGCGAAATTGTCGGTGCCCGAGGGGGTTCGGCGAAGCCGGCCGAATAGCAATCCCGCCCCGCTGCCTCTGTTCGAGGATTAAAAATGCAGCCCTTTCGCCCCTGGGGGCAGATCGACTGGCTGCTCGGGCGTCTCGAGGTAAAAGCTTGGTCCATGATCGGCTGCTGCGGGACGGAGAAGCGCAGCATCAGCCTGGCCAAGCATCTGGGGCGGGCCGACCTCCACCATGTCCGCATGATCGAAATCCTCGATCCTCAGCCGCTCGATCCTAAAGCGGTCGAAGAGCGTCTGACTGAGCACCGAGCGGCGCTCGCCGACGCCGGCTATTCAGAGAACGATATCGTGCGGGATGAACCGCTCGTCGCCGACCTGGACACGATCACGGATATTGTCGCCGGACTCGTCGAGGCGGGGAGCACGAGCCTGCTCGTGGATCTAACATCCCTGCCGAAACACTGGTTTTTCCCGCTCATTCGTGCGGCGCTCGCCGAGGCGGCGATCAAGGACGTTGTGGCCTGCTATACGGCGGGGTTTGGATATGCGCCCATCCTGTCGGAAAACATCTCGCCTCTCCGCGTCCTGCCGAGTTTCGCCGGTGATGCCCCGCGCTCCCGCCACGGATCGCTGATCATAGGGATTGGCTTCGAACCCACCGGGCTCGATGCCTTGCTCGCCGATCAGCCTTCAGATGCTATCCGGCTGATATTCCCCTTCCCGCCTGGTCCACCCGGGCATCAACGCAACTGGATGTTCGTGAAGTCTATCGAGGAGCTCACCTCGAAAAAACAGATTGATCCCCCGGATCGGGTCCACATCCACATGTACGATTGCCCCCAGATCTTCGACGCATTGTGCGAGATGACCGATGGCGGGAGAATAAGTTCGGCGCTAGCGCCTTATGGTCCGAAAACGGTGTCCCTCGCCATGTGCCTGTTCGCGCTCGCGGCCGAAAAAGCGCAACGGGCGGCGGTGCCCGTCTATTATGCCCAACCTCTGCGCTATGCCCTCGACTATACGGCGGGCGCCGCAATGCGTGGAGACGCACCTGACGCCGTTGGATATTGCCTACGCCTTGCCGGTCGAGATCTGTATCGCGTTGCGTGACGCCGATCGTTTCCGGTATGTTCTCAACCCGAGTAGCAGCATCACCGCCTATGCTAAATGAGAGCAGCGGCTGCGGCAGCGTGTGAAGGATCTAGAATGACCAGCGGAACGCCAGAAGCCGAGATCATGGCGGCGCGCGCGCACATAAGCGAAACTCGGCGTCCCACAGTCGCTGCGCTTGAGGCGATCCTCCAGACCGAGCAGCGAGTCCTCGACCACGGCTTCGTCCGAGTTGTCGATTATATGGGCGACGATGCCGCGATCGTGCAGGCCGCGCGAGTGTCTTATGGGCGCGGCACGAAAAAGGTGAGCGAGGATCGGACGCTGATCCGATATCTGATGCGCCACTGGCACTCGACTCCTTTCGAGATGTGCGAGATCAAGTTGCACGTGAAGTTGCCGATCTTTGTTGCGCGGCAATGGGTGCGGCACCGCACGGCAAGCATCAACGAATATTCGGGGCGCTACTCGATCCTTGATCGGGAATTCTACACCCCCACCCCGGACCAGCTGGGTTCGCAGGCGACAACCAACCGCCAGGGGCGGGGCGCCGTGCTCGACGAAGAGCAGGCGACGCATGTACTCCACCTGCTGCGGGAAGATGCCGAGCGCTCCTATGCCACCTATCGCCAGCTGCTCAATGAGCCGGACGACCCGGACTATGATCCCGACCGGTCGGGTTTATCACGCGAACTCGCTCGAATCGGGCTCAGCCTGTCGACCTATACGCAATGGTATTGGAAGACGGATCTTCACAATCTCTTCGGATTTTTACGCTTGCGCGCGGATTCGCATGCTCAGTTCGAAATTCGTGCCTATGCCGAACTCATATTGGACATTGTCCGACATTGGGTCCCCGTCAGCTGCGAGGCATTCGAGGATTACCGGCTGAACGCGGTCTCTCTGTCCGCCGCCGAGGTGGATGTCGTGCGCCAGGCCCTCAAGGGCACCGATTTGATGCGACCGCGAAATATCTCGACGCGGGAGTGGTCGGAATTCACTGCTCGATTTGGCATAACCGCAACCTAGCAAAACGCTAAGGCAGGGCCTTTTTTGGGGAGGGCGAGTATCCACTCTCGAACGCCTGCTTCTGGGACGCAGTGTGCCCTCGAGCATCATCGGGAAAACGGCAGGTTTCTCCCCGAATCGTTTTTGAACTAGCCGGTCCGCAAGCGGCCAACTGCAGCCGCTGAACACTGTTTACCGCCGCACATTGCGTCTGTGCCGAGGTTCACTTCATCCTACTCATCCTTTGAAGAGGGCTCTGGCCTCTTGCGCGGGCGCGGTTTCCGCCGCGCTGGGGGCGTTTTGGTGTTGGAGGCCGGCTTCTGTGCGGCCGGCTTCCTAGGTCGCTTTTTCCGTGCACCACCGGCATCGGTCCTGGTCGCCTGCACTGCATCGCCGACTTCGTCTTGGAGCGCTTCGGCCTGTTCGCCGGCCGAGGGAGGCGCCTCCCTGGCGGCAACCTGTTGATCCGCTTGGTCGCTTGCAGAGTTCGACGTTTCGGCCACCGGCACCTCTTCGCCGCCTGTGACCGCTGCGGAGCTGCTGTCTCTCTCGGTCTGCCCTGAGCCGCGCCCCTCGTCCTCTCCGTCAGCCAGATCCTCGACCACCTCTATCTCATCGACCGGTTCATCCTCGTCGGCCTCCTCTGGCGCGACCGGGCGTTCTTCTGGTCGCTCCCGCCTCGGCAGCGTCGCTCCCCACTGCTCTAGGAACCGCTCGATCGAACGCATAGCCTCTTCCTGGTGGAAGGGCGGCGGCAGGTGGGCTTGGATTGGCGGGGCACCGCGCGCGAATATGACCGACTTGTTGGCAAAGGTCGGCCCCATCAGCTCCGTTGGCGTGACCAGAGGTCTGGTCTCTTCGTAGACGGTGGTCTTGTCACCAGCCCGATTGGAGACGTAGGTGGCGGTCTCCAGATCGTTGACGCCGAAGAAGATCTGGGTTCGGCAGTTGCCGAGCATGCTTTCCCAGCGCGGATAGGTGCGTTTCAGCTGCGGCAGATCCTGGGCGATCAGCCACATGCGGATCCTGGCGCTGCGCGCGATCGCGATCTGATCCTCGACGATGGGCATATGGCCGAGCTGGGCGAGCTCGTCGAAAACGAAAAGCGCGGGCACCTGATAGGGCACGTCGTACTCGGCCATCTCCTCTTCCTGGACGCTCTCGGCGCGCGACCAGGCGTTCAGATGGACACCGAGCAGCACGCGCAGCACGCTGGCGTAGCTTCGCATCCGGTCCGGCGGAATCACGAAGAACACGCTGTAGGCGCCGCCTCGGACCATAGAGCCAGTGCCGTCGGAGTACTGTCCGGCGCGGTATCCGATGTGCCCGATCGTCTCGTCCGTGGTCGCCAGCAATTCCTGGGTGCGCAGGCTGACGACGAAGTAGCTGATGTCCCAGTTCTCAGAGGTGGTGGATGTGGCGTCGGCGATCTGTTTGGAGCGCCAGCCGTCAAGCTCGGCCCGAGCCGATTGGAGGATGCTTCTGAACATGTTGTCGGCCATGACGCCGAACTGGTTGGCGAGCTCGACGAGCATATCGTCGTCGCTCTCCGCCAGGCGCTCACGAAGGTCCTCGTGCTCCTCGTCGCTGGCATAGAGGATGCGGACCACCTCGCGCATGGTGCGCCGTTCCGGCTCGAGGGTCTTTACATACATGATGAGCCCGCGCACGAAGTCGCGGGCCGACTGATCCCAGAAGCGTTTTTCGCCGCTGTCGGACGGTGCGATCAGGAGATCGGCGACCACGCGCGCGTCGTCCCAGTCTTCGATCGCATCGAGGGGGTTGAAGCTGTCGGTGTCGCCGTTGCGGTCGAAAGGCGCCCACTTGAACACACCACCCATGAGGTCACGATGCCCCTTGGTGGTCCGGTAGTTTTCGCCTTTGGGGTCGAGGCAGACGACGGGTCCTTCATAGGTCATCAATGTCGGGAGAATGAACCGCTGGCCCTTGCCGGCTCCGGTCGAGGCAATGGTGACCAGATGGCCTTCGCCCTGATGGACGATCGGCGCCGTCGGCCGGACGGTTGCCGGATCCGTCTCGCCGATGAAGATTGCGTCGGGTTTGCGCTCCTCTTCGGTGATCACCAAGCCGGCCCGGCGCAGGTCCATGCC
>NZ_JBRJGW010000037.1:0-24787 GCF_053628695.1 Amorphus sp. MBR-141
GCGGAGAGACGGCCACCTGACCGCGTCGGGAGGCGTCGCCACGCCTCCCGACGCTCAATCAAACCACACAAATCAGACACAAGCGGAGTGTGGGGCAAGATTGCGGGAATGAGCGGAGGTCGGAGGGGCGAGATCGCGGGATGGGCGGAGTGAGTCGCAAGTTCGCGGGAATGATCGGAGGTTGGGGCGGGCGCGGAAGCGAAAATCCATTCGTTGAGCTTGCCGGGTGGGCGCCTGATGGCGCCACCCGGCGACTGAAAGCGCGTAAGCTCCCGCCATGGCCTTCTACACGTACCTCCTAGCGAGCGGCACTTCGGGCACGCTCTATCTTGGCATGACCGACGACCTCGCGCGCCGTGTGCACGAGCACCGGGAGAAGGTGCGGCCGGGGTTCACCAAGGCCTACGGCGTCACCCGGCTCGTCTGGTATGAGGTCCACGACAGCCGCGCGGCGGCCTTTGAGCGCGAGCAGCAGATCAAGAAATGGCGGCGGTCCTGGAAGATCGAACTGATCCAGCGCATGAATCCGGAGTGGGGGGATCTCTACGAGACGCTGCAGAATTGAGGCGGGGCGGGTGGCGCGTTCGGGCGCCGCTTGGGGCACGGAGGTCAATCCAAACTCCGCTCATTCCCGCGAAAGCGGGAATCCATAGGGCGGTGGTTTGGGGCACCTGACGTGAGGTCTGGTCTGGCGGTCGGGCTGGAGACACTCCGGACCGAAGGGTATGGGCCCGGTGGCCGGCGCCTTGGAAGCCGGCTGATTCCCTATGGATTCCCGCCTTCGCGGGAATGAGCGGAGGTTGGGGCAAGTTTGCGGGAATAAGCGGAGTGAGGGGCAAGATCGCGGGAATGAGCGGAGTGTGGGGCAAGGCGGAGAGACGCCGCCCCCTACCGCTCCCGCTTCGGCAGCGGGCCTCTCCGCTTCGGCTTTTCCGTCCGGCCCACCGTCATCTCGTCCAGCGTGTTTTTCCGCGCCCGCGTCTTCGGCTCCCCATCGGCACTCGACCCCGCTGATCCGGACCCCGCCCTTCCGGCGGAGCCGGGGCGGGATTTGAGGGTGCCGGGGTCGTCGGCGTAGGCGAGGGCCGCCGCGTTCAGGCGCTTGAGCTCGTCGCGGATGCGGGCGGCTTCCTCGAACTCCAGGTTGGCGGCGGCGTCGCGCATGCGCTTTTCCAGGTCCTGGACGGTGGCTTCCAGGTTGTGGCCGATGCGGGCCCCGTCCTCGGCCATGCCGGTGTCGATGCGGACGTGGTCGCGCTCGTAGACGGAATCCAGGATGTCGCCGATGGAGCGCTTCACCGATTCCGGCGTGATGCCGTGCTCGGCGTTGTAGGCGAGCTGCTTCTCGCGGCGCCGCTCGGTCTCCGACAGCGCCCGCTCCATGGAGCCGGTGGTGCGGTCGGCGTAGAGGACGACGCGGCCGTCGACGTTGCGCGCGGCGCGGCCGATGGTCTGGATCAGCGACGTCTCCGAGCGCAGGAAGCCCTCCTTGTCGGCGTCGAGGATGGCGACCAGCGCGCACTCGGGGATGTCGAGGCCCTCGCGCAGAAGGTTGATGCCGATCAGCACGTCGAAGGCGCCCAGCCGCAGGTCGCGGATGATCTCGATGCGCTCCAGCGTGTCGATGTCGGAGTGCATGTAGCGCACCCGCACGCCGTGCTCGTGGAGATATTCGGTGAGGTCCTCGGCCATCCGCTTGGTGAGCACGGTGACCAGCGAGCGGTAGCCCTTCAGCGCCACCTCGCGCACCTCGCCGAGCAGGTCGTCGACCTGGTGGCGGGCCGGGCGGATCTCCACCGGCGGATCGATCAGCCCGGTGGGGCGGATGACCTGCTCGACGAAGACGCCGCCGGACTGGTCCATCTCCCACGAGCCGGGGGTGGCGGAGACGGCCACCGACTGGGGCCGCATGGCGTCCCACTCCTCGAAGCGCAGCGGCCGGTTGTCCATGCACGACGGCAGCCGGAAGCCGAACTCGGCCAGCGTCGCCTTGCGCCGAAAGTCGCCCCGGTACATGCCGCCGATCTGCGGGATGGTGACGTGGCTCTCGTCGACGAAGACGAGGGCGTTGTCGGGGAGATACTCGAACAGCGTCGGCGGCGGCTCGCCGGGCTGGCGGCCGGTGAGGTAGCGCGAATAGTTCTCGATGCCGGGGCAGGAGCCGGTGGCCTCCATCATCTCGAGATCGAAGCGGGTGCGCTGCTCCAGCCGCTGGGCTTCCAGCAGGCGGCCGGCGTCGTTGAGCTCGGCGAGGCGGGCGCGGAGTTCCGCCTTGATGGCCTTGGTGGCCTGGTTGAGGGTCGGCTTCGGCGTCACGTAGTGGGAGTTGGCGTAGACCTTCACGAACTCCAGCTCGTCGGTCTTGTGGCCGGTGAGCGGGTCGAACTCGGTGATCGAGTCCACCTCGTCGCCGAACAGCGAGACGCGCCAGCCGCGGTCCTCGTAATGGGCGGGGAAGATCTCGATGGTGTCGCCGCGCACCCGGAAGGTGCCGCGGATGAAGTTCATGTCCGAGCGCTTGTACTGGAGCGCCACCAGGTCGGCGAGGAGCTGGCGCTGGTCGACCCGGTCGCCGACCTGGATCGAAAAGGTCATCGCCGTGTAGGTCTCCACCGAGCCGATGCCGTAGATGCAGGAGACCGAGGCGACGATGATGACGTCGTCGCGCTCCAGCAGGGCGCGGGTGGCCGAGTGGCGCATCCGGTCGATCTGCTCGTTGATCGACGATTCCTTCTCGATGTAGGTGTCGGTGCGGGCGACGTAGGCCTCCGGCTGGTAGTAGTCGTAGTAGGAGACGAAATACTCCACCGCGTTGTCCGGGAAGAAGCTCTTGAACTCGCCGTAGAGTTGCGCCGCCAGCGTCTTGTTGGGGGCGAGGATGAGGGCCGGGCGCTGGGTCGCCTCGATCACCTTGGCGGCGGTGTAGGTCTTGCCCGAGCCGGTGACGCCGAGCAGCACCTGCATGCGCTCCTGATCGGCGACGCCGGCGACCAGCTCGGCGATGGCGGTGGGCTGGTCGCCCTTCGGCTCGTATTCGGACTTCAGGACGAACGGCCGGCCGCCCTCGGACTTCTCCGGGCGGGGTGGGCGATGTGGCACCCAGGTGCCGTCCTGGAACTCCGGCCGGCCCTCCTGGATGAGCTGCTCCAGCGCCGCCACCGTCTTGGTCACGGCGGAATCCGGCAGCGCCTCCGCGTCCTCCAGGCCGATGTCGAGGCCGGCGACGGGGTTGAGCCCGCCGGCGGCGCGGTCCCGGGCCGTGGCCTTGCCGCCGGTGGAGGTGCCGCGCGCCGTCTTGCCGCCGGTGTCGGGCTTCTTCGGCGCGGGTTTCTTCGGTTTCGGCTTGGCGGTGTCCCGGGCCCTGGCCTTCGCGGGCGCCGGCTCGGGCGCCTCGGCGAACGGCGGGACGTCGTCGGCGTGGTCCTCGATCTGGCGGGCCCAGTCGCTCACCGGGCCGGTGAGCGGGGTACCCGCATCGAAGCCGGCCTGGGGCGCCTCGCCGAAGCCGGGGGCGCGCGCGTCGCCGTCGCGCCGGTCGGGATCGGCGCGGCGCGGGGAGGGTCGTCGGGAAGGCGGGGAGCTGTCGGACATGGCCCGAATATGGGCCGGACGGCGCGGCGAGGAAAGGGGTGAATCGTGAACGGATGGGATGGAGGGGAGCGCCGGGCGGTTAGTTGCCGCTCACGCCAGCGAGCTAAAGCTCGCGGCTGCGCGGGCGCGGCCTCCGGCCGGCGCGCAGTCGCGCGCTGCGGGAGTGTGGCCGGTCACCATCGGCGCACGTGAGGGGCTACCTCACCGGCAGCGTCTCGCGGACCTGGGTGCCGCAGGCGTCGACGATGGCGTCGACGCGGTCCTGGTCGGTGGCGTTGAGGCTCTGGGTGATGGTGCGCTCCCACAGCCCGGCCTGCTCGATGTTGTCGGCCGCACAGGAGCAGATCGCCTGGCACTCCTGGCGGGCGCCCAGCATCGGCGCGCACTGGCGCTCGCAGGCGTCGAGGAAGCTGGCGCGGTCGGCCGGGTTCACCGTGTGCTGGGGCGGAAAGCCGAGGGCGAGGAGGCCGAGCAAAGCGAGCAGGATCGGCTGGTGGGCGAGGTAGATCCACAGCGACTGGCGGCCGGACCAGGCGACGGCGCGGCTGACCGGGTCGCGGGCGCGCCAGCCGGCCCAGGCCTCGCGGGCGCGGAGCATCAGCGCGAGGCGGCCGAGCGCCACCCCGGCGTAGGCGCAGCCGACCCAGGGGAACACCGGCACGTAGTCGTTGGCGGGCGGCGGCGGCAGCGTGCCGAGCCCGACCCAGGCCAGCCAGGCGGCGTTGAAGAGGTCGGCGCGGAACACGTGGGGCAGGGCGAAGAACGCGACGGCGAGGAGGACCGGCACGGCGACGGGGGCGCGCACCGACGGCAGCGCCAGCAGGCTGGCGGCGGCGATGCAGTGCAGGATGCCGAAATAGATCCACGCCTCGGGGAACAGCAGGTAGCTGCCCACCGACACCGCGATGGCGGCCGCGACGATCAGCGCCAGCCGGTTGAAGAAGGTGCGCCAGCGGATGCCGTTGCGGTGGGCGAGCACCAGGCTGACGCCCACCAGCACGAGGAAGCTGCCGGCGATCAGGTGGGCGAACCAGCGCCAGCCGGTGCCGGTTTCCACCGGCCAGTCGACGAAGGTGTAGAAGCCCAGATCCCAGGAGAAATGGTAGACGACCATCGCGGCGATCGCGATGCCGCGCAGGACGTCGACGAGGTCGACGCGGGAGGACGGGCGGGCGGCCGACATGGAACTCATAGGGCCCTGATACGCCGCCGAGCGGGGCGGCGTCCAGATGCAACGGCGCCGCGGTGGACGGAGGAGCGGGCCGGAGCCCCGCCCGACGCCCGCGATGTCGGCCTTGAGATGACGCGGGACGGCGACGTCGAGCCCCGGCGCCGGAACCTGACTGGCCGGCCGCCTGGTCGGGGGGCGCTTCTCCAAGGCCGCAAACGGATGTATAGACGCCTCGTCGCGAAAAACGACCGCCTGTCTCCAGGCCGTCGCATACACGCCAGCCGGGCGCCTCGCTCGGTTCGGCCAGCGTCTCCGAAGACAACCGCCTGACTTCTCAGGCGACCGCCGCCGTAAGCGCCCGTGTGCGCCGCCGGTCGGCGACCACAGGAGCACGCTTATGCGACGTCCAGTCACCATCGTCGGCGCCGGCCTTGGCGGGCTGATGCTTGCCCGCGTCCTGCATGTCCACGGCATCCCAAGCACGATCTACGAAGCGGAGGCCGCGACGCGCGCAAGACCGCAGGGTGGACTGCTCGATATCCACGAACACAACGGTCAGCTTGCCCTCAAGGCCGCAGGCCTTTTCGACGCGTTTCTCGACCTGATCCGCCCGGGGGAAGACGCCAAGCGCATTGTCGACAAGGGGGGCCATGTCCTGTTCGACAAGCCCGGCAGCCAACGAGGCGACCGCCCGGAAGTCGATCGGGGCGATCTTCGACGGCTGCTGATCGACTCGCTCCCCCGGCAGACGATCCGGTGGGGTCACAAGGTCACCTCCGTTGTGGCGCGCGGAGGCGGACGGCACGACATCACCTTCGCCAACGGCGAGATGGTCATGGCCGAGCTGCTCGTCGGCGCCGACGGCGCATGGTCGAAGGTTCGCCCGCTTCTCACCGAAGCCAGGCCCGCCTACACGGGCACTTCGTTTGTCGAGATCTTCCTCTTCGAGGGCGATGCGCGCCACAAGCTCAGCGCGGACGCCATCGGCGGCGGGACGCTGATGGCGGTCGCTCCGGGCAAGGGGATCCTGGCGCACCGGAATACCGACGGCAGCCTGCATGTGTATGTCGCCCTGAACAGGCCCGAGGACTGGTTCCGCGACCTGGATTTCGGCAATGCCGGCACCGGTCTGGCCCGTGTCGCGGGCGAGTTCGATGGATGGGCGCCCGAACTCGTCGCCCTCATCAACGACGGCGAAACCACACCGATCCTTCGCCCGATCCATGCGCTCCCGGTCGGACTTCGCTGGACGCGTGTGCCGGGCGTGACCCTTGTGGGCGATGCGGCGCATGTGATGTCCCCCTTCTCAGGCGAGGGGGCAAACCTTGCGATGTATGACGGCGCGGAACTGGCCAAGGCGATCGTCGCCATGCGGGATGACCCTGAAACCGCGCTCGCCGCCTATGAAAGCGACCTCTTTCCCCGCAGCGCCGACGTGGCCGGACAATCCGCCCGGAACCTCGCGCTGTTCTTCGGCGACGCCGCGCCTCACAGCGTGGTCGCCCTGTTCGGCCAAACGGTCTCCGATGGAGAGGCCTGAGGCGCGTTCGTCCCTCCTGATGACGAGGAGCCTGAAGGACCGCAGCGGGTAGAATGCACCGGAGGCACAGGGACAGCGATCGGCTCGGGCTCCTCCCGGATGCTGCTGGTCCGGATGCACGCGGCCGTTGCGAGCGCAAGCGCGCCAGTCCCGAAGAACAGGGTGGCAGCGCCGAGCGCCTCGGAAGCGAACCCGGCGGCGGCCGGCCCGATGACGCTGCCTGCGGCGACGGCGAGAAGCACGGCCGTGAAGCTCCGGGTGGGCAGGCCCGGGAAGAGCCTCGCCGACCAGAACGACAGGACGGCACTCATCATCATGACGTAGAGGCCCTGGAGCCCCGCCGCCAGGGCCAGCGCCGCCCCGGCGGTCGGCCAGGCGGCGACGAGGCCGAAGGACAGGGCGCAGGCCACCATCAGAAACCGCAGCAGCCAGGGCAGGCCGATCGCCCGCTTGAGGCGTCCGGTGAACAGTCCGAGAACGCCGAAGAGACCGTAGCAGACGAAGAGGAGGCCGCCGGATGCGCCGGACGGAAGGCCTGCCGCCCCTCCGGCCTGCGCGACGTGATCGGCCGCGAACGAGATGTAGATCGCCGAGGTGACGCCGTAGCAGAGGCCCAGCGCCAGCATCGGGACCGCGGACGCCGTGCGCAGGACGCTCCACGGCTGCCGGGGCCCGGCGCCGGGCGTTCCGGCCACCTCCTTCAGCGCCGCCCAGTTGCCGAGCAGCGCGAGCGCACCGCCGACGGCGAACGCGGCCCAGCAGAGGCGCCACGAGACCCCGCCCAGGCTCATGGCGAGCGCCGTGACGCCCGCGGCGGCGATTCCGAGACTGGTGCCGGTGCTGACAGATGACAGCGCCGCCGGTCTGGACCAGTCCTCCACCGACCTCTGCACCGCGTTGTTGAATGGGGTCCAGGAGAAGCCGGCACTCGACATCGCAAACACGACGCCGATGGCGAGCACGGGCAGATTGGGAGCGGCCGCGGCGATCCCGAGCCCCAGGGTCGCGGCGGACAGTCCGGCCACCACCGGAAGGCGCGGTCCTTTCCGGGTCGTCATTGCCTGCGAGATCAGCAGGGCCGCGAAGAAGCCGACGAATCCCAGGCTCGAGACGAGCCCGGCCGTCTCGGTCGAGATCGCGAAGACCGAGCGCAGCTCCGGCAGGAAGAGGCCGAACCCCATGCGGGCCGGACCGTAGGTGATGGCGGTCGCGGCGAAGCCGGCGCCTGACAGTTTCCAGAACGGCGTCATGACCGGCCTAACGACGCCGCGCCCGGAAAGTTCTGGCTGTCGGCACCGCCCAGGTTTCGCCTGCAGGCACGCGGAAGACCCCGGGGACCGGTCTCCCCGGGATTGCTAGTAGGTCCAGGCCTCGGCCTTGGCGACGAGGAAGTCGCGGAAGGCGCGGACGCGGGCGGTGGTCTTCAGCTCGGCCGGGTAGACGAAATAGGTCTGGTAGCTCGGCAGCGTCTCCTCCGGCAGCAGCCGGACGAGGCCGGAATCGGGCTCGATCAGGTAGTCCGGCAGCAGCGCGACGCCGACGCCCCGGTTCACGGCGCGCTTGATGGCGATGACGTTGTCGATCTTGAGGATCGGCTTGCGCGGCTGCTCGGAGCCCCGGCCGGCCGTCTCCAGCCAGTTGAGTTCGCGCAGGTAGGTCGGGCCGGTCTCGCCGAAGGTGACGATCCGGTGCTTGTCGAGATCCTCGAGGGACTCCAGGGTGCCGAACCGCTTGATGTAGCCGGGCGAAGCGTAGAGGTGGAGGTGGACGGTGAACAGCCGGCGCTGGATGAGGTCCGGCTGCACCGGCTGGCGCAGCCGGATGGCGACGTCCGCCTCGCGCATGTTCAGGTTCAGCTCCTCGTCCTGCAGGATGAGGTGCAACTGCACTTCGGGGTAGAGATCGACGAACTCGTTGATGCGCGCCGCCAGCCAGGACGAGCCGAGGCCGACGGTGGTGGTGACGCGCAGCACGCCGGTGGGCAGGTCGCGGGAATCGGTCAGCCGCGCCTGCACGGCGTCGAGCTTCATGACGACCTCGCGGGCGGTACGGAACAGGTGCTCGCCCTGCTCGGTGAGGACGAGGCCGCGCGCATGGCGATGGAACAGCGGCACGCCGAGCTCCTGCTCGAGCGCCGACACCTGCCGGCTCACCGCCGACTGGCTCATGTTGAGCGCTTCACCGGCGTGGGTGAAGCTGCCCGCCTGGGCCGCCGCGTGAAAGACCTTGAGCTTGTCCCAGTCCATCCAACCCTGCTGCCGCCGCCCCTGGCGATCGTCCCCGGATCCCGGCGGGCCGGGTCCGTATGGACCCGCCGTTCACCGTGATCTCCCTGTTCAGCTCAAGCGGGACGTGAACGGAAGCCGGTTGCCGCCTGTCCTCATCCTGCCCGGGTCGCCCGACCCGATCGTGGCGCAGCCGGCTTGCACCGGCGTCGCATCAGGCCGCTTCCGCCGCGTCGGTCGCGTGTTCGGCCAGGAAGCGCTCGGCCTCCAGCGCCGCCATGCAGCCCATTCCGGCGGCCGTGACGGCCTGGCGGTAGATCTCGTCGGTCACGTCGCCGGCCGCAAACACCCCGGAGATGTTGGTCTCCGTGGAATCCGGCGCGGTCCAGATGTAGCCGGACGGCTTCAGCTTGAGCTGGTCCTTGAACACCTCGGTCGCCGGCTGGTGGCCGATGGCGACGAAGATGCCGTCGACGGACAGGTCGCGGGTCTCGCCGGTGCGGATGTTCTTCAGGCGCGCGCCGGTCACCGTCGGCGGGGCTCCCCCGCCCAGCACCTCGTCCAGCACGGTCTCCCAGATCACCTCGATCTTCGGGTGATTGAACAGCCGGTCCTGCAGGATCTTCTCCGAACGCAGGTGGTCGCGCCGGTGGATCAGCGTGACCTTGCTGGCGTGGTTGGTGAGGTAGAGCGCCTCCTCGACCGCGGTGTTGCCGCCACCGATCACCAGCACCTCCTTGCCGCGGTAGAAGAAGCCGTCGCAGGTGGCGCAGGCCGACACGCCGAAGCCCTTGAACAGGGTCTCCGATTCCAGCCCCAGCCACTTCGCCTGGGCGCCGGTGGCCACGACCAGCGCATCGCAGGTGTAGACCGTGCCGGAATCGCTCTGCAGCGTGAACGGCCGCTTCGACAGGTCGGCCGAGGTGATGAGATCGTAGAGAATGCGGGTGCCGACGTGCTCGGCCTGCTCGCGCATCTGCTCCATCAGCCACGGGCCCTGGATGACGTCGGCGAAGCCCGGATAGTTCTCCACGTCGGTGGTGATGGTCATCTGGCCGCCGGGCTGGATGCCCGCGACGATGACCGGCTCAAGCATGGCCCGGGCCGCGTAGATGGCGGCGGTGTAGCCGGCCGGGCCGGACCCGACGATCAGAAGCTTCGTGTGGAGCGCATCGCCCATCGCCCAGTCTCCCTGTCACAATCGGAGGCGCCTCCAGAGCGTCCCTCTGAACGCCAGTCGCCTCCCGTCCGCGCCCCCCTATATGGGGTCGCAGTTCGAAACCGCCCGAATGACGGCGGTCGGATCCTCGAGGCGTTCCCGTTCGTTCAACCCGACGCGCCCGGAACGAACTGGAACGGCTCAAGGCATTGAATCTGGTGCTTTTTCCGATCAGATGGTTTGACCTGATCGCAAAAGGCTCCGATGTCAAGGCGCCGCCGGCCGGGCCGCCGGCGCCGTTTCGCCGCGCTGCGACAGGCCCGCGCGGACCGCCTCCGCAACCAGGCCGGTCGCGTCGAGGGGCGCGTAGTCGGCCGCGGGCAGCGTTCCGTCGAACCAGCGCAGCGCGCCGTGCGCGACCATCGCCTCATGAAAGCGGCGAAACTTGGCGCGCCCGCCGGGAAGCGGCCAGGCCAGGATCGGCTTCCCCGTAAAAGCGGCTTCGCCGATCATGTTCACCGAATCACACGTCACGACAAACGCGTCGGCACAACCGTAAATGCCCATCAGCGGATTGTCGCCATCGCCGCGCCACAAGAAATGCGGGGTCGCGGCGAGGGCGGCGGCGAGGGCGGCGACGTTGGCCGCGCCGGTGCGGCGCGACGGCGTGATGACGAGGCTGACGCCGTGGCGGGCGGCGAAGTCGGCCAGCGCCGCGCCCAGCGCCGCGGCGTCCGGTTCGTCGAGGCGGTAGCTGCCGCTGGTGCCGCCGACCAGCACGCCCACCCACGGCTTCGGAAGGTCGGCCAGGCGGGCTTCCAGGGCGCCGGCGGCGGTGCGCAGGCCGTCGACGGTGAGGCGGTTGGGGCTGGTCACCGACTGCAGCACGTTGGGGCCGGCGATCCGGTCGTGGCTGTTGGCCCAGACCAGGTCGAAGGCGCCGGCGGCGACGCGCGGCGCCTGGAGGACGGTGACGAACGGGCGCGGCGCCGGGCGCGCCGCGATGGCCCTTGCGAGCGGAATCGCCTGGCGGCCGGAGGCGAGGACCAGGTCGGCGTCGGTCGAGAGGAGGGGGCGCAGGTGCGGCGCGGCGGGGCCATGCGGGGCGAGCCAGGACCAGGGCGGGCGCAGGACGACGCGCTCGACGACCGGCACGGCGCCGAGGCGTTCGGCGACGCCGACGCACTGGACCTCGTGGCCCATCTTGCCGGCGGGGACGAGGACGAGGGTGCGCGGCGCGCTCATCGGACGGGACCGCGGGCCGCGACCGCTTGCGGTGCCGGCCGCTGTCGGGTTGATGGGGGACGGACACGCAACGGAAGCGAAGGCGGAACGGGATGAACGTGCGGCTCGACGTGGTCGACTGGAAAATCCTGAGGGAGCTTCAGGAAGACGGCCGCATGACCAACGTGGAGCTGGCGCGCCGCGTCGGCATCACCGCGCCGCCCTGCCTGCGCCGGGTGCGGGCGCTGGAGGAGGCCGGCGTCATCCGCGCCTACCGGGCGGTGCTCGACGAGCACGCGCTGGGCTTCGACATCTCGGCCTTCGCGATGGTCAGCCTTCACCACCAGGGCGAGGCCGACCTGCGCGCCTTCGAGGCGCAGATCGCGGACTGGGGAATCGTCCGCACGGCCTGGCTGATGTCCGGCGACATCGACTTCATCCTGGACTGCGTGGCGCCGACCCTGTCCGCCTTTCACGTTTTCGTGCTCGATCATCTCGTGGCTGTGGAAAACGTCGATACGGTGCGCACGGCGCTCACCATCCGGGAAGCCAAGCGCGCGCCGCGCATTCCCATCGACTGACGGGGCTGCGCCGACCCGGGACGGCCTACTGCTCCTTGGTGCTGTTGGGCACCAGCAGGACGCGGACGCGGGAGTTGGACAGCACCTTGGCGTTGCCGGTGTCGAGGTTGACGATCAGCTTGTCGCCGTTCACCACGTTCGGCCCCTGGGTCAGCGTGACGTTGCCGATCAGCTCCATGATGTTGGTCTTCATGTCGACGTTGCCGGTGTCGCCGGTCGCCGTCTGGTCCTCGCTGGTGACGACCACGCCGCCGATCGCCTCCAGGCTGGAGATCTGCTGGCCGCCGCCGCCCAGCCCCGAGCTCTTCGGCGCCTCCGCATCCGCCGGCTTGTTCCCGCCCTCGAGCTTCTTGCCGGCCTGTCCGCCGCCGTCGTAGTGGACGATCAGTTTGGCGGCCCGCAGCTTCGAGGCGCCCTGGATCACGATGACGTTGCCGTCGAAGATGGCGATGCCCTCCTGGTCGCGGACCTCCAGCTCGTCGGACTCGATGTTGATCGGGTCTTCGGATTCGCCGCCGAGGCCCGAGAAGCCGGTCTCGAAGGTCTGCGCGCCGGCCGTGGCCGTGGCGGCCGCGAAGAGCAGGACGGAGAGCAGAAAGGTCATGCGGGGAAAGGTCATCACTGGCTTTCTGGGTTCCGGTGGATCGTCGTGTGGACGTTGCCGACGAAGCGGACGACCTTGCCCTCGTCCTGGATGTTCACCGTGTCGGCAGTGAGGTCGAAGGTCTCCGACTGGATCTTAACCGGGTCGTCGCTGACCATCGACCCGTTCTTGAAGTCGAGCCGGGCGGTCGACAGATCCACCCGGTAGCCGTCGGTGGTGGTCAGCACGATGCCGTCGGAGAGCGTCATCCACTCCTCGTCGGTGTCGAACACGCCGCCCCGGCTGTTGACCTCGACGGTCTGCTCGTCGCTGACGTTGAGGGTGGCCAGAAGGTCGCTGAGGGTGATGCGCGAGGTGTCGGCGAAGCTCTGCACCGCCTTGGCGGCGCTCACCTTGTAGGCGCGGCCGTCGTTCAGCCGGCCGGCGAGGTTGGGATCGTTCATCACCAGCCCCTCGCTGGTGACGTCGATGTTGCCGATGGAGTTGAGGGGCGACAGCGACTTCAGCAGCGCGGTGCCGAACAGGACGATGACGATGGCGACGCCGCCGAGCGGCAGCAGCACGCGCAGGGTCTTGACGACGCGCGTGTGACGGCGCGCGGAGGAGCGCGCGCGGCGCTGGTGCGCGGCGCTGCTCGGCTGTCCGTAGGCTCCCGTTCCGCTGTGGCTGACGCTCATCGTCTCTTTCGGCGTTGTGGCCCCGGTGGCCCACCGGGGCCGCGTTTGCGCCCCGACGGCGCGGGCCGTCACGAATGGGCGAAGATATCGTCGTCGGCAAAGCCGGCAAGGTCGAGGCGCACCCGGGTGGGCAGGAAGTCGAAGCACTTCTGCGCGATCCCGGTGCGGCCCTCGCGGGCGAGCATGGCGTCGAGGCGCTCCCTCAGCGTGTGCAGATAGAGCACGTCCGAGGCCGCGTAGGCCATCTGCGCCTCCGACAGCGTCGCCGCCCCCCAGTCGGAACTCTGCTGCTGCTTGGAGATGTCGACCTCGGCGAGCTCGCGCGCAAGGTCCTTCAGGCCGTGACGGTCGGTGTAGGTGCGCACCAGCCGCGAGGCGATCTTGGTGCAGTAGACCGGCTCCGGCATCACTCCGAAGGTCTTGTAGAGGATGCCGAGATCGAAGCGGGCGAAGTGGAACAGCTTGACCACCGACGGGTCGGCGAGCAGCGCGGCGAGGTTGGGGGCGCTGTCCTGGCCCTGGGCGATCTTCACCAGCTCCGCGTTGCCGTCGCCGGTCGACAGCTGGACCACGCACAGGCGGTCGCGGAACGGGTTCAGGCCCATCGTCTCGGTGTCGATCGCGACGCTGGTGACGGCGCCCATCGGCTCGGGAAGATCGCGGTCGTGGAGGCGGACGGTCATGGCGGGCAACGTGGCCTTTCGAATTCGGTGGGCGCGCCACGGGCCGCGGGGGCCGGGCGCCGGTTGCCCGAAAAGCCGGGCGAAACGCCCGTCTTGGTTAGTCTACCGGCCGCGCCGGATCAATCCGGACGCCGCGGAGCGGGCGCCGGCCCGGGCCGCGGGCGGCCGGCAGGCCGGCGCGACGTTTCCTCATTCCGCTCCGGCCTGTATCAAGGGGGACGATCGATCCCGCCGGACCCCGGCCCGACCCGCGAGGACCCATGCCAGAGACGCCTGCCGCCCGATCCCGCCTGCACGCCGTCTACCGGGACGCCATGACCCTCGTGCGCGCCCGCGTCGGCTGGACCGAGTTCGTCCTGCTGGCGGCGCTGCTGGTCGTGGCGGCCGGGCTCTGGGGGTTTGCGGCGATCGTCGACGAGGTGCTCGAGGGCGATTCCCACGAGTTCGACGAGAGGATCATGCTGGCGCTGCGCTCGCCCGCCGACCCGGCCGACCCGATCGGTCCGCCGGCGCTGGAGATGGCGATGGGCGACATCACGGCGCTCGGCGGCTTCACCGTCATCACGCTGATCGGGCTGATCGTCGTCGGCTACCTGGTCGTGCTGCGGCGCTGGCCGTCGGTGATCCTGGTGATCGTCTCGCTGGCCGGCGGCACCCTGCTGAACACCGTGCTGAAGAAGGCGTTCGCCCGGCCGCGGCCGGATCTGGTGGCGCATCTCGTCGACGTCCACAGCATGAGCCTGCCGAGCGGCCACGCGATGATTTCCGCGGTGACCTACCTGACCATCGGCGCCCTGCTGGCGCGGGTGCAGCCCAGCCGGGTGCTGAAGATCTATACGGTGTCGGTGTCGGTGATGCTGGTGCTGGTGATCGGGCTGAGCCGGGTCTATCTCGGCGTCCACTGGCCGACCGACGTGCTCGCCGGCTGGTGCCTCGGCGCGGCGTGGGCGATGGCCTGCTGGCTCACCGCGCAGGGCGCCAGCCTGTATCTGGGCGAGGCCAAGCGGCTGCCGTTCTCCGCCGACACGCCGATCGGACGCACCGACACCGCCGACCGCCGCGTCCCGGACACGCGCTGATCCGGCCGGCCGGGCGGGGCAGCGGCGCGGCGGGAGCATTCCTCGGCCGGTGAGGGCGGCAATCGATTGCAGAAGCGGCCGTCAGATGGGATGCTGACGGGGTGCGCGGGGTCACGCGCCAATCCTCAACGGAGTTTGGATGGATGTCTGAAAGAGCTCCGGCGTATCGCCGTTCGCCCACCAATCCCTCGATCGGAGAGATCCACACCGAGCCGGACCGCGTTGCCGACATGCCGTACGCGCCGGCGATCCGCGTGGAGTCGCCGGGCGATCTCCTGTTCATTTCCGGCGCGACGCCGTCGCCGCTCTACCACAAGCATCCGCACGACTGGAGCGAGCACGACCACCCCAACGACATCCGCGAGCAGACCCGGCTCGCCATGTCGACGATCCAGATGCTGCTGGAGCATCAGGGGCTGACGTGGACCGATGTGGTCAAGTTCACCAAGTACCTGACCGACATGCGCGAGATCGAGGTGATGAGCAAGACGATGGCGGAGTTCCTCGGCGACTGGTCGCCGGCGAGCACCACCGTCTGCGTCAACCAGCTGTCGACGCCGGGCGCCCGCATCGAGATCGACGCCATCGCGGTTTTCCCGAAGAAGTAGCGCGCGATCCGGGCCGCGCGGTTCCCGGGGAACGGCGCGGCCCCGCCTTCGGCCCGGCCCGCCCGCTCAGAGCAAGGCGAGGCTGATCGCCGGGAACGCCATCAGCACGATGGTCACCAGGATCATCGCGACGACGAACGGGACGCAGCCGGCGAAGATCTCCGCCAGCGATGCGGTGCCCGGTGGCAGCGTGCCGCGCACCACGTAGGCGGCCAGCCCGAACGGCGGTGTCAGCAGCCCGATCTCCACGGCGATGGTGGTGACCACCCCGAACCAGACCAGGTCCCCGTCGAGGGCGACGACAACCGGCAGCATCAGCGGCAGCACCACCAGCATGATGGACACGGAGTCCAGGAACATGCCGAGCACGATCAGGATGACGAGGTAGATCGCCAGAAAGGCGGTCAGGCTGAGGTCGGCGGCGACGATCCAGCCGGCGACGCTCTGGGGGATGGTGGTGAGCGTCAGCATGCGGCTGTAGAGATTGGCCGCGATGATCAGGAACAGGATGGCGGCAGAGATCTCGGCCGCCTCCAGCAGCACCTGGCGCAGCCGGCCCCAGGTGAGCTCGCGCCGCGCCAGCGCGATCAGGAAGCCGCCGGCCGCCCCCACCGCCCCCGATTCCGTCGGCGTGAAATAGCCGGCGTAGATGCCGCCGACGACCACCACGATCAGCGACAGGATCGGCAGCAGCTTGAGCGTGAAGTCGCGCAGCGACACGCCCTCCAGATCGTCGGCCGGCCGGGTGCGGCCGACCTGGCCGGGCATCAGCCAGGCCATCGCCAGGATGGTGGCGCAGAAGGTGGCCGCGAGCAGCAGTCCCGGCAGGATGGCCGCGGTGAACAGCTTGCCGACCGAGACCTCGGCGATCAGGCCGTAGACGATCAGAAGCAGGCTCGGCGGGATCAGCATGCCCAGCACCGACGACCCGGCGACGACGCCGACCGAGAAGCGCCTTGTGTAGCCGTGCGCGATCATCTGCGGCGTGGCGACCCGGGTGAACACGGCGGCCGAGGCGATCGACGAGCCGGTGATGGCGGCGAAGATGGCGTTGGCGAACACGGTGGCCACGCCCAGCCCGCCGCGGATGCGGCGGAGCAGCCCCGCGGCCACGGCGAAGGCGTCGCGGCCGACGTTGGCGATGTCGACGAACAGCCCCATCAGGATGAACAGCGGGATCACCCCGAACCCGTAGGAGTTGATCGAGCCCATCGAGGCCAGCGCCAGCGAGCGGTCGGCGACCAGCAGGTTGTCGCGCACCAGCCAGATGCCCAGGAAGGAGAGCAGGATGAGGGCGCTGGCGATGTGGAGGCCGGCCAGCACCAGGAACAGCATGCCGGCCAGCGCGACGAAACCGAGATCGATGGGCGACAGGTCGCCGGTGATGGCAAGCGCCGCCCCGCCGCCGACGATCGCCAGAAAGCCGAGAACGAGCAGCGTGCCGGCGACCGGTTCCGGGGCGGAGCGCTTGCCGACCGCACTCCCGGCGGCGGCCAGCGTGAGGACCGCGAACTGGAGCGTGGCCAGACAGGCGCCCAGGAAGATGGTGCCGAAGAACGGCCAGGTCGGCGCCGTGAACGTGCCGACGGAGCCGAAGAAGTCGTCGTTGACCCACGACCGCACCACCCGCGGCCAGAGCCCTTCGGCGACCTTGAAGAAGACCCAGGTGCCGGCGAAGCTGAACAGCGTGTCGAACAGCGCGCCGGCACGGGGATAGCGCTGCTCGACCTTCTCGAAGATGAAGTCGGCGCGCAGGAAGCGGCCGGTGCGGATCGACAGGGCGATCGCCAGGAAGACGCAGCTCGGCACCGAATAGGAGACGATTTCGGCGACGCCCATGATCGGGCGGTTGGCGATGCCGCGCGACGCCACGTCGGCGCACACCAGGATCATCATGGCGAAGATCCACAGCGCACTCACGGTGGCGAACGTGGTCGCCGCGACACCGACCAGCCGGTTGCCGAGCGCGAGCAGGCGGCCGGCGGCGGTTTCGGGCGGCGGCGCGGGGGCCGGGCTCGCGGCTCCGGACGGAGCCTCGGGGGGGCTGGACACGTGTCTGGGCTCCGTTTGCCGTGTGCCCCGGCGGGCAAGGGGCGATGGGCGGAGGGAAGGCGCGGCGCCGGTGGGCGGCACTGCCGTCGCGGATCGGCTGTGCCGCAATCGGGCGACGCGACACCCCCGGGTGTCCGGCACCGCCGGACACGCCGCCTGCCGGTCAGCGGGATCGGCGGTCTGCGTGCCGCATGTCGGGCAAATCGCGGAAACGGACGGCGCCCAGACCCTCACCGACCTGGGCGCCGTCCTTCACCTTCCCGTCGGTCGGACGGGCCCGCTCAGAGTTCCTTGTCCCAGTCGCGCAGCGGCTCGGCGCCGCCCGCCCGCATGGCGTCCATGTAGGTGGTCAGGATCTCGGTGCCCGGCAGGCCCTTTTCCTCGACGGTGGCGACCCAGGTCTTCGACAGGTCGCCGAGGCTTTCCACCCACTGCTTGCGGTCGGCGGCCGGCAGCTCGACGATGATCGCGCCCTCTTCGGCCATCTTCTTCATCGACCCGTCGTAGCGCGCCGCCACCTGCTCGGCGTGGACGGTGCTGTACTCGCGGCCGAGCTCGGCGAGGACCGTCTTCACGTCCTCCGGCAGGCTCTCCCAGGTGTCCTTGTTGACGGCGAGGCCGCCGATGGTGGTGACACCCATGTCGACGAGGGTGATGTGCGGGGCCACCTCATGCAGCTTCAGCGAATAGGCGCCGGTCGGGATGATGATCGCCCCGTCGGCGACGCCGGTCTGGATCTGCTGGTAGAAGGTCGGCAGGCCGCCGGCGACGGGAACCGCGCCGGTGCCCTCCAGCCAGGGGCCGAGCGTCGAGGCGCCGACGATGCGCTTGCCCTCGAGGTCCGAGAGGCTCTCGATCGGGAACTTGGTGAAGAGGTGGTAGGTGTCCGACACCGTGGCGCCGAGGAAGACGAGATTGTAGCGGTCCCATTCCTCCTTCATCTCCGGGATGGTGTCGTTCAGCTCGTTCATGACGTCGACGGCGAGCACCGTGTCGCTGGTGACGAACGGCGTGGCGAACATGATGTTCTGGAGCGGCATCTTGGCCGGCTCCCAGAGCGAGCCAACCCAGCCCATGTCGGTGAGCCCGTCCTGGACGGCTTCGAGCGTGTCGTTGAAGTCGTACAGCGCCCCCCCGAACGCCTCCGTCCACTCGATCCGGTAGTCCGAGCCCATCTGCTCCAGGCGCGTGTTGGCGTTGTCGACGACGTGCGTCTTCAGCGCGCCGACCCAGGCAACGGCGGTCGGGTGACTGGACGACATGGTGAGTCGAACGGTTTCTTCGGCCGAGGCGTGGCTCGCGAAAGCAAGGCCCGCCGCCAGGGCGACCGAGGCGCAGAGTGTCTTCATGAATCCCCTCCATGTGATGACGGGGCAAAGCCTATGCAAACGATTGCGTGTACGCAAGTTAGGCATTTCCCATAAATGCCTACATCTTCGCCGCGGGCCTGGGGCGCGCCGGGCCGGCCCGTTGGTGACGCCGGGGCCGGCCGTCGCGGCTGGCCCCGGCGTCGTCGTTCCGGGCGGGTCTGGTCTACTCGCAGTGGAAGCTTGCGGCGGCTTCCAGGTCGCCGTTGCCGTCGTAGCGGGCGACTTTCGGCCAGTCGCACAGCGGGCGCGTGCGGGTCCTGCTCCAGCCGTCGGGGACCTCGAGGTTGTCGGCGCGGGCGGAGGCGACGGGGGTCGCCGGGGCCTTGCCGTTCTCCACCCAGTCGACCAGGTCGAAGAACAGCGAGATGTCGTCGGTGGCCGGCCCGCCCGAGCAATGGGTCATGCCGGGGACCGGATAGAGGCGGGCGAACGACGCCGCGTCGCCGCCGTTGTTGGCGTCCAGCTTCTCGTACCAGGCGACGGTGTCGTTGAGGGAGAACGTCGGGTCGCTGACCCCGTGGAAAAGGATCAGCTTGCCGCCCGCGTCGCGGAAGCCGGCGAGCTCCGGATCGTCGGCATGGGGCGGCGTCATGAACGCCATGGCCGAAACCGGAAAGTCCGCGGTGGTGGCGGAGAGCTTCGCCGCGTCCTTGTCCAGGTCGAAGTCTGCCTGGAAGGCGCGCAGCGCCTCGGGCGTGCCTTCGACAACCGTCGGCGGGGTGGTGAAGATCATCGACAGGGAGCCGCCGCCCAGCGTCGTCGTCAGCGGGTAGTTGTCCCAGGGCTTCACCTTGCTCTCCAGCCGCCACAGGCGCCAGTTCTCGCCGCCGAGACCGGTGTCCCAAAGGAACGACGCATAGAGCGGCCGGCCGTCCGAGGTCGCCGGGCCGGCCAGCATCTCCGTCAGCGCGCCCACCTGCGCCGTCGACAGGCAATCGGTGCCGCCGGTGCCGCACGCGAGGGAGGCCGGATCGAAGGTTGCCTGACATTGGCGGACGGCGCCGATGATGCCGTCCTCCGCTCCGTCGAGGCCGTCGCAGGCCGCGCGCACCTTGTCGCCGACCAGCCGCATGTCGTCGCGCGAGAACGCCGAGCGGAGCTCCAGGCCGTGGCGGGCGACCGCCTGCAGGTCGCCGGGAGCCTTCAGCGCCGCCTTCGGCAGGTTGAAGCCGGGGGCGCCCGCCAGGATGCCGTCGTAGAGGTCGGGGGTGCGGTCGGCGGCGACCAGGCCGTGGCGTCCGCCGTTGGAGCAGCCGACCATGTAGGAATAGGCCGGCGGGGTGCCGTAGCGGGCGTTCAAGACGTCGATCGCGAGGGCGTAGAGCTTGGGCGTCGACTGGTAGCCGTAGTCGAGGCGCGCCTGCGGATCGAGGCCGAAGGCGCTGCCGCCCGCCAGCCCGTATTCCGGGAAGGCCTTGGTGTCGTGGCCCGCATCGGAGCTGAGGACGGCGTAGTGGTGCGACAGCGCGTTGTCGCCGGTGTCGCCGCCGAGCAGCTTGCCGATGGCCGGCACCACGACGCCGTCGACGCCGCCGTTCGCCTGGTGGAAGAACCGGCCGTTCCAGTCGTCCGGCAGGCGCATCTCGAAGCCGATGGCGAAGGGCTTGCCGCCCGCGCCGGTGCGCTGGTCGAGCGTGCCGCGCAGGATGCAGTGCGGGACGGTGGTCTCCTCGCTCCCCGCGACGTGCTCGACGGAGGTGATGGCCAGCCTCGGCGTGCCGATCGCTTCGGCCGTCAGCCCGCCGCACGGACCGGCGGAGGCCTCCTGGGCTTCGGCCGCGGCCGGGGCGAGCATCGCCACCGCGCAGCCGACGAGCAGGGTTCGCCGCGTGGCGGCCCTCGATCGATCGAACATGGTCGTCCTCCCCTTGGCCGCGCCGATGCGGCTCTCGTGTCGTTGCCGGGAGTGTACCTCAGGAATCCTTATATTCCAGCCCTTCCTGCAGGGGCGCGCGCCCGACGGCCGCCGACCGCCGGGGGGCGGACGGCACCGGCGAGCGGCGCGAAGAGGCCGGTGGGTGCCCGCCTCCGCCGGGTCTGCTCAGGCCGCGTCGTCGCCGTGCCGATCGCGCCCCTTGCCCGCCGCCACCACCCGGTTCCGGCCGCCGTGCTTGGCGGCGTAGAGCGCCCTGTCGGCCGCTTCGATCATCCCGGCCTCGTCGAGGTCCGGCGCGGTCTCGGCGACGCCGATGCTGACGGTCAGATCGATCTCGTGACGGCCGAACGGGAACGAGGCCGCGCCGACGACCTCACGGAGCCGTTCCGCGTGTTCGCAGGCCTCGGCAAGGCGGGTGTTCGGCAGGAGGATGGCGAACTCCTCGCCGCCGGTCCGGAACGCCTGGTCGTCCGACCGCAGGCTCTGCCGCATCACGGTGGCCAGCAGCCGGAGGGCTTCGTCGCCGGCCGCATGGCCGTAGGTGTCGTTGATCCGCTTGAAGTGGTCGATGTCCAGCGCCAGCAGGCAGCTCGGCGCGTCGCTGCGGCGAAACCGGGCCCAGCTGTCGGCGAAGGCGTCGTCGAACGCGCGGCGGTTCGGCAGGCCGGTCAAGGTGTCCTGCCGCGCCAGTTCCGCCAGCGCCTCCTCCGAATCGTGGATGCGCACGATCATGCGGTTGAATTGATCTGCAACCCGGCGCAGTTCCGGCGGCACCGCGACCTCGATGCGGTGGTCGCGGTCGCCAGCGGCGAAGCGCTCTGCCCCGTCGACCAGGCGTTTCACGCTGGCGATCATGATCTGGCCGATCAGCGTCACGCCGGCGACGATCGCGAGCAGCGACATCGCTCCGGCGATGCCGGCGATCCACAGCGACCGCTCGTAGGCGCGCATGGCGAGGTCGTGATCCTTCGCGACTTCGTCCACCAGCTGCATCGACACGGCGCTCAAGCGATCGGAGGCGGTGCGGATTTCGCCGTGGAAGCGCTGCAGCGACGCCATCGCCTCAGCCTCCTGAGGGCCGGACACCGAAATGAGGCCGTTCGCCAGCTCGTCGGCCGAGGTCCAGCTGGCGCGGGCCCGTTCGACGAGCGTCTGCGTGGCGGCGCTGTGGCCCAGCGCTTCGATCAGCGTGACGAAGCCCTTCTCGATCCGCGCGCGGAGAACTCGGTAGGCCTGGGCGTGCGCCGCGTCGGCGTCCTCGACGAACTCGTCGATGGGGATCACGGCGTCCCAGATCAACAGCCGCAGATCCTGGACCGGGCCGATCTGTTCGCGTTGCCGGAGCGCGACATCGTGGATCGGGGCGATCACGCCTCGATGGAGGAGGACATAGCCGAGCCCCGCCGAAAGCGCGAGCGGGGCCACGGCGACGATCATGCCGAGCCCCACCCAGAAGCGGAGAGACCGCGACTTCAGCATCCGTCCGGTTTCCTTGCCTGGATCACGATGGCCTCCCGGCGTCGCGTTCCGCTCCCGGACCTTCCCGGGGCCGGGTCCCGCCTTCGGGTCCGATGGGGCGGGTCACTCAACCAGCGGCCGGAAGGGGCCGGTGGCGGCCATCGCTCCCAGGCGACGCGTGAACTCGCCCATCGGCAGGGGCCTTGAGAACAGGTACCCCTGAGCGATGTCGAAGCCCCATCGCCGGAGCGCGGCGAGGTCCTCCGGCCGCTCGACCCCCTCGGCAACCACGTTGGCGCCGAACCCGTGACCGAGCTCGACCGCGGCGCGGCAAATGCGGGCGGCGGCATGATCGTCGGCGCAGCCGTGCACCACCGCCCGCTCAAGCTTCAGCTCCGAGAAGGGCATCGTGCGCAATCGATTGAACGTCGCGTAGCCGCTGCCGAAGTCGTCGATCGACAGGCTGAACCCGTGCAGGGCGGCGCGGGTCGCGAACTCCTCCGCAGCGGAGGATTCTTCGATCAGATCGGTTTCCGTGACCTCGAGGACGAGACGCGGATAGCGGGGAAACCGCCGGCGCACCTCCCGCAGGTCGTTGAGCAGCGTCGGGTGCTGCATGGCATTGCCCGGCAGATTGATGGCAGGCGTGAATTCCCGGCCGACCGCCGAGGCGGCGAGCCAGAAATCGTGCGCCGCGGTGCAGGCGAGCAGCGCCAGCCGGTAGAGATCGTCCGCGTCGGCGCCGGGCAGGAAGGCGTCGGGTGAAACGACGCCGCGCTCGGGATGCCGGATCCGCGCCAGCATCTCGCCTCCGATCCAGTCTTCGGTGAGGATATCGATCTTGGGCTGGCACCAGAACTCGATCCATCCCTCCGTCAGGGCCGCCGTGAGCAGGCCCGATTCCGCCAGCGGGGGCGAAGGTACCGACGTGTCCGGAAATTCGAGCGGCTTGGGCGCGACGACCCTCTCCAGATCCGGCCGGCGGAACGGTTTGGTCACGACGCCGGTCACGTTGATGCCGGAGCGCGTGCCGATGCGCCGGGCGTGCTCCAGAACAGGGCTGCTCTGGCCGCTGACCAGCACGACTTCGCCGTTGAACGCATGCGCCCGCAGCAGGGCGAAGACTTCGATCGCGTCCGTGGCGCCCAGGCACAAGTCGAGAAAAAGGAGATCCGGGTGATGCGCTTCGAGGGAGGAGGACAGCTCGGATGCCGTGCAGCAGGACCGGGTTTCGATCCCGATTTCCCTCAGCTGGAACGTCGCGATGTTGCAGATGTCCGCGTCGTCATCCATGAAGATCGCGCTGCGTTCCACGCCGTAACCGCTCGCTGCGGGGCGAAGGGCGCAATCTGAACCGGCCATCACTTATCCCCGGAGTTCGAGGCCGGCTGTTTGCCCGGCCGCATGGGATGTCTACGCGCTGCCATGTCCCTTCCGGTTGCCGGGCGCGGTCGCTCGACCCACGTCAATCGATGGGCCGCGGCCGATCCAACCGAAGGTTCACGTGTGGTCCGACTATGGCCCGCCTGCTTGCATTGTGCCAGATATGTATTGTGCCGGATGTGAGGGCGGGCCCCGGCCGATTGTGGCGACCGGACGTCCCAAGCGGCTCCCGGCGCAGGGACGCGGGGACCGACCGGACCTCCAGATGGCTGCATCGGACTCTCTCGGCATCGAACAGGGATAGCGGGGCGCCGATTTTCGCGGCCTCGAACAGAACCGTCGCCCGCAGTGTGGCTGGCTTTCGAAGGTAAAGGCGTGCTGTGACCAGGTTGCTGATTGTGGCGAACGCCGCCATGGCGCTGCTGCTGGTGGCAGCCGTCTTCCTGCAGGCGATGAACGACCGCCGCCACACCCTCGAGGCGGCGTCGCAGCAGGTTGGAAGCCTGAGCGCGGCGCTCGCCGAGCACACGCGCCAGACGCTGGCGGGAATCGACCTCGGCCTCGTGTCGGTCGCCGACACCGTGGAGGCCTATCGGCTTCTCGAGGACGCTCCCGCCGGGCCGCTCAGCCTTCACGAGCTCCTCAGGAGCCGCCAGGCCGTGTCGGAGGCCACCGTGGCCTACTTCGTTCTCGACGCCGAGGGACGCCTGGTGGCGAGCTCCCGCACCGCCCAGGTCGAGAACGTGCCCCTGAACGACATCCCGGAGTTTCAGGCCCAGCAGACCGAGGGGGCCGATGGGCTGTTCATCGGCCCGCCGCGGCAAGGGCGCCTGGGCTTTGCCAAGGGGCGATGGATCGTCAATCTCACGCGGCGGCTCGAACACCCGGACGGCAGCTTTGCCGGCATGGTCGGGGCCGTGCTGCCCGTCGACTACCTGCTCCATTTCTTCAGCACCGTGCGGTTGGGCGGAGACGGCGCCGTCGGGCTGTTCAGCGACACCGGCATTCTGATCGCCCGCAGCCCGCTGATCGAGAGCTTCATCGGCGCCGATCTCTCCAAGGGGGAACTGTTCACCTCCCGGCTTCCGAACGCCAACCGAGGCACCTTCATCTCGGCGTATCCGAGCGACGGAATTCGGCGGATCACCGGCTACTCGGCCGTGTCGGGGTTCCCCGCGGTGGTCTACGCCGGCCTCTCCCAGGACGAGGTGCTGGATCCCTGGTTCAACCGCCTGCTCTTCGAAGCCGCCATCGCGGCGCTGGCGATGGCGCTGTTCGTCGGCGCATCCTGGGCCATCGGCTCGTACGCCGAACGGCGGCGGCGATGGCAGGAGGAACGGTCGCGGCGCCTCAAGCTCCTGGCCGACGAGTGCGCCCATCTGGTCGGCATGGGCAGCGTGCGGGACGTGCTGGACCACTTAGCGTAATCGCAGGTGGCACCCCTCGCCGAGAGCGAAGCGGTCCACCAAGCTGGCGATCCAGCAACGATCGGCTCGGCCGACAAGT
>NZ_JBRJGW010000038.1:0-24725 GCF_053628695.1 Amorphus sp. MBR-141
CGCGTCTCCGCCGCTTGCTCAACCCGCGCCCTATGGCGTAGCAGAAACGACCGAGGCTCTAATCGCAGCTGGATGACAGTTCAGTGGCAGGTCACAGTTTCTCTGTGATCAACGACAACGTACACGGATGGACCTTTCCGGGATGATTTTCTGAAAAATTGCCTGAATTGTTCAATTCAGGAGCCGTGCACCGGCAATCTCGCCGTCGCAATCTGTTGATATGAAGAAAAATACATCCACTCAATCGCAACCCGTTCAGGTTTGGCAGAGGTATCCATCCAAATTGGAAGCATTCTTGAAAGCTGATGGGTGGGATGCCAAACCGTGATGATGCGGCCTTGCGCACGCGTTATGGGCGCCCGTTTCGCCGAGCCTTTGCGCCTGACAGTCCGGTGATCGAAGCGGAAGAATCCGCGGGCGGGATCCGGGCCAGACAGCAAAGCCGGCCCCCCGTTCTGACGGCGCCCGAGTTAGCGGCGGGACGCCGGACGGGTGTCGTCGAGCACGAAAGGAAGGATGATCCGGGAGGGCGCCGGTGCGCTGGGTGCCGGCTTCGGTTCAGAGCTCGCCGGGGCCTCGCCGGCGCGGGCTCGTGGTCCTGCCGACGCATCTTTGGAAGGGTTCAGCGATCCGGCGGCCCCGTCACCGTCCGTCATGGACGCGTGAACTGGGGGCTCGAAGAGCGGAGTTCGCTCGACGGCGGGGAGCCCGTCCGCTTCGACAAGAGTGTCCATGCGCGTCGGGCGCCATCCCGTCGCTGGCAGCCAGCATCGTCGACCAGTCACGCGCGCATGGCCGCCGGCGAGGGTCCGGTAGTCGTAGTCGAAGACCCGGCAGTCGGCTCCGTCGGGGCCAGCTTCGTAGGGAGAGACGGTCAGAAGCAGCGTCGACCCGCTCGCCAGTTCGATCCGCACACGCCGGCCCGGCGGCGTCATGTCCATCGCAGCTTCGAGTTCGCCGTCGATCCCGGCCCGGTCGGGGCCCGTGATGTCGGCCGGCGTCGGGTTCCAGGCCGCTTCGGCCCGACTCTGGCCGAGCCCGGCATCCGCGGCCGTCCCGGCATCGACAGGTTCACCGCTCTGCCCGGCGGCATGGCAGGCGGATGCGGCGAGGCTGGCCGCTACGAGCGCCCCTCGCATGCCGCCGCGCCAAGGCCGACGACCGGTCATCGGGGCCGCCGCGGTCTCGATGGCGCTCACGTCAGTTCTGAAAGACAGTCTCGATCTTGCCCTTCAGCGTCTGCGCGTTGAACGGCTTGACGATGTAGTTCGAGACGCCTGCCTTCTTCGCGGCAACGACGTTTTCCGTCTTGGCTTCGGCCGTCACCATGATGAACGGGATCGCACTCAGAACATCGTCCGAGCGCACGTGCTGCAGAAGTTCGTAGCCCGTCATCGGCTGCATGTTCCAGTCGGAAATGACCAGACCATAGGTGCGCTCTTTGAGCTTGCCGAGCGCTTCGGTGCCATCGGTGGCTTCGTCCACGTCCTCGAAGCCCAGCTGCTTCAGGAGATTTTTGATGATGCGGATCATGGTCTTGTAGTCGTCCACTACCAAGACCGGCATCGAGAAGTCGAGCGCCATCGTTAGCTCCATTTGATCGGTCGTCAAAGATACGCCCACTCTCAGGCGGCGGACCGGTTTCGATGCATATCGTGTAATGGAGATTAACTTGCGCGAGGCTTGCTTTGCGGATGCGGGGGGAATTTACGTAGATCGCGAAGCCGTACTATAGAAACTTCGCGACAACTTGTATTGAGCCAAAGGAGACGCCGATGTCGGCAGGCTTGCGACCTTATCGCATTGAGCGCGCCGGACGAGATCAGAAGGAGGCGAACGTCGAGGCCCCGACGGCGCTGCTTACGCATTTCGACCGGATCCACAACGAACTCGCCGATCTGAAAGATCTGATCGCGCGGCTCGAAGAGCGGGCCCAGGACGGGTCCGCCCCGAAGGGCGGGGTCACTCTCCTCGCCGGCGTCGAGACGATCCAGGATGCGATCAAGCGGACCCGTGGAGAGCTCGGTGCTCTGAATGCGAAGGGGAACAAGAAGGCGCAGTTCCATCGCGCGACCGACGAGCTCGACGCCGTCGTTTCGGACACCGAAGGGGCGACGGACGCCATTCTCGCCACCGCCGAAACGATCGAGGCCCTCGCCTCACGGCTGTCGAAGTCGGCGTCGCTGGAAAATGCCGAACGCGAACTGGTCGAGCAGATCCACGAAAACACCGTTCGCATCTTCGAGGCCTGCAATTTCCAGGACATCACCGGCCAGCGCATCAGCAAGGTCGTCGGCTTGATGCACTTCATCGAAACACGTCTCGCCACGATGGCCGATATCTGGAAGAGCTTCGGCTCTCTCAACGAAGAGTACGACGCCGAAGCGCAAGAGAGCCACAGCTTCTCGCGCACGGCATCGGGTGTCGAGATGCACGGCCCCGTCCTCAACGGCGATGCCGATGTGGTCTCCCAGGACGACATCGACTCCCTGTTTCCCTGAGCAGGGTCGGAGACGCCGGCCCCGCCTTGGGCAAAGAAAAGCCCGCCGATCGGATCGGCGGGCTTTTTTTGTCGCGGCGATGTTTCCTGGTGCCGGGTTCGCTGGCCCGACCGGCCGCCTCAGCCGCAGAAGCGGCGGGCGTTCGGCGTCCAGGTGCCGAAATCGGTCGCGACCATGTTGCGGATGACGGCGCAGACGTAGCGCTTCTGGGCCGGGTTGTTGTTCGGCCCGGCATGGTAGCGCGCAACGGCCATGGTCCAGCTGCCTTCCCGCGCCTTCAGCTCCTTCAGGAAGCGGGCGGCGTAGTCGACATTCGCCTTCGGCTCGAGCATCTGGCTGACCGAACGGAACTTGTCGGCGTGAAAGTGGTGGTTGATCTGCATGCAGCCAAGGTCGATCAGCTTCTTGCCCTGGCCGCGGGCCTCGGCGAACTTGCGCTGGGCGTCGGCGGCGCTGTTGCCGAAGAAGGACTTGCCCTCGATGTTCATCGCGTAGGGCTGGAGCGAGCCCTTGCGACCGGTCTCGGTCAGGCCGACGGCATAGAGAATGCCGAGCGGCACGCCATATTTTGCCGAGGCGCGCTCCATTTCCTTTTCGCAGATGTTTCCGGCTGCGGCGGAGGTCGCCGCTGCGAGGCTAAACGTAAAGAGTGCCAGGGCGAGAGCGCTCGCCCTCCTGAATCTGTGAGCCATCATTTTCCTTGATGCCGGGCTGGGGGGAGCGGTGGTTCGGGCTGTCGCCGCGGTTGTTGCCGGACTGGGCCCCGGCATCCGCCTGGGGCTGGAACGAGCCGCCCGCCGGGGGCTGGCCCAGCGTCGCGTCCTGACGCATGGTCGGCAGGATGTGCGAGCGGAATCCATCACCCGAAACCTGCACCGTCAGGCCGTCGATGTCGTAGCCGGCGTCCCGGATGATCGAGCTCAGCCGGTGGCGGTCCTCCTGGAGGTATTCCGCCGTGGCTGGCCGCGTGGCGGCGAGCTGGAGATCGATCCCGTTGCTGGTCAGCCGCATCCGCACGCGCACGAGGCCGAGATCGGCGGGCGTAAGCTCGAGGTCGAGGACACGCACCGGACCCCGGTCGGGCGGCGCGGAAGTCCCGGCAGGCGGCGGTGCGGCCGACTGCCCCGCCGCAAGGTCACCGGCGGCTGAGAGAATGCTGCCGGCGAGCCGTTGGAGCGTCGCAGCGGGCAAGGCGGGCGCGGTGGGCGAGGCGGCAGCAGAGGTCGTGGAGGACCCCGCAGTGCTCGCGCTGGGTCCGCTCTCGCCGCCGTTCTTGTCTCGGGCTCCGTGCAGCGGCGACCTCTCGGTGGCCGCCGCGCTGTCAGGCGCCCGCACGCGGTGCGGTGGTTCCGCCTCGGCGGGCCCGCTCCCATCGGCTGACCCATGCTGCGGTACGGGCGCCGGATCGGCCGTCGCGGTTGTCCTCGGCGGTGGCGCGCCGCGCACAGCCGGGGCCTTGGACGGGTCGCCTGACGGGTTCGCCTTTCCGGGCCGCGGTGTCGCACCCCTGGCGAGGGTCTCGATCGGTGCAAAATGCGTCTGTCGATCGACGATGTGGGCCGACAGCACCGTCGGAGCAGCGGGGGCGGATGGCGCCACCCCGCCGATTGCGCCGGGTAGCCCCACGATGGCTTTGCCGTCTCCGGGCATGACCGCGGTCGCGCGTTTCTGGTTGGCGGCGTCGAGCGCCCCCGGCAGCGCGAAGCGAAGCTCCGTCGATGTCCGGGACGCTGTGGCTGCTGCCTTTTCGCTCGCGAGGGTGCCGGCAGGCGCCGAGAGGTCGCCGGTCGGCTGTGCCGGGGCGCGGGTTGCCTCCTGGTCGCGTGCGTCTCCGGCAGGGGAGGCCTCGGGGGCGCTGGACCCTTGCGGAGCCGAAGCCGCGACGATCGCCGCCTCGGTGGCAACGGCAATCGTTCTGTCGGATGGAGCGGACGCTGCGACCGGCTCGGACCAACCTGCCAGGAGATCGCGCAGGCTCGTAGTCCAGTCGGTGCCGGCTCCGGTGCCGGCCCCCTGCTGCGCCTTTGCGGCATCGACGATCTCAGGCGCCGGATCGTGCGCGTCGCGGTCGAGCGTGCCGATGTCGCGCGGATCGCCGAGGGCGGCCGCATCGGCCGGCGCATGACGGTCGTTCGATGTCGTCGCCGGGTCGGGATCCGCCGTGCGCTTCGCGTCGCCAGCACCCGCCTTGAGAAGAGCCGCGAAATCGGGCGTCCCGTCGGGACGCTCCCGCGGCGGCGATCCGGCGCGGAGGGCGCCATCCTTCGATGGTTTGCCGGTAGCCTTCATCGCGTCGTCGCGTGAAGTCATGTCCGGGCGGGAGGCCGTGATGCCGGGCACTAGTCGGCCTCGCTCAACAGAGTGTCGACGGCCTCCACGGCGGACGTCGCTTGGGCGAAAATCTCGGATTCCGCCATGGCGTCGTTGGCTTCGGCGACGTCGACCTCCTCTGCCGCCCCTTCCGGTGCGGTCAGGATGAGGTCGGCGGTCGCCGCGGCGGCGTCGTAGAGCGCGGCGTCTGAAGGCGGGAGCAGTTGGCGATCAACGGCGCGGAGATCGTCGAGTGATGACATGAGCCCATCCGGCGTCACGGCGAGGGCGGCCCCCCGATAGAGGAGCGCCCGCGCCCGGTCGCGGGATCCCGGCGTCGCCGACTGCAGCGCCCGTTCAGCAGCCATGGCGGCCACGGCGGTCTTGCCGCCGTTCACCGCCGCGCGGGCCACGACAAGATAGAGCTCGCGGCGGGAGTCGTCGTCGATATCGGCGAGAAGCAGGTCCAGCCGCTGGAACTGGGTCGGATCGTCGATGAAGCTCATCCGCGTCAGGGCGGCGGCGAAGCGCTGACGGAAGTTGCCGGCATAGACCGAGTGGCGGAAGCGTCGGAGGTACTGCCGCGCGAGTTGCTCGAACTTGTCGACGTCGTTCTGCTCGCTCACCACATAGATCTCGCGCCTGAGAGCCGCTTCCTCGACGAGGGTGCCGGGTGACAGGAGCCGGGCGAGGTCAAGGAGCTGGAGCGACTTGGTGGTGTCGCTGGCAAGCGTCAGGGTCGCCTGGGCAAGCGCCACCTGCCCGGCCAGGTTTGCCGGCAGGGCCAGAGGATCCTGGTCACCGAGAAGCTTGCGGGCCTCCGACTCACGCCCCTGGACATAGGCGAGCGCCCCACGCAGGAGACGTTCGTCGACGTTCGGGGCGGGGTCGCGGGACAGGAGCTCGCGGGTCACCTCCGGGCGGCCGCCGCTGAGCGTGTACACGACAAGCGCCTCGGCGTTGCGACGCTCCGCCCACAGCGCCGGATCGGCCGCAAGCAGGTCCCTGTCGAGCCTAGCCAGGAGCACCTTCTGGGCGGCGAGGGCCGCGGAGGAACCTGCGGCGATGTTGTCCTGCAACGTCTGCAGCGTCCGGACGAGCTGGTACGGTGGCGCGATCGCGGTGCCGGCGGCCGGTGTATCGAACCCGCCGAGACGCGAGGGCAGGTCGAGCGGCGGCGCTGGCGGCACCTCGTCCCCGTGGGCGCCCGCATCGGTCCCGTGATCCGCACCTTTCTCGGTGGTGCCGTGACCCTCTTCGGCGTCGGCGTGATCGCCAGTCGCGGTCTCTTCGGTCCGGTGTGCGGTGGGGTCCTCTTCGTGGTTGGCCTCCGGTGCGGCTGCCGCTTCCTCGTCGGCCGTTGCATGTGCCTCGACGTGCGTCGGGTGCGCATCGGGTGAAGGAACGGGTTCCGCTTCAGCCGGCGGTTGGCTGTGATCGGTGACGGCGGTCGCTGCGTGCGACACCTCTTCGTCCGGAGCCGCTCGTTCCGGCGTTGGCGGCGCGTGTTGGTCACCCGCCGCAACGGCGCCGGCTTGAACGGTCAGGTCGTCCGGCACCGCTTCGCCCTCATGGCCTGCCTCGGCCCCGGATGGGGTCTGCGGCATCGGCCCGGCGTCGGTGGAGACGGCATCGGCCACGTCCGTATCGTGTGGGCCGGCGGAGCCATTGTCATGGCGATCGGAGACCGCATCCTGCCCGACGATCTCCGTTGGTGCGGAGTCGGGCTCTTCGGCTGCGAGCTCGAGATGGCCGGCCGGCTGGACCGTGGCGGGCGGATCAGGGCGCGGACGCGGGACCGGCACGTCGGCGGAAGCAGCCGAGACGGGCCCGAGCTCCGCCTCCGCCGGGGCATCGGCGTCGGCCGCGGATCCGGATCCGGAAACAACGGCTGATGCGGCGGCGGCCGCCCGGTCGAGGGCGCGTTCGTTGTTGAGTTCGGCGGAGAGGCTCGGATCCATCGCATCGGGGATCGGATCCGCCGGCTGGGTCACAGCGGCGACCGGTGTCGCCATCGTTGGTCCTTGCCGATCGGGGTGAGCCGGGGGGAGCGGGGTGGGACGCGTCGCAGCCGTCGGCGTCGCTGCATGCTGAATGGCCTGCGAGGCGGCTTGTGCCGGGGCGGTCGACGCGGATGCGGCCGGTGCAATCAGCGTTGGCGGTGGCGGTGGCGTGACCGTCGGCCTATGGACGGCGTCCATGCTCGGCGGCGGCGGAACCGGCCGCCGAAACGGAGAGAAGAGCCCGAAGCCGCCTCGCCGCTCCGGCTCGGCCGGTGCGGCGTTCGGCGGCGCGAGCACCATCGGCCCGCCGGTGGCGGGGGTCGATACGGTTGTCGCGGTCGAGGTCAACGACTGGCCGGCGGCGCGATCCGCCATGACCGGCGAAAGGGCGCCTGCGGCAAGCGCAAGGGCGAGGGCCGGAAGTCGAGCGCGGCGGGTCACGGCCGAGCACCTTTCTCGGGTTCGCGGAGCAGGATCACGATGCGTCGGTTTTCGGGCGCGTTTGGATCCTGCGCGTTCTTCAGGTCACGGTCGGCATGGCCCTCGACGCTGGTGATGCGGCTTTCGTCGAGCCCGCCGCGCACCAGCATGTAGCGGGCCATGTGCGCGCGGGCGCTCGACAGCCGCCAGTTGTCGTAGGTCTCCGACTGAAAGGGGCGGGCGTCGGTGTAGCCGCGGATGACGATCTCGCCATCGCGGTGCTGCAGGGCCTTGGCGATGGTCTCCATGGCCCTGACGACCTTCGGATCGGGCACCGCCGAACCGACCGGAAACATGGCGAAGTCGATGTCGTCGGTCAGGCTGACGAGGAGGCCTTCCGCGGTCTGCTGGATGGCGAGATGCGGTTTGCCGCCTGCCGCTCCGGGATCGCCAAGGGCTGGGCCGAGCTCTTGGGCGAGCGAATTGACGGCCTGCGTGTTGGCCTCCGTGCCGTCTTCCGGAGGAAGGACTTCTGCAGCGCCGGCGAGCGCGAGGGCGCGGTCGGTCCCTGTGTCCGCCTCCGCTCGGATCGCGGCGTTCTCGATGGCCGCCGCCATCATCTCGGCGGCAGTGCCTTCGGGACGGGCGGACCCGGCATCGGGACGCGCCATGGGTGAGCCAGTGGCCTCGGTTCCCGCCTTGCCCGGGGTCTCCGAGACGGAAGGCCGCGAGGCGTCGGTCTGCCAATAAACGGGGTCGAACGGGTCGCGCAGGATGTCGCCGCCGGTTTCGCCGGGATCGCCTGCTTCGCCTTCGGGGACGTCGATGTCGCTCGACTGGTTCGGCTCGGCCTCGGCCGCGAGCTTGGCCAGGATCGCGTAAGGATCCTGGAACGCCGCCTGTTCGTGCGCCGCCTTGGTCGCGTCGCTCGGCGCAGGCGACTGTTCGCCCCCCCCGACACCTTCGCCGCGGCCCGGATTGCTCTCGGAGATCAGGCTGGCGTCCTCGGGGTCGTGAAGGCCCTTGGCATTGGTGACGCTCGCGGCCAGGTCGACCGGGTTGAAGTAGGCTGCCACCATCTTGCGGACTTCGTCATCGGTCGCATTGATCAGCCACATGATCAGGAAGAACGCCATCATGGCCGTCATGAAGTCGGCGTGCGCCACCTTCCAGGCGCTGGAGTGATGTTCGTGTTCATCCTCCTCGACGCGGCGGATGATGATGAGTTCCTGATGGTCGGCGGGTCCCATGAGCGTCTCAATTGATGGCTTCGCCCAGGCGGTCGAGCCAGGCGCGCAGTTGGGTTTCGATGACGGTAGAATCGGCGGTCACGCGGACGTCGGTGCTCGCGCTGGCGCAGAAGGCGATCGACGCCGCGCGTTCCCCGAGATGGGTGCGGATACGCTCGAGCAGGTCCTGCGGACCGGTGACCTGCAGGTTGGGGTGCTCGCGGTCGTCCAGCAGCGCGACGAGCGTCTTGCCGAGGTCGTCGACCGCCTTGGTGCGAAGCGGCGTCGCGAGGAACGGTCCGATTGCGCGGGCAGCGCTGTCGGCGATCCGGGTCTCGAGATCGGCAACGGCTTCGGTCACGCGTTCTGCGAGGAGCGCACCCTCGGTGTCGGCCCAGTTGCGGCGGTTCTCCGCAAGCTCCTCGTCGAAGCGCACTCGGTCCTCGGCGCGCAGTCGTTCGCATTCGGCCTCGGCTTCAGCGCGCGCCTCGGCGCGGGCGCGGGCTTCGACATCGGCAAGGGAAGGCCCCAGATCCGGCTGGGAGACGACCTTGACGAACGACAGCAGGGTCGGTTCGGCAGGGTCCGTGGTGCCCTTGGGGGCGTCGAAGTCCGGAATGAGGCGTGCGAGAGCGTTCATGATGATCAAGCCTTCGCTTCGTTGCTCAGCCACTGGCGAAGCACGGCGGCCGCCTGCTCCTCGTCGTATTCGATGATCTGCTCGAGGCGCTTCTGCGGGGTTCGGCTGCGCTTGGAAGTGAGATCCTCGATGAGGTTGATCTCCTCCTCGGCGAGGATGGCCTGGCTTCCGTCCTCAAGGCTGGCCACGGCGGCGTCGGCCGCCGTCAGGGCGGCTGCTTCGAGGGCGGCCTGCTGTTCGTCCTGCGGTCGGGCGAGGATCGCCCGCATCGCCGGTCGCAGGCCGAACCAGATCAGAAGGATGGCGACGATGAGCATGGTGGCGGCGTTGATGAGCGTGCCGAACTGCCGCATCAGCAGGTCGATCATCGATAGGGGAGCCACCGGCTCCAGCTCGCCGGCACCGGCAGCGAAGCCGACCGCCGACACCTTGAGCTGGTCGCCGCGATCGGAGTTGAGGCCGGCGGCGGAGGCGACGAGCTGCTCGATCTCGGCGATCTGTGCGTCGACGGGGACGGAACCGCCGCCGGTGCCGGCGGCCTCCATCAGCCGCTCCTTGTTGACCAGAACCGCGATCGACAGGTGCTGGACGCGGAACCCGTCACTCACGGTCTCCACCAGCTTCGACGAAATCTCGAAGTTGGTCAGCTCTTCTCGCCGCTCGTTCTGCTCGTTCGAACCGCCACCTGCCGCCGTCGGCAGCTGCTCCTGCGGAATGTTCTGCTGAACCGTCGCGGGGGTGTCGTTGGAGCCGTTGCGCGACTGCGCGTTCTCCTTGATCACCCGGACCGACCGCTCCACCCGCGAGTTCGGATCGAAGATCGTCTCGCTGGTGCGGGTCTTGTCGATGTCGAGGGTCGAGGCGACGGAGATTTCGAAGTTGTTGAGCCCGAGATAGGGGGTCAGCGTGCGGCGGATGTTCGCCTCGATCTCGCCGTTCACCCGGTCCTGCAGGTTCGCGAGCTTGCCGGACGCGGCATTGTCGCCGTCTTCGCCGGAGGCAAGTACGGTGCCCTCCGTGTTGAGGACGGTGACGCTGTCGAGCGTCATGCCGGGGATCGCCGCAGCGACGAGATGGCGGATCGCCTGGGCGTCGTTGGAATCGTTGGCGCGTTCGGTGCGGATGACGACCGAAGCCGAGGCGACCTGCTGGTCGCGCCGGAAGGAGCCACGCTCAGGCAGCACGATGTGAACGCGCGCCGCCTTGATGCCCTTCATCGATTGAATGGTGCGGGCGAGCTCGCCCTCGAGCGCCCGGACGCGGGTGATCTCCTGCATGAAGGAGGTGAGGCCGAACGAGCCGAGCTCGTTGAACAGCTCGTAGCCGGAGTTGGTGTCTTGAGGCAGGCCCTTTTCGGCCAGCAGCATGCGCGCGCGGGAGGTGTCGGAATGCGCAACGAGGACGGAGGTGCCGTCGGACGACACGTCGAAATCGACGCCCGCGTCCTTGAGCGCGCCGCCGATGCGGCTGACGTCCTCGCGCGAGAGTTCGACGTAAAGCGCTTCCCGCTCTGGCTGGCTCAGGAAGAAGGCGCCCACACCGACCATCAGGATGACGGTGAGGCCGACAAGCCCAAGGGCCAGGAGCCGACGGGCGCCGAGCTCTCGAATGTTGTTCCAGAGACGTTCAGCCTGTGCGCGGCCGCTCATCGACAGCTTCCATTCCTCGAAGGCCGCGCGATGCTGACGCCGCCACGAAAGGGGCGGCGGCGATCGGCGGGAATCACATCTTCGGGTTTGCCGGCGAGGACTTCATGCGCCGGCGACGTGGGCACTGTCGGGGATCAACCTTGCGCGGACATTGCGGCCGTCGCTCGAACAAGAAAAAGGCCACGCTCGTTGCCGAGCGTGGCCCAAGCACTCGTAAGACGAGTGCGGTCAGTGTTAGCCGCGGAACAGCGAGAGGATGTTCTGGCTGGAGGAGTTGGCGATCGACAGCGACTGAACGGCGAGCTGCTGCTGGGTCTGCAGGGCCTTCAGGCGAGTCGATTCCGCTTCCATGTCGGCGTCAACCAGCGTGCCGATTGCGCGCTCGTTGGCGTCCATCAGCGCCGTCACGAAGTTCTCCTGCGAGTCGATGCGGGCGGTCAGAGCACCGGCCTTGGTCGACGCGTCGGTGAGATCGAGAAGCGCGGCATCGACGACCTTCAGGTAATTCTGGACGTCGGTGGACGTCGCGCTGGAGATGTCGATGTCGGCAACCGCGATCTGCGTGGCGGTTGTCGTCACGGTCGGCGAGGTGGCGAGACCGAAGTCACTCGCATCCAGGTCAGCCGTCGAGGCGTCGGTCACGACCGTCAGTGCGCTGAGCGAGAAGCTCTTCGCGCTGTCCATGCTCACCGTGCCGGCCGTGTTGTCGGCGGTCAGGGAAAGATCCTTGATGCCGGCGTCGGTCAGGGCCTGCTGCATCACCGCCTTGAAGTCGGCGGCGTTGGTGAGCGCGGTGGTGCCGGTGCCGAGAGCGGATTCGACAGTGGCCTGGTTGATCGTGACCTTGGTGGTATTGCCACCGACGGTCACGTTGAACTCGACCTCGTCGGTCGCGTCGTCGAAGGCCGTCGCCACGACGGAGAGCGAGCTGGTGTAGCTCGTGGACGACCGCGCCTTGTCCATGATGCCGGTGTTGGTGCCGGCCTCGTAGAGGGAGAAGTTGTCCATGTCGACGGAGATCGTGTCGAGCGCGATCGACGTACCGGAACGCGAGAAGGACACGACGATGTCCTTGGTCTCGCCGGCGGTGTTCACGGACAACCAGTTGTTGCCAGAGATGACCGACGAGTCAGCCGTGTTCCGGATACCGTCGAGCAGGCTGCGGATTTCCGTCTGAAGCTTGCTCTTGTCGGCTTCCGGTGCGGCGGCCGTAACAAGCTTCTCCTTGACCTTCTGCAGGGACTCGCGAACCGTGTCGAGACCGGTATTGGCGGTGTCGACCGAGGCCTTGCCGAGACCGAGGGCGTCCTTCACGGAGCTGAGCGCGCCGTTGTCGGACTTGGTCGTCGTGGCGATGGACCAGTAGGCTGCGTTGTCGGCGGCCGAGTTGACCCGGAGACCCGTCGACACGCGGTTGTTGGTCTCGTCGAGGCTGCTGTTGATGCCGCGCAGGGTCTGCAGGGCGACCATCGACGAAGTGTTGGTGATGATGCTAGACATTGGGATGTCCCTCTAGGTTGATTGAAGTTGTCGGGGGACATACCGGGCTCTCACCGGTATGGCAGAACGGCATCATGCCTTTGGACGCCGGGCTCGTTCTGTCTCTGAAGCCCGGCTACTACTTGCTTCTTCTGCAAGCAGCCAATCTGCCATGCAGGCACCGTCCCACATCGATCTTGCGCGAAGCTTGCGGGGGGAACCGAACCTGCACAGTGCGCGGGGAAGCACGTTCATCGCGTGCGGGTCGGATGGCGCCCGGACCTGTTGCCACGCGCTCTCGTTGGACAATCCGCTCCGGAACGGAACGGGACGGGACGGGACGGGGAAGAGCGGCAACCGAGTTCCGCCCCGCATCCGGCTCTTGAGCGCTGGAAGCGACGGCGCCGCCGATCTTGGGTCACTGCGGTCCGAAATGGCCGCGATCTGTGCATCGCGGACCTTCAGGCGGGGGGACGTCGGCGGCAGGGAGGGCTGCCGCCGACGTCGGTCAGAAGAACGACTTGACCAGGCTTCCGACCAACAGGTTCCAGCCGTCGATGAGAATGAAGAACAGGATCTTGAACGGCAGTGCGATCACCGTCGGCGGCATCATCATCATGCCCATCGACATCACGAGGGTGGCGACGATCATGTCGATGACCAGGAACGGCAGCATGATCAGAAAGCCGATCTCGAAGCCGCGGCGCAGCTCGGAGATCATGAATGCCGGCACCAGGATCCGGAGTTCAATCTGCTGTCCCGGCTCGATCGGTGGCACGTTGGCAAGGTCGGCGAACAGGCTCAGATCCTTGTCGCGCACCTGCTCGAGCATGAAGACCCGGAACGGCTCGGTGATCTTGGCGTAGGCTTCCTGCTCGCTGATCCTGTTCTCGGTCAGCGGCTGGATGCCGTCCTGCCACGCCCGCTCGAACGTCGGCTGCATGACGAAGAAGGTCATGAACAGCGACAGGCTGATCATGACCAGGTTTGCCGGCGTCGTCTGCAGGCCGAGCCCGGAGCGCAGGAACGACAGCGCGACGATGAACCGGGTGAAGCTGGTCACCATGATCAACAGGCCGGGCGCGACCGACAGGATGGTGATCAGCGCCACGAACTGGACGATGCGGCCCGTCGCCGAGGCCGACCCGTCGGGCATCAGCGAGCCGAGGGACGGCAGCTCCTGGGCGATGGCCGTCACCGGCAGAAGGAGGGTCGCGAGGGCCGCCGCCGCAGCGAGGGTGATCGGGCGGCCGACAGAGGTGGCGCACACGGTCATCACTGCACCACCATGGTTTCGATGATGAGTTCGCTGACCTTGCCGTCCGTGCGAAGGGCTGCCCGCTCGTTCAGGTCGTCACGCAAATACTGGAGCGCCGTTGGGCCCTGCAACTGGCTCAGCGACAGGGTGCGCGCATAGGCGACGATGTCCTGCCCGATCTGGGATGCGGCCACGTCCGGGTTCGCAAGCGAGCCGTTCGGGAACACGATTGCCGTCTCGATGCGGATCCACGTGTCGCTCGGCGCGGCAAGGTTGGCGATCACCGGCGCCAGCCGCAACAGCACCATGTCGCCGGAATAGCGCATTTCGCTTGTCGGGACGGCCGGCTCGTCGACCTCCCGGCTGGTTACCGCCTCCTCCACGGTCGAGGCGAGCTTCATGCCGATGCCGCCGCCCGCGCCGATCGCAAGCAGGGTGAGGACGATGATCGCGATCAGCGTGCCGCCCTTTTTCTTCTTCGGCGATGCGCCGCCGTCCGCCGCTTCTTCTGGTTCCTGTGCCATCTCGTCCCCGGCTCAGAACGGTGCCGCGACGTCGTAGAGGCGCTGCCCCCACGCCGGTTGCTGCATGTCGGTGAGGCGGCCACGCCCGCCGTAGGAGATGCGGGCCTCGGCGATCTTGTCGTAGGCGATCGTGTTGTCGTCGGCGATGTCGAGCGTGCGCACGACGCCGGCGATGTTGAGGACGCGAACCTCGTAGTTGACCCGGATCTCCTGGGAGCCGCTGATCAACAGGTTGCCGTTGGGCATGACGTCGACGACCACCGCCGCGACCGACAGACGGAGCTTCTCAGACCGGTCGATGGTGCCTTGGCCCTTGGTGCTGGTCCCCGACTTGATGTCGAGGTCGGCGGAGAGGTCGGCTGCGCTGGCTCCGAGGCCGAAGCCCGCCGCGGCAAGCGCGGCCGAGAGGCCGAATTTCGCCTTGCCATCCCGCGAGCGGTCGCTGGCATTGTCGAACTGGGCCTTGTCGTTGATCTGGATCGTCACCGTGAGCACGTCGCCGATCCGGTTCGCCCGCATGTCGCGGAACAGGTCTTGACCCTGACCGCCCCAGGTCGAACCCAGCGTCTTCGGCGTTGCCGGGGCATAGCTCGTCGGCATTGCCGCCGTTGCGATGACCACGCCCTGGCCGACCGGAGTGAGCTCGGGCCCGGTGAACAGATTGTCTTTCGAAGACTGGCAACCGGCGACGACGAGCGCCGTCGCGGCCACCGCAAAAAGGGAAGACCTCATCCGGATTTCCTCTGACTGGCGGTCCGGTCGGACAGGCCGGCCATGATGTTGGTGAGCTGTGCGGCCTTGCTCGGGTCCATCTCGTTCAGGATGGCGCTTGCCGTTCGCGCCGGCAGCTTGGCGAGAATGGCGGCCGCGGTGAATTCATTCATGATGGCGAGTTGCTGAGAGGCGGCGTCAGGTCGCATCTGCGTGTAGATCGCGACGAGATTGTCTTCGGCGCTCTTCAGGAACTTCTCGCGCCGCTGCAGCCAGTCTTCGTACTCGGCCCGTTTCAGTTCCAGGGTGGCGATCCGTTCCTGGATCTTCTTCTCAAGAGCCTTGAGGGCCTCGACCTGGCGCTGGAAGCGGGCGTCGGTCGCCGCGTCGGCGATGTTGGCGCAGTATTCCGCAGCGTTGCGATCGGTCGGATTGACCGACTGGAGGGCCGGTTTCTCTGCCGTCTCGGCGGACGAGGCCGGCTCGACCGACGAGGCCGTGGCCGCCGGCGCGACCGGAACGGGTTCGTTGGCGAACACCGGACCGGCGGCGAGGTCTGCCACCAGCATCACGGCCACTGACGCCTTGCAGAAAGTCAACATGACGGAACCCCTCCCATGGGGGACGACCGGCACCGTCGGCCGGTGCGGGTCTATTGAACGATGAGTTCGGCTTGAAGGGCGCCCGCGGTCTTGATGGCCTGCAGGACGGCGATGATGTCGGTCGGCTTGAGACCGACGCGGTTCAGTCCGTGGACGAGCGTCTGGAGGTCTGAGCCTCCGACGACGGCCAGGTGGCCGCTGCCTTCCTGGGCGTCGACCACGGTGCGCGGAACGATGGCGGTTTCGCCGTCGGAGAACGGGTTCGGCTGGGACACCAAGGGCGTTTCGGTGACCCGAACGGTCATGTTCCCGTGGGCGATGGCGACGGTCGAGATCTCGACGTTCTGACCCACGACGACGGTGCCGGTGCGCTGGTCGATGACCACCCGAGCCGGGATGTCCGGGCGGACCGGCAATTCGCCGATCTCGGCAAGGAAGCGGGCGCGGGACACCTTCGCAGGTGTGGTCAGCACCACCGAGCGCAGGTCGCGCTCGCGGGCCGCCCGCTTGCCGTAGCGGCCGGTGGCATAGGCGTTGATGGCGTCGGCGATGGTCGCTGCGGTCTTGAAGTCCGGGTTGTCGAGCTCCAGCACCAGGGTGCCGATGTTGCCGAGACCGCCGGGAACCTGGCGCTCGACGATTGCGCCGTTGGGGATGCGCCCGGCAGTGGGGACACCCTGGGTCAACGTCTCGGCGACACCCTGCGCGGTGAATCCCGACACGGCGAGGGGCCCCTGGGCGACGGCGTAAGTCTGCCCGTCGCCACCCATCAGCGGGGTGACGACCAGCGTCCCGCCCTTCAGTGAGGTGGCGTCGCCGATCGAGGAGATGTTGACGTCGATGCGCGATCCGACGCCGGCAAACGGCGGCAGGTCGGCGGTGACGGTGACCGCCGCGACGTTGCGTGCACGAAGCGGGACGCCCTCGACGTTCACACCCAGCCGGTTGAGCATCGATTGCAGCGCCTGCTCGGTGTAGGGCGAGTTGCGGAGCGTGTCGCCGGTGCCCTGGAGGCCCATGACGAGGCCATAGCCGATGAGCTGGTTGTCGCGGACGCCCTGCAGGGTGGTGATGTCCTTGATGCGGGTCGCTGCGGCCGGGCCGCTGGCGCAGACCGCGAGCGCGGCGAGGAGACAGAGCCAGCGGGTCATCGGCTGCTTCCCACGAGAAGGCTGCCGTCGGCCTGCACCATCCCGGCGATCATCTGTCCGGAATCGAGGTTCCGGGCCTGGATGAGTGACCCGAGCGCGCCGGACTGGAGCGGCATGACGGTTGCGGTGATGGTCAGGTTGCCAGCCTCGTAGCGCGCCTCGGTCGGCTGGCCGCGGGTGACGAGGGTTGCTTCCCCGAAGGAGTTGTTCGGGATCGGTTTGCCGGCTACGAGCGTGCGCCGCGCCACCTTGCCGAGGATCGGCGCGGCGGAATCGAGGACGGCAAGCGGCAGGTTCGGGTCGAAATAGAAGGCGCGCTCGGTCAGCATCTCCGCTGCGATCACGTCGCCAGGGTAGATGGTGACCGCGGGCACCGGCAGCATGCCCTGCACCTGGGCAGCCGGTGCCGGGCCGGCCGTCGCCAGAGAGGCGAGCGTGGCGGCGATGATCGGGAGAAGACGGCGAGCGATGTGAGCCATCATGCGACCTCAGCGGATTCCCTTGGACACGGTGCCGGACATCTCGTCGGCGGCCTGGATCACCTTCGAGTTCATCTCGTAGGCGCGCTGCGCCGAGATCAGCTCGGTGATCTCCTTGACCGGATCGACGTTGGAGCCTTCGAGATAGCCCTGATGGATCTTGCCGAGACCGTCTTCGGCAGCGACGCCCTCAAGCGGCTGGCCGGATGCGGCGGTCTCGCGGTAGAGGTTGTCGCCAAGCGGCTCGAGACCGGCCGGGTTGGCGAAGGAGACGAGGGTCAGCTGGCCAAGCAGCAGCGGGTCCTGCTGCGAGGCGACGTGCGAATAGATCTCGCCCGACTCGTTGATGGTGATGTCGGTCGTGTCGTCCGGGAAGATGATGGCGGGCTGGACCGCGTAGCCGTCGATGGTCACGAGCTGGCCCTCGGGGCCCTTGTTGAAGGCTCCGGCGCGCGTGTAGAGGCTCTCGCCGTTCGGCCCGACGATCTGGAACCAGCCGCCGCCGTTGATGGCGAGGTCGAGCGGGTTCGACGTGTTGGTCAGCGGCCCCTGGATGTGCAGGTTGCGGACGCCGACCGTCCGCACGCCGAGGCCGACCCGGGCCCCTTCCGGGACCGGGTCCTCGCCACCCTGGTTCGGCACGCCCTGGACACGCTCGAACTGGTAGAGCAGGTCGGAGAATTCGGCCCGCGCCCGCTTGAAGCCGGTCGTGTTGATGTTCGCGACGTTGTTCGCGATGACTTCGACGTTGGTCTGCTGGGCGCTCATGCCCGTGGCGGCGATCGCAAGTGCTTTCATGTCACTCTCCTCAGATCGCCATCCGGCTGACTTCCTGATAGGCGTTCACGACCTTGTCCCGGATCGCGATGGCCGCCTGCAGGGTCTCCTCGGCCGACATGATTGCCTCGACGACCTTCTGCACCGAGGCATTGCCCTGGATGCCGGAGATCGCGGTGGCTTCGCCGGTCTTCATCGTGCCGATGGCGTCGGCCGACATCTTCGCGAGCACTTCGCCGAACGAGGTCGGCTCGGCAGATGCCGTCGCGGCCGCGCCGTGAGGGCGGATCTGGGTGGCGACGGACCCGACGCCCCCGATTGCATTGATGATCATCGTCAAGAACCTCTGAGCAGGTCGATGGTCATCGAGATCATCGACCGCGCCTGCTTCATCATCTGGAGATTGGCTTCGTAGGAGCGGGTGGCCTCGCGCATGTCGGCCATTTCCACGAGCATGTTGACGTTCGGCAGCTTTATGTTGCCGTTCGCATCCGCGGCCGGGTGGCCGGGGTCGTATTCGATCTGGAACGGGCTCTTGTCCGGCACGAAGCCCTTCACCTCGACCCGTTCCGCGCCGAGGGCGCTGTCGAACGAGGTGTCGAACAGGATCGTCTTGCGGACATAGGGCTCGGCGCCCTGGGAGGCGCCGGTCGAGCGGGCGTTGGCGATGTTCTCGGCCACGATGCGCAGACGCGCGGACTGGGCTTCGAGCCCCGCGCCCGCGAGCCGGCCGACGGCCATCAACGGATCCATCATCAGCCGGCCCTCAGGCTGGTCATGATCATCCGGTGGAAGGACCGCATGACGTTCGTGTCCAGGGAGAAGGCACGGCTGACCTCGTTGGCCTTCATGAGCTCTTCGTCGATGCTCACGCTGTTGCCGGAGTGGGTGATGTCCCACGTCTCGGTACGCCGTGCGTCGGTCGTCCCGTCGGTGCTGGGACTCGAGCCGATGTGACCCGAAGCCGTCGCGGCCATCCGAAGGCTGGTGCGGTCGAGGACGGCCTGGAACGGCTCGATGTCCTTCGCCACGAACCCCGGAGTGTTCGCGTTGGCTATGTTCGCGCTGATCGTTGCCTGCCTCACCGCCGCCCATTGCGCATGGCGGCCAGCAAGGTTGAAAAGATGAATAGGTTCCACCCGGAGCCTCCACTGCTTCATCGCGGTGGAACCTAGGCAGGCAACCTTGCCCGAGGCTGGCAATGGCCCGGCATTTCGTGGGTCTCGGTAGAACTGCTTATGCGGGGCGAGCGCGCAGCCGCGGGGACTGTGTCGGCATCGGGCCGGCACAGCCGATCGGCCGCGGTGGTGGGTCGGGACGAGGACCTGGGTGGTCGGGCTTTTCCGGCGTATCCGCTCTGGAGCTCGAGCATCGATCGCGCTTCAGGGCTTCCGGCCCTATCGATCCGAAGCCGTCTCGATCGAGCAGACGCTCACGGCGGGGCCGTCCCCGTTGCCGCGTCCTCGCGCTGGAGCTGGCGCGTTCGGCCGCTCAGTGCGTCGCGTGGTCGGAGGGATCCGATGGCGCGCTGCCATCGATGCGGCTGGCACCCGTTTCCGCCAGGCTGCACTCGGCGACGACGGCGGCAAAGCGGAGCCAGTTCTCCTCGTCCTCGCCCGGGGCGCCGGAATAGAGGATGCCGTGCAGGTTGATGCCGACGAAGTCCGCCTCGAACACGACGCTGAAATAAGCGGTCAGCTGCGGGTGGCGCAGTTCGAGCTCGATCGCGGCGGTCGGCTTGCTTCCCCATTCGCACCGGGCGCAAGCCGCGCGTCCATAGTGGATGGCGCCGGGCTTCAGGAAGTTCTCCGCAGACGAATCGATCAGATCCTCGAGCAGCTTCTCGCGCTCGAGGAGGATGTAGCCGATCAGCACGCCGGCATCGATGAGCTGCAGCTCGTTGATGAAGGGACGCAATGTCCGGGCGAGCAGCCGTTCGTAGCGCCGATACTCGCGCGCATGCTCGTCCTGGGTGCTGACGAAGTGACGATTGGTTTGCATGTCAACGACCCTCGCGCGAGTAGATGTAGTAGATGATTTTCGCGACCGCCTTGTAGAACTCCGGCGGGATCCATTGGTCAACCTCTACTGCATCATAAAGGGATCGCGCGAGCGGCTTGTCCTCGATCACCGGGATGCCGTGCATCGTGGCGATCTCGCGGATCTTGAGGGCCACGAGATCGGTGCCCTTGGCCACCACCAGGGGCGCGCCGCCCTCGTCCTGATGGTAGCGCAGCGCGATGGCGTAGTGGGTCGGGTTGGCGATCACCAGCGATGCCTGTGGCACCGCAGTCAGCATGCGGCGGCGGGCGCGGTCCCTGGCGAGCGAGCGCATGCGCGCCTTCACCATGGGATCGCCCTCCATCTGCTTCATCTCATCCTTCTGCTCCTGCCGTGACATCATCAGGTCCTTGCGCCATTTGAAGCGCGACCAGAGGAGGTCGGCCGCCACCAGCACGATCGTCGCGGCGCAGACGGCGGCGAGCAGACGCGTGGCGAGCGACAGGATCTTCGTCGGGAGAAGGGTCGGGTCGGTGGTGATCGCGTTGATCACGCCGATGATTTCGCTCCTGAGGAGCATGACCGTAATCGTGCCGATAGCGGTGAATTTCACCAGCGATCGCAGGAATTCGATCATACCTTGAACGCCGAAAATGCGCTTCCAGCCCGCCATGGGTGAGATCCGCGACCATTGCGGCCGGATTCGTTCGCCAACGATCCGGGGCGCGTTCTGAGAGAGGGAGGCGATCAGGCCGAAGCCGCTGAGCAGGACCACGATCGGCAGGAGGAACATCGCCACCGCACGGCCGATGTCGGCGAACAGGAGGAGCGCGTCCGCTCCGTCGTTGATCAGGTAGCCGCCGGCGTTGTCGAACAGTCGCGACAGCGAAGAGACGAGGGCCGGGGCCTTCTCGGTGACGAGGAACGACAGCGCGAGGAGGATGCCGAGCAGGGACGCGAATATGGGAGCTTCCCTGGAGAAGGGCACGTTGCCCTTCTCCAGCGCATCGGAGACCTTTTTCTCCGAGGCTTCTTCGGTCTTGCTGTCCTTGTCCTGGTCTTCGGCCACGGGCTCGGTTCATCCCGCCTAGCTTGCGTAGCCGTCGTCGTCGTTGTCGGCGATTTCGATCTCGCCGCGTCCGGCCATCTCCAGCGCGAGATCGGTGATCAGGCGCCGCGCCTCGCCGATGTCGCGCTGCGAGGAGGGTTCGCTGCCCTGGATCTCCTGCTCCACCATGCGGCGGACGCGCGAGCCGAGCGATTGGAGGATGATGTCGCAGAATTCCGGATCCGAGCCCTTGAGCGCGATCACCACCTTGTCGGTCGGAACCTGGTCGAACAGCGTCGTCCGCGCCCGCGGAGTGAGCCGGATGATATCGTCGAAGGTGAACAGAAGACCCTTGAGGATCTCGGCCGACTTGGGCTTCGAGCTGGACAGGTCCTCGAGCACCTGCTCCATCTGATCGCGCTCCATCTTGTTGATGATGTCGGCCATGCGCGCGTGAGTGTCGGCGCCGGCGTTGCGCGAGAAGTTCATCATGAAGTCGTCGTGGATCGTCTTCTCGATGATCTGCATCGTCTGATCGACGATCGGCTTGAAGGTGAGCATGCGGCGGGTCAGGTCGTTGCGTCTCTCCGACGGCAGTTGCGCCATCACCTTGGCGGCGCAGCTGGACTTCACCTTCGACAGGATCAGCGCCGCCGTCTGCGGATGCTCCTTGGCGATGTAGGAGGCGAGCGACTGTTCGGCGACCTGGGAGATGCGGTCCCAGATCGAATGGTTCTGGTTGCCCAGCACGTCGCTCATGATCTGCCGGACCTCGTCCGGATCGAGCACGCCGCTCAGCAGCTTCTCGACTTCGGCGACGGTCCCGACGAGGTTCGCTCCCGCGCCGAACTGCGAGGCGAAATCTTCGACGATCGTTTCGATCTGTGTGGTGGTGACCGGTTTCAGCTCGGCGATGGACCGGGTCACCATGCGGATTTCGTCCGCATTGAAGTGGCGCATGACGCGCGCGGCGGCCGGCTTGCCCATCGCCATGAGCAAGGCGGCGACCTTGTCGGGCCCTTTGAGCGGTCGCGATCGCGAAGAGGAAGCTGTGGTGACCATCAGTTGGATCGACCCGTTGCGGTTGCTGGATCGCGATGACTTCGGTCTCAGCGAGCTGAAGTCATGAAGCGCGAACAATTCAAATGGTTTGGCATTCGATGCGGGGCGAAAGGGTGCTCTTCACTCCTGCCCCGTCATGTTCTCGGATCGGGTCGCCGCACCGCGGGGAAGGCCTTCCGGTCGACGACGACTGCTGGCGCCGGCGCGGGGAGGACGGCTCCGCCGCCCGCGGGCGTCAGTGGCTGGTTTCGGAGCCCGGAGGCCCGACGATCTCCGTCAGCGAGACGCCGAAGCGGGAGTTGTCGTCTTCCACCACGACGACTTCGCCCCGTGCGATCACCCGGCCGTTGACGACCACATCGACCGGCTCGCCGACCCGATGGTCGAGCGGGACGATCGCACCGCGGCCAAGCTTCATCAGGTTGGCGACGGGCATGGTTGCCGATCCCAGCACGACCTGCATCAGGACCGGGATGCGCAGGATCGAATCGAGGTTGCGCGTCGCGCCGAAGGTCCAAGCCCCGGCGTTGTCGGCGGTCTCGGCAGGGGTCTCCGCCACGGAGCTTTCATCGACGGAGTCGTCCGAGAAATCGTCAGAGTCGATGCTGCTCATGGTCTATCCTTTCTGGGCCACGGTCGGCCGGCTGATGTCAGTTGCGCCGGCGGCGCCGGTGTGCGCGTCGAACTGGCGGATGAGCGCTTCGGCCTTCTCGATCTGATCGGCGAGCGCGATCGCGGTTTCGCGACCTTCGGCGCTGAGACTTGCCACCGCGCTGCGCGCCGCCTGTAGGGCGTCGTCGGTGTCGGCGAGGATGCGCTTGTAGTCGGAGTGGTAAAGGTCGAGGCGCTTCAGCCGGCGGTACATCGCGGCTGCGAACACGCTGGTGACGACCAGCGCGACAAGGAGCGCGGCATCAACGAGGTAGGATGTCATCGATGAACTCCTGTTCCTGATCCACCATCTCCTCGATGCGCAGCTTGTAGAGGCCTTCCGCCTGGCCGAGCTGGCACCAGAACAGCGGCTGGTTGTTGCCCTCCAGCTTGACCCGCGTGCGGGGCGTCGCGGACAGCTGCAGCACCTGGCCCACCTTGAGCTCCGAAATATCGCCGAGCGAAATCTCCCGGGATTCCAGGATCGCGTTCAGCGTCACCGAGGTCTTTCGGACTTCGCTGCTGATCTGCCTGACCCAGGCCGGGTCGCGGACCGAGGAATCGCCGGTGAAGGCGCGGGCCAGCGTCTGCCGCATCGGCGTCAGCGCCGACTGGGGGATCATGACGAACATCTCGCCGCCGCGGTTGATCGCCTGCAGCAGGAACTTCGCCACGACCGACTGGTTGTTCCGCCGGCCGACGACGGCGAAGTCGAGGCGGGTCTCAAGGCGCTCGAACTTGAAGGTCGTGTTGGAGATGAGGGAAAAGGATTCCTTCATCGCCTTGGCCACCTGTTCGAAGAGCGTCTGGCAGATCCGCATTTCGATGTTGGTGAAAGGCCGCTCGTCGTCGATCGGCGGCTCGGAACCATCGGAACCGAACAACGCCTCGACCATCGTGAAGACGAAGTCGCGGTCAAAGCCGACGAGGACGTGCGAGTCCCAGCCTGGGGCGTTGAACACGCCGACGACGGCGTTGCCTTCGTATTCTTCGAGCACGTCGCCGATGCGGCCGCTCTCGATGTTGCTCAGCGAGTAGTAGCACTGGGATGCCGCCAGGTGGCGGATCCCGTCGGCGCAGTGGGTCGACACGCGGTCGAAGATCACGTGCAGCATGGGAAGCCGGTCGATCGACAGGCCAGCTGCGTCGAGAAGCATGTCGCGGATGTCGCCGCGCGCGGGGGAGGGCATGGCGTTCATCGGATTAGGCTGCCTGCTGCAGGCCGGCGCCGGAGCCGGGGATGTTGGCGATCGAGTCGCTCTCGACATCGTCGATGGTCGGACGTTCGGCGGCGGAGATGGTCTTGCGGCCGTGCTCGAGGGCGATCTGGGGCAGCGCGCCGTTCATGTAGGCGATCAGCGTCTGCTTCACGATGATGTAGGGCTGGCACTGCTTCTCGCGGGTGGTCTTGATCTTGGTCGCCAGGGGCGAAAGCATCGCGTACGAGGAGAAGATGCCGACGAAGGTGCCGATCAGGGCCGATCCGATGTAGTGCCCGAGGATTTCTGGAGACTGGTCGATCGCGCCCATCGCCTTCACGATGCCGAGCACCGCGGCGCAGATGCCGATCGCCGGCAGCGCCTCGGCCACCGAGCTGACCGCCGAATACGGCTTCGCCTTGTGCTTCTTGATGGTGCTGATTTCCTGTTCCATCAGCGCCTCGATCTCGTGCGAGCGGGCGTTGCCGATGAGGATCAGGCGGACGTAGTCGCAGATGTAGTGCGTCAGGTAGCTGTCTTTGTAGATCTTCGGATAGTGCTGGAAGATCGACGACTCCGACGGATTGTCGATGTGGCCTTCCACCTCGTTGCGCGGCTTGGAGCGCAATTCGCGCATCAGCGAATAGAGCAGGCCAAGCAGGGCGAGATAGTCGGCCTTCTTCGGGCCGGCTCCCTTCAGCGCCTCGACGACCCCCTTGCCGGTGTCTTTGATCACCGACATCGGGTTGGCGATGATGAAGGTGCCCAGCGCGATTCCGCCGATGATGACGTACTCGAACGGCTGCCAGATCACGCCGATATGGCCGCCCATCGCCATGAAACCTCCGGCCATGGAGCCAATGCCGACGACAAGTCCAATGAGAACGCCCAAGGGTCCGCTCCTTCCCGGTGAGAGTGGCTCACCTTAGGGCGCGTTAGAGCGTTTCATGTTTTGACGGAAGCGTATCCAGCGTTGGTGAGATAGTTCTGGCATTCGTCGGGTTCGATGGTCTGGACGAGCTGCCCGAGGT
>NZ_JBRJGW010000039.1:0-20174 GCF_053628695.1 Amorphus sp. MBR-141
TGCTCTTCCGTAAATCGCTTCCGCTTCATCTGTCCGTCCTTCGATCGAGGCCGGACTCTAACTCCAGGTGGAGGAAAAACTCAGGGGCAGGTCAGGCGCTCTACAGCGGCGTCGGCGGGGTCAGTCCCACGCTGAAGGACGGCGCCATCAGCCTCATGCCGATGTCGGTGCGTCGATCCCACCGAGCTTCCCGAAACCGCTTCGGACGAGGAACTGGGAGCGGAAATCCGCCGATTCGTCGATGTCAGCCGCCGGCGGTGGCGGTACTGAGCGGGCGGTGAGGGAGAGAGCGGCAGATTGGCCGCGAAGAGGTGGTAGCGGAGGAGGGACTTGAACCCCCGACACGCGGATTATGATTCCGCTGCTCTAACCAACTGAGCTACTCCGCCCCAAGGGCGCCGGTCTGGCCTTCGTGTCCGTGTCGGCTGATGCCCGCACAGGGATTCGGTCCGGTCACGACAGAAGCGCGACCGCGGCATGGCCAGCGGTCGTGCGGCGCTAATAAGGCGATCAGGGCCCACCTTGTCAAGGCGCCGGAGCGCGCCTGTGGACGGTCCCGGCCTGGCGCGGCAGAAGGCCGGATTGCGATCCCGGTCTGCACGACGCGCGGTGGGGTCGATCGAGCGGATCGGGCTTGGGAAAAGGACCGCGCCGGCGAATCGGCGGGTCCGGTACGCGACAGGCGTGCTTCGGTTCGGCCGCCAGCATCGGCTCGTTCCGACCGCATCGATCGGAGCAGGACGCCAAGGGCGGGTGACGACAGGGGGATAGCGGCTATCCGCTCGCGCATCCCGCTACCAGGATACGAGAACCGATGGCGTTTTGTGTATTCAGCGAGAGCAGACCAGACGACGTCGTGATCCAGAGCCTTTTCCGATCAGGTGGAGTCACCTGATCCACAAGAAAGGGCGCCGGATTCGATGCCTTGTGCAATTCCTCTTCGTTCAGATCGCTTCGATCTGAACGGGGAATGCTCTAGTGCTTGCGGAAGGTGAGGAGGTCGAACAGGCCGGCGGGCTTGGCGTCCTCCCGGGAAATCAGCTCCAGCTGGTCGCAGCCGAGAACGCCATCGATCTTCATCGACGGGTTCCAGCCGAGCCGGGTGGCGAACGGCGTGAGCATCCGGTCGGTGACCGTCCAGGGGAAACGCTCGGCTCGGAAATGGCTGCACAGGACGACGTGGCCGCCGGGCCGCACGACGCGGGCGAGCTCTTCCATGACACGGGCCGCGTCGGGCACCGCGGTGATGGTGAACATGCAGACCGTTCCGTCGAACGCACCGTCGGCGAAGGCGAGGTTGGTGAGGTCCATCTCGTGGACGCCGGTCACGTTCCTGAGCCGCTCTTTCTCGATCTTCTCATTCGCGCGCACCAGCATGTCGTGGGAGAGGTCGACGCCGGTGATGGTCACGTTGGAGGTGTAGTCGGGAAGGGCGAGGCCGGTGCCGACGCCGGCCTCCAGGAAGTGCCCGCCGATGGAGTTCACCTTGGCCACCGCAGCCTTGCGCCCGAGCGCGGTGGGGGCGGCCAGAAGCGTATAGACGGGTGCCCAGCGGGCGTAGGCGCTGCGCACCATGTCGCCGTCGATCGCGACCTCACGGCCTCCGGCGCCGGCGGCGACGGGAGAGGCGCTGCGGGCGAAGAAGGGGCGGCGGTCGGGATCGGTCATGCGTAGGGTCCTCAGGGCGATTTTTGGTCGAACAACGAAGGGGAAACCGGCTCGGCGGCTGACCGTTCCAGAAGTCAGGTGACGTAGGCCATGGGGCTCGCGGCCACGACGCCGCGCGAACCGGCCGTGGGGGCGCGATCGATCACGCCTCCGCCCAGCACACGCGAAACCCCGTCGGGCGCTTCATAGAACACGCAGGCCTGGCCGGGCGCGACACCGGATTCCGGGGTCATGAGTTCGACGACCAGCCGTCCGTCTTCCTCGGTGAGCTGGGCTGCCACCGGCGGCCGGGTGGAGCGCACCCTGGCGTACACGTCCATGCCATCCCGCACGGCCTGGGCCAGCGGCTGGTCCCCGAGCCAGTTCACCTCGCGCAGATAGACCCGATGGGTCTCCAGCGCGCTCTTCGGCCCGACGATCACCCGGTGGGTGTCGGCGTCGAGGCCGACCACGTAAAGCGGCTCGCCGACTGCCAGGCCGAGGCCCCGACGCTGTCCGACCGTATATCGGATGATGCCTTCATGACGTCCCATCACCCTGCCGTCGACGTGAACGACATCGCCCGGCATCACCGCGCCCGGACGCAGCCGCTCGATCACGTCGGCGTAGCCGCCGCTCGGCACGAAGCAGATGTCCTGGCTGTCGGCCTTATCGGCGACGGGAAGCCCGAGTTCGCCCGCAAGGCGCCGGGTCTCGGGCTTGGTCATCCGGCCGAGTGGGAAGCGGAGATAGTCGAGCTGCTCCTGGGTGGTGGCGTAAAGGAAATAGCTCTGGTCGCGATCGGCATCCTTGGGGCGGAAGAGGGCGCGGTGCGCGCCGTTGGCGCGGCTGTCGACGTAGTGGCCGGTCGCCAGCGCCGCGGCATCGAGGGTCTTGGCGGTGTCGAGCAGATCGGAGAACTTGACGCTCTGGTTGCACGAGACGCACGGCACCGGCGTTTCGCCGTGCAGGTAGGAATCGGCGAAGCGCTCGATCACGCTCTCGCGAAACCGGTCCTCGTAGTTCAGCACGTAGTGGGGGATGCCAAGGGTCTCGGCGACCCGGCGGGCGTCGTGGATGTCCTGTCCGGCGCAGCAGGCGCCCTTGTGGTGCGTCGCTGCGCCATGGTCGTAAAGCTGCAGCGTGACGCCGACGACGTCGTAGCCCTCGCGGGCCAGCAATGCGGCGACCACCGACGAATCGACCCCGCCCGACATCGCAACCACGATGCGGGTATCCTGGGGGCGGCCGGGCAGATCCAAACTGTTCGTCATGTCCACGAACCCGTATTTGTCGATCAGGCTGCGACGGCCATGGTCCTGACCGCGCCTAGAATGTGTCGTCTCCGGCCGGCCCGACGGTCAAGGTGCGGTGCGAACGGCCCGGAGCGGATGCGACGGCTCGACAGCCGACCAACGTGTGGCAATATCGGTTCACCGGAAATCACCCCGTCCCACGCCGGTAGATGATCGGCATCGACCCGACAAGGCCGCCAGACATCGGAACCGGCGGATTCCGGTCATCAGACCCCGCACATAAGTATCAATTCGCGCCGCGCAAAGCCCGCAGCTCGGACAACTTGTCCAGCCTTGCTTGCAACTCATAGCGGATGTGCGGGTCTGTCGAAAGCCGCTCGGAGCAGCGGGCTGGCCGGGCCCGTCCGCACGGCGGCGCCGCGGCGCCTTCAGACGCCTGCTCCGATCCACTCAGTAAGTATTAGTTATCGTTACCGTTTCCTTAGCGGGTGCTTAGCTGATTTTTAAAGAGGTGCAGGTCATATCGACACTCAGTTGGGTCAGGTGTGTGTGAGTACGAGAGTCGAATGACCGAACATATTTCACCGCGTTACCGGTATGTCATTGGCCCTGACGGGACGCCTTTGACGCTGGCAGATCTTCCGCCGCCGAACACCAAGCGATGGGTCATCCGTCGCAAGGCGGAGGTGGTGGCCGCCGTACGCGGCGGACTTCTGTCACTCGAAGAGGCCTGCGAGCGCTACACGTTGACGGTCGAGGAATTCCTGTCGTGGAATTCGCTGATCGACCGTCACGGGCTGGCGGGCCTGCGTGCCACGAAGGTCCAGACCTACCGTGTTTGACCGGCGCTCTGCGCTCTACCTGCGCATCGCCAGAACCGTCGCACCCGTTGCGGCCTTCAGGGCCGCCGGGTCGACGGCAAACACGGCTTGCGGCGTGCCCGCCGCGGCCCAGACCACATCGAATGCCAGGAGATCGGCGTCGATGAACACCGCCAGCCCGGCCCGATGGCCGATTGGCGGAATGCCGCCGATCGCATACCCCGTCTCCTCGCGGACGTAGCGCGCATCGGGCCGTTCGATCGGTTCGCCGATCTGCCGCCCCACCGCTTTCTCGTCGACCCTGTTCGAACCCGAGACGAGAAGCAGGTAGGGGCTGCCGCTGTCGTGACCGCGAAACACCAGCGACTTGACAATCTGCCCCACGCCCGTCCCGCATGCTTCGGCCGCTTCTTCGGCGGTTCGGGTGGACGCGGGCATTTCGCGCACCTCGATTTTCAGGCCGGCGGCTGCTGCCGCATCCAGAACCCGTTGCGCGCTGGCTGGAAGTGCCTCGTTCATGGCTTAGGCCTCGGGGTCGTCGGTTTCGGCGGTTTCCGCACCGGTCGTGGTCGGTGCGCCTTGGATCCGGCCATCTCTGTAGAGAAACCGCCGGTCGATTTCGCGTACCGGTTCGGTCGGTCCGGTCAGGCCGCGTTCGATCATCTCGCAGTCCCATTTCCCGGTCTCGCCCGAAATCTCGAACAGGTTGAACGCCGAGCCGTGGCGGTGCGCCGCGTTGGAGGCGGCCGGCACGCCGATGACCGGCACGTCGCCGATCCAGTTGATCGAACGCTTGTGGGTGTGCCCATGCAGGACCAGCTCGGCGCCGGCGTCCCGGATGACGGCGCGAAAGCGCGATCCGCCGAGCAGGCGCTTGTGCCAGGCGGTGGAGTTGTGGATCGGTGGGTGGTGGATCAGCACCACCCGGAACGCACCGTGATGCCCGAGCTTCTTGAGGCTGTCGTGCAGCAACTGGGCCTGGATGGCACCGAACGTCCCCGTCGCCATGAACGGCCCCGTGGCGACGGCGCTCGATGTCCCGACGATCCCGATCGGTCCACGGCGGCGGACAAATGGAAACCGGTCTCCGGCGATCGAGAGCGGGCGTTCGTCGTCCGTCATGTAGTCGGACCATGCTTTCCAGGCCCGCTTCAATGCACCTGGCACGTAGGCATCGTGGTTGCCGGGGATCACCGAAACGTCGTGATGGTTGCCGAGCGCCGCCAGCCACTGACGGGCCGGCTGAAGCTCCGCCTTCAGCGCCAGGTTGACGAGGTCACCGGTGACCGCGATGTGGTCCGGCGTGCTGGAAAGGAGATCGTCCATCAGCCGGGCGAGCGGTTCCTCCAGATGGAGCTTCACCCGGTTGCGCTGCCAGTTGACGAAGCCGATCGCCCGTTTGGAGGCGAGTTCACGAAGCCGCGGCTGGGGTAACGGCCCGAGATGAGGGTCGGAGAGGTGGGCGAGGGTGTAGACAGAGGACACGGCAGGCGTCACTTCGGCGTCTCTCCGTCCCACAGGACGGTGTTGGACTTCCCGGATGGGGCCTGGTCGATCACCAGCAGTTTCACCGCTTCCTCTCCCGTAATTCCGACGTGCCACTCATCGATCACCTCGACAATGACGTCGCCCGCCACGTAGCGATGTCGGTCACCGCCTTGGACCTCGACCGTGATGGCGCCATCGAGCACGTAGGCGTATCGCGCGTACGGGTGCTTGTGGAGGGCAAGGCGCGTGTGCGGGCCGATTTCGAACGTGCTGACGACCAGCTCGGGGTGCGTCGGCACCGTGATGGGCTTGCCCGATGAGGTCTCTGTAGTCCGGAGGATTGTGTCGACGACCACCGACTCGGCCGAAGCGTTGGATGTGGACAGAATGACAAGCGCGAGAGCGATTGGCCAAGTCTTCAAGACGTGACTCCTCAAGTCCGGGCGATATGGTCTGCTTCGGACGGCGGTCCGTCCGTTGAACCCGTCGACGGGCGCGGCGGTTCCGGGAAGACCGCCTGCACGGACAGGGAAGGTACCGGTCATTCGGTCTTCAAGTCGAGCATGCTGCAGCGGAAGCGGAATCAAAGGACGGATTGTCAGGTCTGGCGGCGATACGCTGCGACTGTTCGTGACGATCTGCGGATCGGAGTGCCGCTCATGACCATGAAGAACGTCGGTCTGCCGACGTCCGGGGGCCTCCGTCCGTCGGGAAGGAGGGAAATGCCCGAGCCCGGCCCGTCGGCCGTGCTGCGCCACCGGCTTCACGCGCTCGCCGGCCGGACGATCCTCAGGTTGCGTCACCGATTCCGTACCGGGGTCTCCCTCGGCGTGAAGGGCCTGGTGCTGACGGCCGCAGACGAGGTCTTTCTCGTCCGCCACAGCTACCTGCCGGGGTTCCATCTGCCCGGCGGGGGCGTCGATCCAGGTGAATCGGCGCACGATGCGGTGGCCCGCGAACTGCGGGAGGAGGGTAACCTGGAGCTCGGATCGCCTGCGCGGCTGTTCGGCGTCTACTTCAACGAAGCGCTCGACCGGCGCGACCACGTCCTGCTGTTCGTCACACGCGACGCACATCAGCCGGCGCCGGCGCGTGTGCCGAATGCGGAAATCCTCGAGGCCGGGTTCTTCCCCGTCGACCGTCTGCCGGCGACGACGACATCGGCGACCCGGCGGCGGCTCGACGAGGTCCTCGGCGGCGCGGCGCCGGCAACCGTCTGGTAGCGGCGTCAGAGCAGTTTGATGCGTCCGTCGGTCGCCGGAGCGAAGCGGGGCCGGCCCTTCAGGTAGTCGGCCACCACGTTCACCAGCAGGTCGCCGTCGCGGGCATCGATGATGATCTCCGAGCTGCGCAACGCCGAGTAGCCGTCGCCGCCCCGGGCGAGAAAATCGTTTGTCGCCAGCCTGTAGAGCCGGCCGGGCTCGAGCGGTTCGCCGGCGATGGTGACCGACGCCACCCGCGAGCCGGAAGCGCGGGCCAGATCCACCTCGATGTCCATGCCGGCGATCTGCGGAAAGCGCCCCGAGCCGCTGTCGACGAGCGATAAGCCGTTCTCCAGCGCGCGCACGAGGTCGGTGCCGGTGATTTCGACCAGCACGACGGTGTTGGCGAACGGCAGCTCGGTCATCAGGTTGCGGCGCGTGAACGGCGTGCCCGACGGATAGACCCGGTCGCCGCGGATGCTGCCGCCGTTGGTGATCGCGACGTCGGCGTCCGTCGCCGCCAGGAGCGCGTCGGCCACGATGTTGCCGAACGCAGATTCCCGGGTCCTGACGGTCGCGCGCCGGCTGTCGAGCTCCGCCTGAAGCGTGCAGATCGGCTCGTCCAGTGCCGCATCGAGGCTCGCCAGATAGGTCTGCACCTGCTCCGAGATGGCCGGGTCCGGTGCCACCGAGGCGGTGTCGACGATCCGGAAGGACGGCTCCCAGGAGACGGTGCGGCTGCCGTTGCGCTCGCCCACGTCGAATGTCACGTCCACGATGGCGATCAACTCGCCCTGTTCGCGCGATTCCACCAGCGCGGAGCGGCCGTCGTAGGTGACCGTCAGCACGTGGTCGTCGCCCGAGACCACCACGTCGAAGGCGCCCGAGCGGGCAAGCAGAAGGTCGCGGGAAATGTTGTCGTGCACGACGGCCACGATGAACTCGGCTCCCTCGCTGCGCAGGAAGCGGGCCTCTTCGAATGCGGTTTGGATGGTCGGAGAGAGAACAAGATCGCCGGTGGTGGACACGATGCGCGCCCGGTCGCCGATGACACCGAGGATGCCCACTTTGACGCCGGAGATCTCGCGGATCACGTGATCTTCGAACCCGCCGATCGGTGCGCCCTCGGGGTCGCGCAGGTTGGCGGCGAGCTTCGTCGCGTCAAGCGCGGCCATCCGCTCCAGGAAGACCTCCTTGCCAAAGTCGAACTCGTGGTTGCCGGGCACGAAGATGTCGAGGCCAATCCGGTTCAGCAGATCGACCATGTGCGCGCCGCGGTCGATGCTCGACATGATCGACGGCGACAGCGCATCGCCGGCATGAACGACCAGGACGTTCTCTTTCGAGGCGCGTTCGCCCGCGATCACCGCGGCCACCCTGTCGAGGCCGCCGCGGCTGGTCTCGCTCGTCATCTGGTCGATGTCGTTGACAACGACGAGCGACAAGCCTCCAGCGGGCTCGGCAACGGCAGGGGGCGCGGCTGCGAGCAGGATTCCCGCCAGACCCCAGCCCATGCCGGTCCGCAAAATCGCCAACAGGCTCGACGCCCCCATGACTGTCCCCGATCGATCGCCGCCCGTCCGGTGCAAGTCCTGCAACAGTGCCACCGTTGGCCGCCGGACGCGAGCCGCAACGGCGCCGCTTGCCGGTATCGCGCCGATGGGCCACGGGCTGGTCGCGGTGGACGGGGGGGCAAGATGCATTAGAACCGTCTACGGAAGATGACCGCGCTCTCCGCGCGGCCCCCAGACCTGTCGAGGCGTCATGAACGACCAGTCCGAATTCCGCCGTCCACAAGTTGCGACCGTCCTGCCGGCCGATCATTCGCCGGTCCGGTTCGGTCGGGTCGGCGTGCTGATCGTCAATCTCGGCACGCCGGAGGCGACCGACTACTGGTCGATGCGGCGCTACCTCAAGGAATTCCTCTCGGACAAGCGCGTCATCGAGGTGCCTCGGCTCATCTGGTGGCCGATCCTCAATCTGATCATCCTGACGAGGCGACCGAGCAAGTCGGGCGAGGCCTACGAGGCGATCTGGAACCGCGAGCGCAACGAGTCGCCGCTGAAGACGACCACGCGGGCACAGTCGGACCTCCTCGCCGAGGCCTTTGCTGGCACCGACGACCGGATCGTCGTCGACTGGGCCATGCGCTACGGCAAGCCGCCAATCGCGGAGCGTCTTGCGGCGCTCCAGGAGCAGGGTTGCGAGAAGATCCTCGTGGTGCCGCTCTATCCCCAATACGCCGCGTCGACCACGGCCACCGTCAACGACAAGGTGTTCGAGGCGTTCTCGAAGATGCGCTGGCAGCCGGCGCTGCGCACGGCGGCCCCGTGGCACGACGATCCGGTCTACATCGACGCGCTGGCGACCTCGCTCACCCGGCATATCGAGAGCCTCGACTTCGAGCCGGAAGTGGTGCTCGCCTCGTTTCACGGGCTGCCGCAGTCCTACCTGCTCAAGGGCGACCCGTACCATTGCCACTGCCACAAGACGGCGCGCCTGCTGCGCGAACGGCTGGGGTGGTCCGAGGACCGGTTGCGCATCACCTTCCAGTCGCGCTTCGGCAGTCAGCCCTGGCTGCAGCCCTACACCGACGAGACCGTCAAAGAGCTCGCCCGCAGCGGCGTGAAGCGGCTGGCGATCATGACGCCCGGCTTCGTCGCCGACTGTGTCGAGACGCTCGAGGAGATCGCCATCCAGAACGCCGAGTTCTTCCACGAGGCGGGCGGCGAGAAATTTGCCGCGATCCCCTGCCTCAACGACAGCCCGGAGGGCATGCGGGTGCTGGAAACCGTGGTGGCGCGCGAACTCCAGGGCTGGCTCTGAGCCTGGGCTGCCCGAGGCAGGTCGCCACCGTGCCGATCGGGGCGGAGACATGCGGATAATCCGGCCCCCATGTTGCCACTCTCCTCGGCAACCCCTACTTCGAATGCGCACGGTGGGTTCCGTGCGTGGGGGAGACAGCGGCCATGCCGATCTCGATTGGACCTGACATCGTTCTCGGCGTGCTCGCGCTCGTCGTGATCCTGGTCATCTTCGCCGGCGTGAAGACGGTGCCGCAGGGACAGCAAGTAACCGTCGAGCGGTTCGGCCGCTACACGCGGACGCTGACACCGGGCCTCAACTTCATCATCCCGTTCATCGATCGCATCGGCCGGCGGCTGAACATGATGGAGCAGGTGCTGGACGTTCCCTCCCAGGAGGTGATCACCCGGGACAACGCGACGGTGGTCGTGAACGGCGTGAATTTCTACCAGATCCTCGACGCGGCGCGCTCCGCCTACGAGGTCACCAATCTGGAGACGGCGATCCTCAACGTCACCATGACCAACATCCGCTCGGTGATGGGGTCGATGGATCTAGACGAGCTCCTGTCCAACCGCGACGAGATCAACGTCCGCATCCTCCGGACGGTCGATGCGGCGGTGGAGCCCTGGGGCGTGAAGATCACCCGGATCGAGATCAAGGACATCGAACCGCCGCGCGACCTGGTCGAGGCGATGGGACGGCAGATGAAGGCGGAACGCGAAAAGCGGGCGGCGATCCTGGTGGCCGAGGGCGAGCGGCAGTCCGCGGTGCTCAAGGCCGAAGGCGAGAAGCAGGCGCTGATCCTGTCGGCCGAGGGCCGGCGCGAAGCCGCATTCCGCGATGCCGAAGCCCGCGAGCGAGAGGCCGATGCCGAGGCGCAGGCGACCCGCGTCGTGTCGGAGGCAATCGCGGCCGGCGACGTGCAGGCGATCAACTACTTCGTGGCCGACAAGTATGTGAAAGCGCTCGGAGCGTTTGCGCGCTCTCCGAACCAGAAGCTGCTGCTGCTGCCGATGGAGACGAGCTCGATCCTGGGCGCACTCACCGGCATCGGTGAGATCGCCAAGGAGGCCTTCGGGGATGATGCGCAGCGGCGACGTCCGTCCGGCGCGGTTCCCGCAACCGGACGGCCTGTCGCAAGCCGCGATCCGTCCGACCCGCCCACGTCATGATCGCCTCCCTGTATGCCACGATCGGTCCGTGGTCGTGGCTGATCCTGGGGCTGTGCCTGCTTGCCGCGGAAATTCTGGTTCCGGGGATCTTTTTCCTCTGGTTCGGGCTTGCCGCTATCGCCGTCGGCGGCCTCGCGATCAGCGTGTCGATCGCCTGGCAGATCCAGATCGTCCTGTTTCTCGCGGCCTCATGCCTGGCGGTCCTGATCGGGCGCGCCCTTACCCGGCGAGGCGACAAACCGGTGACAGAGGCGTTTCTCAACCGTCGGGCCGAACGCTTCGTCGGACGCACGTTCACCATCGACGAGGCTATCGTCGATGGTGAGGGTCGGTTGAAGCACGGCGATACGATCTGGCGCGTGGCAGGTCCCGATGCGGCGGCCGGATCCCGGGTCGAGGTGACGGGGGTCGATGGTCCGCGGCTTCTGGTTCGGCCCGTGTCGCCGGCCGATCAGACACGGGCGGCTTCGTGACTCAGTCTTCGAGGTCGGCAGATTCTGCGACCGCCGGATAGGGCGGCCGGGCAATCGCCAGATGGGCCTGACGCAGCGCCGTAGACCACTGTTCCCGCAGGTTGTGGAAGTAGGGCTCGTCGGCCTCGATGCGCATGTTGCGCTCGGCCCTCAGCGCGTCGCGCTGGACGGTGAGGATATCGATGGGGAGGCCGACGCCGAGATTGGAGCGCATGGTCGAATCCATCGAGATGAGGCTGAGCTTCAAGGCGTCGAGCAACTCGGTTTCGTACGTCACCGCTCGGTCGAGGATCGGCTTGCCGTACTTGTGTTCGCCAATCTGCAGATACGGCGTGTCTTCCGTCGTCTCGATGAAGTTGCCAGCCTGGTAGATCATGAATAGCCGAAGGCGCCCGTCGCCGATCTGTCCGCCGAGGAGGATTGACACGTCGAATCCCGATGCGCTGAGTTCGAGCGAGGGGCCGTCGATCATCCGGACCTTGCGGACCGCGTCACCGACAAACTGCGCCGTCTTGAACATGGATGGCATGTCCATGATCGTCTGGACCTGACCGGTCTCGGGATCTTCCAAGCCCTCGGAGAGGAAGCTCAGAACGGCCTGGGTCACGGCAAGGTTGCCGGCTGCGGCAAGCGCCACGATCCGATCGCCGGGGCTCTCGAAGATGTGGAGCTTGCGATAGGTCGCGATGTTGTCGAGACCCGCATTGGTCCGCGTGTCGGCGATCATAACCAAGCCGCCGCGCACCAGAATTCCGCAACAATACGTCATGTTCCAAGCCCCAGCTCCAGCCACATGGCGCACACTCTATCACCGGGATCTGATTCGGAGCTGTGGTCGTTCCGCGGGTCGGCGCGGCCGCCAAGGAGCGTCCTTACGGGTGTGTGCTTGTCCGGTTGCGATGGTCGTGGTCGGACCAGAGGAGCCTACGACGGCCAACGGCGGTCGGCATGTTTGTGCGCCGCGGCGACGCAATCAAGAGGGATTTTACGTAGGCCGCGAAGCTCACATGATTCCGCCTGGGCCGCTCAGCGACTTGACGCTCACATTGACGCTCAGGCTTTCCGCCAGGCCGCCATATCGCGTGCCGCGGAAGGGAGCTGCCCCGAGATAGTCGAGCCCGGTTGCCACACGGACGTGGGCTTCCGTTGCGGCAATCCCATGGGCGGGATCGAAGCCGACCCAACCGAGATCCGGAACGTGAATTTCGACCCAGGCGTGGCCGGCATCCTGCTGGACGACCCCATCCGTGCGGCACAGATATCCACCGACATAGCGGCTCGGATAGCCAAGGCTGCGGGCGGCGGACAAGAAGACGTGTGCCAGATCCTGACAGACGCCGTGACCCTCCTCGAACGCGGCGCTTGCCGGGGTGGTGACGTTCGTGGCGCCGGTGTCGAAGCGGATCTTCTCATGCACCGCATGGTTCAACTTGTGCAGGAAATCGAGCGGCGTCCCGTCGCTGTCGGTGGCCAGATCGCGCGCAAACTCCTTGATCGCGGGCGTCGGCTCGGTCAGCGGCGTCTCGCGCAGGTAAAGACCGCGCGGCAGCCTGTCGAGCGCACCATTGATGACGCCATGTGTCTCCTCCGTCTCGACCTCGCCGGCGGCGGTGACCGTGAGTTCCTCGATCGGCCCGTCGGCGGTGAAGGTGTGGACGATGTTGCCGAAGGGATCCTCGCTCTTCTGCAGCCGGGCGTCGCACGAGACGTCGATACGCCAGTCGGAGACGAACAATCCGGCATGCCCGCGCGGCGTCAGCCGAAGGATCTGGATCACCAGGTTCGCCGGGACCTCGTAGCGATAGAACGTCTCGTGGCTTATTCGAATGCGCATCTTGCCGGCCTCAGGTCAGGTACTGGTCGGCGATGGCGGCGCCCAGGCGGTTGTTGTCCGCGATGATGGAGAGCAAGAACTCGTGCAGCCCTTCGGCGAACACCGTATCGATGTCGGTGTTCTGGAGCTTGGCGAACGTTCCGCGGGCGAGCCGCTGGCTGGGACCGGGCTGGCCGTAGTCCCGGGCGATTTCGTCCAGGAAGCGCATCACGTTCTCGCAGCAGCTCGAAAGCGAGCGGGGCATCTCGCGCCGCAGGATCAGAAGATCGGCGACGAGCCAAGGACGCAGATTCTGGCGATAGACCCAGTGATAGGCCGTCAGCGCCGATACCGAGCGCAGGATCGAAGACCACTGGAAATAGTCCAGGCTGCCGCCGACGCGTTCGCCCTCCGGCAGCAGCAGATGATACTTCACATCGAGGATGCGCGCAGTCGCGTCGGCCCGCTCGATGAAGCTGCCCAGCCGCATGAAGTAGTAGGCGTCGTTGCGCAGCATGGTGCGATAGGCGCTGCCGTCGAAGCGCAGCGATGCTTCCTTGACGAAGCTCAGCAGCTCGTTGAGGCGCGGACGCGTCAGGCCTTCCGACCGGAACTGCTTCATCTCCAGCCAGGCGCTGTTGATGGAATCCCACATCTCCGCCGTCAGCGCGGTGCGCACGGCGCGCGCGTTGGAGCGCGCGATCTCGATGCAGTTGCGGATGCTGGATGGGTTCGCCGGCGAAAACGCCAGGAAATCGATCACTGCATGGTGGCTCTCGTCGTCCCCGTAGAGCTCCTTGAACAGCTCCAGCCCGCCTGTGGCGGCGACGGCGGAGGTCCATTCGTTGGAACTGCCTCCATAGCCGGCTGGCAGCGACGAGAGCCGCGCCGCCGCATCCAGGATGCGGGCGGTGTTCTCGGCGCGCTCGACGTAACGGGCAAGCCAGAAGAGAGTGTCTGCGGTGCGTGCGAGTAGCATGTGTGCCGTGCTCGTTCCTGTCAGCTCTGGCTCTGGCTTTGACTCTGGGATCGGACCTCGTCGCTCTCGCTCGGCTCCACGGACGTCACCTCCGCGGTGCTCGACGGCGTTCCCGGAGGCGAATCCGCAGAGGTTGGATCGTCCAGGACCCAGGTGTCCTTGGTGCCGCCGCCCTGGCTCGAGTTGACCACAAGGGATCCTTCGCGCAGCGCCACGCGCGTCAGCCCACCGGGCACGATGCGGACCTGGTCCGCACCAGTGAGCACGAACGGCCTCAGGTCCACATGGCGGGGGGCCACCCCAGATCCGACGAAAGTCGGGCAGGTCGACAGCGCAAGCGTCGGCTGGGCGATGAAATCCTCCGGCTTGGCCTTCAGCTTGGCTCGGAAGGTCTCGATCGTCTCCTTGTCCGCGGCCGGGCCGACCAGCATGCCGTAGCCGCCGGATCCGGAAACCTCCTTGACGACGAGTTCGGGAAGATGGTCGAGGACGTAGGAGAGCGCTTCCGGTTCGCGGCAACGCCAGGTCGGCACGTTCTTCAGGATCGGCTCTTCGCCGAGATAGAAGCGCACGATGTCGGGCATGTAGGTGTAGATCGCCTTGTCGTCGGCGACGCCGGTTCCGACCGCATTAGCGAGCGTCACGTTTCCCGCCCGGTAGGCCGTCATCAGGCCGGGAACGCCCAACGCCGAATCCGGTCGGAAGGCGAGGGGGTCGAGGAATTCGTCATCGAGCCGGCGGTAGATGACGTCGACCCGTTTCGGCCCCTGGGTCGTGCGCATGTAGACGATGGAATCGCGCACATAAAGGTCGCGCCCTTCCACCAGTTCCACGCCGAGGCGGTCGGCCAGGAAGGAGTGCTCGTAGTAGGCGCTGTTGTACTGGCCGGGGGTCAGCAGCACGACGGTGGGATCGCCGGGGGCGGACTCGGGCGCGAGCGACTGCAGCGTCAGCAGCAGTTCGTCCGGATAGTTCTCGACGGGCGCAATCCGATGTTCCGAGAACAGGTCCGGGAAGAGCCGCATCATCACCTCCCGGTTCTCCAGCATGTAGGAGACCCCGGAAGGTGTGCGCGCATTGTCCTCGAGCACGTAGAACGTTTCTGCGTCGACCCGCACGATGTCGATGCCGGAGATCGGGACGTAGATCGATCGCGGCACCTTGATGCCGATCATTTCGGGACGGAAATAGGGATTCTGGTAAATGAGGTCGGCGGGCACGATGCCGGCTTTGATGATCGCGGCGGGACCGTAGATGTCGGCGAGGAACGCATTCAGTCCACGCACGCGCTGGGTCAGTCCCTGCGACAGCCGCTGCCATTCACCAGTGGTGAGCACGCGGGGGACGACATCGAAGGGGATGATGCGCTCTTCGGCCTCGGCCTGCCCATAGACGGAGAAGGTGATGCCGATCCGCCGGAAAAGTAGCTCTGCCTCCTGGGACCGGTGCCGCAGGCTTTCCAGGTCGTTGTTGTCGAGCCAGGCCTTGACCAGTTCATAGGCCGGGCGGCACCCGTCACCGGCAATCGTCATCTCGTCGAAGGGGATCGCCATGCAGTCTCCGAGCCGAAATTCCACTCGACGATTAAATCTGTCGGCATCCTCCAACGCAACCCGTCTGGTGAAAGAGTGTGCAGGAGCCCGCTCGCACCAAGGCTGCCCAAATGATGGGCAGGAAAGAGCCGTGGGTCAGTCCAGCAAGCGCAACGCCCGGAAGCTGGCGTGCCCCTGCCGGCCGACGATGATGTGGTCGTGGACGGTGATGCCGAGTGGCGCCGCGCTTTCGATGATCTGCCGGGTCATCTGGATGTCGGCGCGCGATGGCGTGGGATCGCCCGACGGATGGTTGTGGACCTGCCTAGCAAATATACCTATTAGGTTGAAATACCGAAGTAATTGCGAAGTCGTGTAGTGGGTTGGGGCCGGTGTTTGGGAGCGGCATTGAATGCTTGATCGTGATCATCACTGTTCGTTTTCGTCTGTCACGTCCAAGCGTCGAGAGGCACGGCAGATCACGAGGTTCTCTCTATCCCATTCGTCGAGCTCTTGAACAGGATACAGTACCGCCTTGCCAATCTTTACGAACGTTGGACCGATGCGCATTGCGCGCCAGTTGCGAAGTGTCCCTACACTGATTTCTTTGCGATAGCGCTCCGCGACCTCTTTCGCTGTTAGATATCTCCGATCTTCCATCGTAGCCACTCCCGAACACTGTAGGGCATTGACCCAGGATGACAGTCCCAGAAGATCATGGAAGAGGTTGAAGGGCGGGGTAGTGGAAAGACAGGTAAACGGCGGCAAATGGCGAATTACAGCATTTTCGGGTGCCGAAAATTTAATGTGTTTCAAAGCTCATAACCTGAAGGTCGTAGGTTCAAATCCTACCCCCGCAACCAATTTTCTGAAGCAAATTCAGAGTCTTATAAAAACGCCCCGGTCGATGGCTGGGGCGTTTTTGCGTGATAGGGACAAATTAGGGACAGTGGCCACGACCCGGACCAATCAATCCCAACGATGCGCGAGTCGGATCACTTTCCAGCCCGGATCAATTCCTTGCCACGACATCTGCCGGCTGTTGTCTGGGCGCGCTGCGGACTTGGCGCTCGCTGTCGACCGGAGATTTACAGCCAGCTCTCTGGTCGAAAGCCGAAGGAACAATTCAGCGACGACAATTTCGATGAAGCCATCGTCGGTGGCGTGCACGACAAGACAGATCCAGGTTGGCTATCCGGACGTAGCGTTTGAAATGGAGTGATTCGGATGGACAATCGGATGAAATGTCTGCTTTCGCAGGCTCAGCAAGCATACGCCGACGATGAAAAAATGCTTGGTTGCCTTGTGCTAACCGAAACAATGTTCCAGCTGTTCCGCGACGACCACGGGTCGCTAACCTGGTACGGCCTTTATGCCGAACTTGGGAACAGGCTCTCCGACTGCGGCGACGATGAACTTCTCAGGCGAGCCTTAGCGTCTGCGCTGGATGCGATGAAAGAACATCGTCCTGGCTGAGGGCGTAATCGACGACTCCGGTGTGCGATTAGCACAGCTTCTCTCCACTCTATTTTTCGATGCCGCTCGTGATGGACACCCGTGACCTCGGCGCTTCCGAGCCTGAACGGCCGGGCGGCCAAGCCCCCTATGATGTCGACGCGCCGGCCACGCGCAAAGTCCGCGGCCCGCGCACTTCGGAAATCCGGAATGCCCGACGTCGTGATCGCGCGGACGCTCGGCGTACGGCGCGATCCTCTCCTTCATCGCTTGTCGCAAACTGGTCCGCGCTTCAGCAATGCACTGTGTGCAGATCAGAAATGCGCCCATACGCCAAGATTGTATATTGCGGCGCAATATTTCTTATAGTTTAAACCGCCCCTATCGTCGCTTTTGGCGGCCTGTCTGTTGGTTTCGGACGAGTGGAACGCTGTCGACCGACACGGCTCGCAATTGCTTTTCGCAAAGCATCTTGTGTGCGACGCTGATTTATCGCGTTCAGACGCGCACGAAATAGCCCCATTCTGCTGAAGTCGCACTGCGCCCTTTTTGAGCGGGCTGTCCGTGCTGTGCAGGTCAAACCGCATGCCTGGATGAGTGATGGCGCAGGGGCCTGAATAGGAATTCGTTCGATGAAAAGGCCTCGCGGCCATAAACAGCAGTCCAGGCTACGCCGAAAAATTCCCCTACGTGCAGTAACGGTGTGGCTGCTCGCCCTGGCCCTGCTTGCGGGTGTCCTTGCTCAGAACATCTGGACGTCTCGGCAGAATCTGCTGAGAAATGCCGAACAGCGTCTGATTTCGGATCTGGCGGTCGGCTCCCGCTACGTCTTCGAGCGCATCGCCTCACTCAAGTCGAAGCTCGAAACGCTGGATCATCAGTTGCCCAACGGCGATACGCTCTTCGCCAAACGCCAGGCCCATAGCCTGCTGAAGAATCTGGCCGGCGACGACAGATCGCTTCTTTCGATGTTCATCATCGAGCCGACCGGTATGGCTTATGCGACCTTCCGGACCCCGGAGGTCGAGCGTGTGGACCTGTCCGACCGAAGTTATTTTCGCGCGGTTGTCGAGGGCGGGGGAACCGGCATTTACATATCCGAGCCTCATATTGGTCGTTTGGGTCATGCCGAAGGACGGCAATTCGTTGCCGTTTCGGCTCCCTGGCACGATGATCAGGGCGGGCTTCAAGGCGTGCTGGTTGGCCTTTTGGACTTTACGTCCATCACCGAGTTGCTCACGGCCAGCGTCCACGATGGATCGACGCGGATTTCGGTATTCACGGACGATGGGCGCCGTGTATTCGGCAGTGCTCATCATATCGTGCCATCCGACCAGCTGGCGTCCTGCACGGATGCGGCCCGGGGGTATGAGGTGGAGCGGATCGACATCGCGGATCGCCAGCACCTGTTCGCTTGCCAGGAGCTCGGCCCACTCGGTCTATCCGGTGCGATTACACGGCCGATAGATGCGGCGCTCATGCCATGGCGTGCGAACTCCATCGAGAAAGCGCTGATGGGCCTAATCCTCGCCGCGATCCTGCTCGGCGCCTTCGTTCTGCTCCGCCTCAGCGCAGGCCGAAGCAAGGTGAATGCGGAAAGAGCGGAACTCCTGTCCACGGCGCTTGATCAAGCGTCCGGCGCAATCGCGATCGCAGACGATCGTCTGAAGCTTGTCTGGGTGAATGAAAGCGCATGCCGTGTAACCGGCTACGACCGCTCCGAGCTGCTGGGGCGCCCCGTCAGTCGGTTTCTCATCGGAACGGCACCCCGGTCGTTCTTCATCGACGTCTGGCGAACCATCCGACGTGGGGCGGCCTGGACCGGCATACTGAAGCTTCGCCGAAGGGACGGATATTTCACGGCGGTACATGTCGGGCTATCGCCTCTGCTCGATCAAATGGGCCAACTGACCCATTTTCTGGCCATCCAGGATCAGAGCGCTGCACTGGAAGCTCAGCTGCGCGACTACGATACGCGCATCCGAACCGACGACCTCACCGGCCTGCTCAACCGACCGGGCCTTATCGCGGCTTACGCCTCCGCTTACGCTCGCTCCCAAAGTGCCTGGATCGGTGTCCTCGACATCGAGCGGTTCCGGATCCTGAACGAATTACTCGGTCGCGCCGCTGCTGACGGGATCCTGCGCGAGGTCGCGAACTTTCTCCGCAACCAGCCTGACGTCGCCTGCGCAGGCCGTCTCGCCGGTGACCGGTTCGCAATCTGGGGTGACACATCGCACGGCGGGGCCGACGCTGCAGAAGCCGCCATCCTCCGCATCCACCGGCAACTCGAATACCACATCGAGCGACAGACCCATCGACCTGTCCGCATCACGCTCGGCTATCTCTCCGGCGACGAACTCACCGGCGATGCCGACGAAGATCTGAGCCGGGCCGAGGCGGCGGTCGCTGCGGCCCGGTCGCAACGCGGGACATATGTTCTGCGCTACAGTTCGGACCTGGTACGCAAGGCGCTTGACCGGGAACGGCTTACTGACGACTTCGCGGTCGCTCTCGTGGAACAACAGTTCCACTTCATGTTGCAGCCGCAGGTCTCGCTCGCGGATCAAAGGACAATCGGCGCAGAGCTGTTGATGCGTTGGACGCATCCAGCGCTCGGCTCGATACCTCCGGATGTGTTCATCCCATTGGCCGAGCACAGCGGCGTGATCGTCGGCCTGGGCCGCCTCGCTGCCAATCAGGCGGCTTCTATTGCAGCGGACTGGGCACGACAGGGCTTCGAAGGCCTGCGCCTGTCCTTCAACGTCTCGGTGGTCGAACTCGAAAACAGCGACTTTGCCAACGAGCTGCTGCGCGTGATGCAAACGCACGACGTTTCGCCGACACGGCTTGTGGTTGAAGTGACGGAGTCGTCCGCGTCCATGGCGACCGATGTGGTCCGGCACCAGCTGGACCAGCTCATTGCGTCAGGCTTCGGGGTGGAGATCGATGACTTCGGAACCGGGTACGCAACACTGTCGCAGCTGCGGGCATTGCCTCACACTGGTCTCAAGATCGACCGGGAGTTTACGGACAGCCTCGACGATCGCGGTTCGGAACTGATCGTCCAAAGTGTTATCTCCGTTGCGCGGGAGATGGATTGGTCGATCGTCGCCGAGGGGATCGAAACCGGTGAGCAGGCCGCCTGGCTGGCAGAGAACGGGTGCCAGTACGGACAGGGCTATTATTTCGGCAAGCCGATGTCCCCGGCCGCCTTCATCGAACGCCTGACAGACGAAGCAGCCGGTAATCCGGTCGTGCCTTCGACTGCACACTTCGCCGGCCAATAGCACATCTCGGTCGGCGCCGGTCTGGCGCACTGGAGACGCGATACCGCGTTCACCGGAAACTTTTTCCGCTTGCTTTGCGTTCAGGAATCTTCATATCGAAGCCTCGATATTTCGCCTTGAGATTGTCCGAGGCGGTTAAACGGTGAAAGCGGCGGTGCAAAATTCGACCACGGTAGCGGCGGGATAGTCTCGCTTCGGGCGGCGTAAAAGTCGTCCACCTATTTCCCTTCTGCAACAT
>NZ_JBRJGW010000040.1:0-19856 GCF_053628695.1 Amorphus sp. MBR-141
CCACCCGATACGACAAGCGAGACGATAACTTCCTCGCCTCTATCCAGCTCGCATCTCTGCGTATCTGGCTCAGGTCTTATGAGTCGGTGACCTAGACCAGATCGTGCGACGCGCAAAGGCTCGGGACCAACGCCCCTGCGTGGTTGCGCCGTGTTGCTACCCTGCCTTGTTCGATATCGGTGCGGCACGACCCGCGTGCACCGCTGGCGGGGAGCCTTGGTTTCGACCACGAAGGCTCCCCGCCTCATGGACCTGAAATCCTGAAGTCTGAATGCGAAATGCGGGGCGGCTTACCTTGACACCTCTTCGCAAAACTCGATCGTCACCCCGCCGGTCGCCTCGTGGCCGACGAGGATGCGGTTGCAGCCCGACTGCGCGAACGGGACGCCCGCCTGTTTCAGACAGCCGATCGCCGCGAAGGCGCGTTGACAGGGGCGGCAAGCAAATATAATTAACGCGTTAACAAACTGCGATCGAGGTGTCGTGACTGGGCGTGTGACACGATCAAGTTTAGACATCTCCATAGGAGCCTTGGGGCGCTGAATGCCATTATCCCCTCCAAATCTGTATCCGTCTTTCAATATCGTGCGCCTGAGTCACGCCGACCTGACCGTGACCGATCTTTCGCGGTCACGCGCCTTTTATGCCGAGACAATCGGACTGCAGATTACCGACGAAGACGATGACACGATCTATTTCCGCGGGCTGGAAGAACGCACGCATCATTCTCTGATCCTGCGCAAAGGCGATGCGCCTTCGGCTGATGCGCTGGGTTTCAGGGTTTATGACGAGGAAGACTTGGATCGCGCGGAAATTCATTTTAGCAAGCAGGGCTGTGACATAGCGCGGATCGAGCGCCCCTTCCAGGGGCGGACCCTGCGCACGACATGCCCCCTGGGTATACCGCTTGAATTTCATGCCCGGATGGACAGGCTTCCGCCGATCCACCAGAGATACGATCTGTACAAGGGCGTGAGACCCCTGAGAATCGATCACTTCAACTGCTTCTCTCCGGATGTCGATACCTCGGTCTCATTCTTCGGCGAGCTCGGTTTCCGTGTCACCGAGTACACCGAGGACGAGGCGACGAAGAATGTCTGGGCGGCCTGGATGCACCGCAAGGGGGGAGTCCACGACATCGCCTTCACCAACGGCCTCGGCCCGCGGCTCCACCATGTCGCATTCTGGGTGCCGACGCCGCTGGCAATCATCGACCTGCTCGATAAGTTGGCGACAACGGGATACGTGGGCAACATCGAGCGCGGACCGGGGCGGCACGGGCTGTCGAACGCATTCTTCCTTTATATACGCGATCCGGATGGACATCGCATCGAGTTTTACTGTTCGGACTACCTGACTGTCGATCCGGATCTTGAACCAATCAAATGGGATCTAATGGATCCGCAACGTCAGACCCTGTGGGGGGCAGTTGCCCCGCCCTCTTTCTATGAACTCGGGACGGTCTTCAAGGACACGCCCCCCAGGGAGCCGACCCTGAAGTCGGCACCGCCGATGACGCGTTAGACTTTTCACCTGATCAGCAACCTTGGGGGGAACGCAATGGCGCCACGAAATAGGTCGTCAGGTCTGGTTGTATCTTTTCGGCTGGTTCATAGGATTCTCCTGGGCGTTGCTGGTGCGGTTCTTGTCGTGATGATGTTCCACATCTGCGCCGATGCGGTTCTGCGTGCCGTCTCGCCATCCACGACGCTGCATACGCTCGCCATCGTTTCGACCTGGTACATGATCTTCCTGACCTTTCTGCCATTACCCTATGTCGGAGAGGTTCATGGATACATGTGCGTTGAGCTTATCGACCAAGTAGTGAAGGGGCTGGCCAGGCGCATGTTGCGGGTCTTCGTGCTCGCCTTGTCCGCTGCCTATCTCGCAATACTCGCCTATCTCACCTTTGAGGATGCCCTCGAGCAGATGCAGGTTGGCAAGGTCATGGAAACTGCCACGACATATCTGCCGATCTGGCAGCCGGTCTGGGCGCTGCCACTGGCATTGAGCCTGATGGTGATCTGCGAGATCACCCGCCTTGTCCGAATGACCACAGAGCCCCCCGTTGGGAAGAGAGCGCGGACAGATGGATGACCCGATCATTGGAATCCTGGGTTTCGTCGGGACGCTCGTGCTCATCGCCTTGCGGATTCCGATCAGCATCGCTCTCGGAGTGAGCGGGATGGTGGGTCTCTATATTATGCTCGGCTGGCCGGCCACCACCGGGATCGTCCAGACCTCGGTATATGGTTTCGCCGCGAGCTGGAGCCTTTCGGCCATCCCACTTTTCCTATTCATGGGCGCACTTCTGGAAAAATCGAATCTGATTGCTAAGATTTTCTGGGCCGCCAGGCTCTGGCTAAGCGGGCTGCCGGGCGGGCTGGCAATAGCGGTCAACGTCTCGTCCGCCGCCTTTGCGACCGTTTCCGGCTCGAGCATGGCCACCGCGGCGGCTATGGGCAGAATGGCTATTCCCGAAATGCTGGCGGCTGGATACAGTAAAAGGCTCGCGGCAGGATGCGTGGCCAGTGCCGGAACGCTCGGTTCCCTTATCCCGCCGAGCGTGCTGATGATCCTTTACGGTCTGCTTGCGGAAGTATCCATCAGCAAGATGCTCATGGCTGGCCTCTTTCCGGGGCTCCTGACCATGATCGTCTATATGCTGGCGATCCTAATCGTCGCCAAGGTCCGGCCGGACTCCGCGCCGCGGATAGAGACCCGCCCCAACCTCAGCGAGAGACTGAACGGCCTGCGGGGCATCTGGCCCCTGCCGATCCTATTTGTAACGCTACTGGGCGGAATGTACCTAGGCTTCATCACCCCGACCGAAGCCGCCGCCATTGGTGCGCTGATGTCCCTGGTTTATGGGCTCGCGATGCGTGGCTTCACGCTGAGAGGTCTCGTCGAGGCGATCCTCAACACGCTCAACAGCACGGCGCAGATATTCATGATCGCCATCGGCGCTGTGATCTTCACGCGGTTCTTAGCCATTTCCGGCCTGAGCCCCTTCCTGGTCGAGGTGATCCGGGGTGCCAGTTTCCACCCCATTTTCCTGTTCATGGTCGTGTCGATCATGTTCGTCGTACTCGGCATGTTCCTCGATCCGATCGGTGTCATGCTGCTGTCGATTCCGGTCGTCGTCCCGATTTTCGACGAACTCGGATACAATCTCATCTATATAGGTGTCATTGTCGTGAAGTTCGTTGAGATCGGACTTCTGACACCCCCAATCGGACTAAATGCCTTTGTCATCAAGAGCGTCGTCGGCGACGAGATAAGCCTCGCCGATATCTTCAAGGGCATCGGCATCTTTCTGGTGTGCGAAATCATCATAATGATCCTGCTGATAGGGATCCCGCAGATTTCGCTTTTCATCCCTGAGAGCCTCTCGTGAGAGGGGCGGCTGGGACAAGAATTACCAACGAAAATACAACGTTTAGGAGGAACGAAATGCATGCCCAGTTAATCAAAGCGATCACCTCCGGTCTGGTCGTGGCCGGATATCTCACGTCCGGCGCATCGGCCATCAGCGCTGAGACGATCCGCTATTCCACCCTAGTGAGTGTCCAGCATGTGGGCGTGCAAGATTCGGTGAAACCCTTTTTCGACACGTTGGAGGAGAAGTCGAACGGTGAGCTCAAAGGCCGCATCTTCCCGTCCGGGCAGCTGCTCAGCGCCCGCGAGACACTCAAGGGGATCGGCAACGGGGCTGTCGACGCTGGCCTCATCATTCCGCAGTATTTCGGTTCGGAAATTCCGTCTGTTCACATAATAGGGGACATGCTTAACCTTGGTGACGATCCGCTTGCCGTTGCCGGCGCGCTGAACGAAACGCTATTGCTGGACTGTGAGCAGTGCATCGAGGAATACGCCGCATTCAATGCCTATCCACTCACAAATTATGCCTCCACCGAGTATCTCCTGCAATGCAACCGGCCAGTGATTTCTCTGAAAGACCTTTCAGGGTTGCGCGTTCGTGCTGCCGGGATCATGGCATCATATGTGCAGGTACTAGGTGCCAATGCAATCAGCTTGACATCCTCAGAACAGGCCGAAGCCCTGGAGCGAAATCAGATTGACTGCACCACCGCACCGATGGCTTGGCACAAGGCCTATGGCTTGAGGGGAAGCGTTTCGCATGTCACTGATTTGAGTATTGGCGTTTCACGCGGATTTGGGCTTTTCGTCGTCAACAAGGACTCGTGGGAGAGGCTCGGTGAAGACAACCGCAAGTTGATTCTGGATGCCGCGCCGGAAATGGTGGCAGGAATTATGTTCGGTCAGATCGACGCCGATATGTCAGAACGCAACTGGGCGAGCGAGAACGGCGTCGAGATAGTGGAGCCGGAGGACGAGTTGCGCGAGGCCATCGCCAATGTCCCCGGTGGCAAGGAGATTCTGCTGGAGCGCGCCAAGAAACTCGGCGTGACGAACCTTGATGAATTGCTCGAGACGTTCGGTAAGAACTACGAGAAGTGGCAGGGCATCCTCTCCCGGGAAGGCCGGAGCCGCGAAGTCTTCGTCGAGGCATTGCGCAGGGAGATTTATTCCAAGCTGTAATGCGCCGACTCACAGGTCAGATCACGCGTATATCTAGAATTGCACGCGATCTGACCTGACAAGCCTCTGAAATCTAATATTCTTTTCAAGTCAGCTACCCGCCGGTAGGAGGGCAGGATTCCAAGAAAGGATGGTTGCTATTCGCAACAAAGTGCCCTAAATTTGTGGAATGTCAGAAGCGAAGTTAGCGATTAGCAAAACAGAGCAGTCAGCGACCGGCGAAGCGATCGGAAGCGATGATATGCGGGCCCGTTCCAAGGAAATGCTTCACGCAATTCCCACAGTCCGTATCTTCGTTTTGTCGCATATAGCGACGCGGCTGGCCGAGACCAATTACGGCCAACTCGCCGGGCTGCGTTTGACCGAAGCTCGGTTGTTGCTTGTAATGGGCGTCTATGGCCCCTCAAAGCTCGAACGGATCCGTCGCGAGATAAGCATAGAAAAGGGGCTAGCCAGCAGAAGCGTCTCAAGCCTCGTGGAACGCGGTTTGGTTTGCAGGGAACCGCATCGGACAGACGGACGTGCCGCAGAACTGACGCTTACCGAGGACGGGCACGCGCTGTTTCGGGACCTTTACGACAATATCAGTGCCTGGAACGCGGACTGGCTGTCGGTGCTGACAAAAGTCGAGCAAAATACCTTCTTGGACTGCGTTGACAGGCTGATCAAAGCTGCCCGCGAAAAGGCTTGTCAGCAGCACGGTTCTCGGGACGCGGGGCCGGCATCATGATCCCCGAACGAACCAAGGACGCCCATATTGGGATGCTGCGCAATGCGCGCGTGGTCGCCATGGATGAACTGGCACCCGACATCCGGTTGCTCGAAATCGCGCCCCTCGATGGTGTTGGCTGGCCGGCAGCCGAGGCCGGCGCCCACATCGATCTGGTACTGCCGAACGGACTCGTCCGCCAGTATTCGATCATCAATCCCGGCGAGCCGGACCGCTACAAGATTGCTATTCTGCGCGAAGCTGGCGGCAGGGGTGGTTCGGCTTATATCTTCGACGAGTTAAACGAGGGCGACGAATTACCGATAGGCGGGCCTAGGAACAATTTTCCGCTGAGCGACAGCGGACGGCCCGTCTGCCTCATTGCAGGCGGGATCGGCATAACCCCGCTTCTCGCAATGGCTCGGGTCGTTGCCTGGTCCGATATTCCTTGGCGGCTCTACTACTGCATTCGCGACCGGCACCAACTTGCCTTCGGCGGCATGCTCAAGCAGTTCGGACCGAACGTCGTCCTCCATGTCGACTCCGAGAAAGGCGGACCGCCCGATTTGGAAGACATCATAAAGGCCGAACAGGGGAGCGATTTTTACTGTTGCGGTCCGGCGCCCATGTTGGACGCGTTTCGGAAGGCCACGGCGTCGCTGCCGGCGGACAGGGTTCACCTTGAGTCGTTTGATCCGGTTGCCGAGTCCGGCGCAACCAACGAGAGCTTCGAGATTGAACTTGCGACAACCGGCACCACACTCGTCGTTCCGCCGGACAAGTCGATCATGACCGTGCTGGAAGAGGCCGGTGTAGCCATCCTTTACTCGTGCCGGAACGGCCAGTGCGGCACCTGCGAGACGGCCGTTCTCGAAGGCGTTCCGGACCACAGGGACTCCCTGCTGACGGAGCAGGAGCGACAGGAAGGCAAGACTATGATGGTGTGTTGCTCTCGCGCCAAAACACCCAAGCTAGTGCTCGACCTGTAGTTTTCGTCACAATGAGGAGACAAGAATGACAAACGGGGCCAATCCGGCCATCGGCAAACACATTGATGCTGATGGAATCTTGACCAACTATCATGAGGTGGGTCAAGGCATTCCGGTGTTGCTTCTTCACGGGTCCGGAATAGGCGTGTCTGCCTATGCGAACTGGGATCGCACACTTCCGGCCCTTGGCCGTCATTTCCACGCATTGGCGATCGACGTTGCCGGCTTCGGATATACGGATGCTCCGGAGGATGCGGAATTCAACCTGGACTTTTGGGTTCATCATGTCATCGCGTTCATGGATGCAAAAAAACTCGAAAAGGTGCACCTGCTGGGCAATTCCTTCGGCGGTGGGTTGGCCCTGGCGGTCACGGCAAGACATCCCGAACGCATCGACCGGGTTGTCCTGATGGGTTCGGCGGGAACGAAATTCGAGGTGCCGGCGGGCTTCAATGCCGGCTTCGGCTATCGGGGTCGAAAAGAAGATCTGGAAGTTCTCCTGGAGAATTTCACGCTGTATCCGTCCTTGATAACCGAGGACATGATCAATTTGCGCTTCGAGACCTTCAATCGGCCGGGGTACGACAAGATTTTCGAGAAACTCTTTCCCGGGTCCCGCGAAGAGAAAATGAATGCGCTGGTTACGCCGGACGAGCAGATAGCCAGCATTGAAAACGACGTGCTCCTGATCCATGGACGCGAGGATCGGGTCGTACCCAAAGAGACGAGTTTGCACATCTCGTCGCTCATATCCGGCTCAGAGCTGCATATATTTGGCCGGTGCGGCCACTGGAGTCATCGTGACAAGGAAATACGGTTCAATCAGCTGGTTACGGACTTTTACAGGAGTGGATAGGCGCGACGACCCGCTTTAGCCGGGTCATTAGGGATGCGAGCCACTCTCCAGAGAGTGAAGGAGCAGAAATAATGGACGAAACAAAGAATATTATTAGCGACCTCTTCGGCGAACATTCGGTTCACTCCGCGGTGTATACGGATCCGCAACTATTTGACTTGGAAATGAAGAAGCTGTTCTGCGGCGGATGGGTGTTCGTCGGACATGAATCGGAGGTTCCTAAACCGAACAACTACATCACGCGCATGATCGGCCGCGAGCCGGTGATTATGGTGCGTACGCGCGAGGGCAACATCAGTGTAGTTTCCAACAGGTGTGCGCACCGCGGTAACATGCTTTGCCATCAGCATAGCGGGTCGAGCCGCAGCTTCTCGTGTGAGTATCACGGCTGGACCTTCAGCCATGAGGGGGACCTCGTCGGAGTTCCGCTTCCCGGCGGTTCCCACAAGGATCCTTCCTGTCTCGGATTACAGAAACCGGCGATGCAGGCCGAACATCGCGGTTTCGTGTTCATTACCTTCAACCCCGATGCTGGTCCCCTGGACGACCATCTTGGCAAGGCCAAGGGTCTGATCGACCGGTCCGTTTCGCTTTCGCCGACCGGTAAGATCAATCTCTCGGCTGGGTGGCTGAAGCAGCGTTTCCGCGGCAATTGGAAGATGCTTCCGGAAAACTCCACCGACGGATATCACGCACCTTTCACCCACGCTTCCTTCCTGCGGGTTTTTGCCCCAGATTCTCAATACAAGATGCTTTCGGAGAGCGAGGATGAACGCAAGTCCAAGACCGTTGACTGGGGCAATGGGCATGTAGCGCTGGAGCATGCGCCTTCGTACGAAGAACCGCTTCAATGGCTTGGCATCACGAAGGAAAAGTGCCCCGAGTACGTAGAGTCCATGAAGGAGGCGTATGGTGAGGAAGAGGCTGTGCGAAAACTCATCGCCGGGCCGCCGCATTCGACGGTGTTCCCTAATCTTTTCCTTGGAGAAATGAATATTGCCATCTTTCAGCCGGTCAGCGTGGACGAATGTGTACTGTGGCATACTCCGATGTTGCTTGACGGCGTTTCCCACAGCCTGAACGCCCGCATCCTGCGCCAATCTCAGGCGGCGATGGGACCGGCATCCTTCCTCTTGGCTGACGACGCGATCATATCCGAGCGTCAGCAGGTGGCTGCCGGCGGGCGTGGCGGCTGGATGGACCTCAGCCGCGGGCTCAACCGCGAGGAAAAGCGCGAGGATGGGTCCGTTTGGGCACATATCAGCGATGAAACCACCAACCGGGGTTTTTGGTCGCACTATCGGGAAGTGATGTAGTCATGACCAAGCATGAAGATAGAAGTCTGATGGAAGTGAGTTTGGCCGATCAGCAGAGGCTAATTGACTTTCTCAATCTTGAGGCAAAGTACGCTGATGAAGCCCGTTACGATGAATGGGACGGTTTACTGGAATCTGACATGTTCTATTGGGTCCCGGCCGGCGATACCAAACAGCCGGATCCCGAAACGACGGTGTCGGTCATTGCAGACAACCGTCCCCGTCTGAAGAACAGGATTGCGCAGTTGAAAACCGGCTTGCGGTTGGCTCAGCAGCCGGCCTCGCCCATGCGCCGTCAGTTGTCGAACTTCGAGTTCAAGTCATTGAACGAGCACGAATTCTGCGTCGAATGCAATTTCGCGCTGTTTGAGTATCGTATTCAGGCAACGCGGGAAATGACAATCTGGGCTGGTCGTTATGAATACAGGCTGAGGCGCCGTGATTATTCTTTCGGTATGTTCTACAAGCGAGTGGAACTGACCAATGCCAGCGACCCCCTTCCGACACTCGCCTTCCTGATCTAACACCTGGAGAAGAAATGATACTCCCCGCTACAATGCTGGCCCGCATTAGCCGGAACTACGGCGGCAAGACGGCATATCACTGCGGTCCGGTGTCTCGCACCTGGGACGAGATGAACGACCGCTCCGGTCGTCTCGCCGCGGGTTTGTTCTCCCAGGGTCTCACCAAAGGTGACAGCGTAGTCATCCTCGGAAAGGATTCAGTGGAGGTTTTCGAACACTACTTCGCCTGCATGAAGGCCGGGTTTGTACGAGTCTCAATCAACTGGCGGTACGCTGCTGCGGAAATCGCCCATATTCTCGAAGATTGCGACGCAAAGGTCGTGCTTGTGCAGGCGGGTTTTGTCGACATTCTGCGGGATGCGCTGCAAATTGCCGAGCTTCACGGCGACTGCACTCTGATCGGCTTTGGTGAAGGCCATGGTCTTGAAGAAGATTATGACCGACTGATTGCCGTATCGGTGCCGCTGGAGCCGCAGGATCTCCTTCCCGAGGAGCCCCTGGTGATCAGCTACACATCCGGCAGTTCGGGAGTCCCCAAGGGCGTCATCCACAGTCACCGGAGTGTCGCTCTGATAATTTATCAGGGAGCCGTCTCACGGGGCCTGACGACAGACGATGTCTGGTATCCGGCGATTGCTTCGTCGTGGATGGCCTGTGTGCTCGGCATGATCGGGCTGGTCAACGGCATGACCACCGTCATGATGGACGGCTCCTTCAAAGTTGACAGTTTCATTAATGAGGTTAGCCGCCATAAGGTTACGGCCGCCCTCATGGTGCCGACAATGATCCGCCGGGTTCTGGACGCTTGCGAGGGTCGCGAGGAGGTGTTGTCATCCCTGCGTCTCCTAGCCTATGGTTCGGCGCCAATCACGGTCAGTCTTCTGAAACGCGTCATGGATACGCTTGACGTCCGTTTCCTGCAGACCTACGGGCTGACCGAAGGCGGCTGGGTGAGCCATCTGACGCCGAAGGATCATGACTACGCTTTGGCAAACAATCAAGACTTACTCCGGTCCGTCGGGCGACCGGGCGGGATGTATGAAATCTCGATCCGGAATGACGGTGGTGAACTCGTGCCCAACGGTGAAATAGGTGAAGTGTGGGTTCGCGGCGAAACGACGATGCTTGGCTATCGCAACCTCCCCGAACTGACGAAGGAAGTTCTTGTCGAGGGCTGGCTAAGAACCCACGATATCGGGCGTTTCGACGAGGCAGGATATCTTTATCTTATCGACCGCAAGAATTTCATGATCATCACCGGTGCGGTCAACGTCTATCCGTCGAGCGTGGAATTCATCCTCGAGGCGCACCCGGACGTAGCCGAGATCTGCGTAGTGGGCGCTCCTCATCCAGAATGGGGAGAGGCTGTGGTTGCCGTCGTCGCACCGCATAACGGCCGTCCCCTGCCGAGCGTGGAAGATCTGAGGGCTTTCGGCGAGATTCATCTCAGTCGGATGGAACTTCCCAAGCACGTTCTGCGTCTGGACAGCTTTCCCCGCACTTCCACGGAGAAAGTGGACAAAGGGGCCATTCGCCAGTTTGTGCGCGGACAGGCTAGCGCCCTGCCGTGGTGGCAGGGCAGAACGGTGGAGTCATGACAGGCTTTCGCCCTGGCCCGTTTGCGGCCATCGCCGGGCTGGGCTTTAGCGAAATGGCGAGGACGGATATCGGGACGCCCCGGGACTTGGCCATCGACGCTGTTGTCGCCGCCGCCCATGACTGCGAATTGGACTTGGCTGATATCGACGGGTTGATGCTGACGTCCAGCCCTTCCGCGCCGCTCAACACGGTACCGCTTAGGCTGCGCGAGGACCTCGGGCTGACCGAATTGAACCTGTTGGGAAATCTCCAGGTCGAAGGAGCCTCTGTGGTGGCCTCGATCCAGCACGCAAGCCTACATATCCATCATGGGATGGCGAGCATTGTGGCATGCGTCTTCGCGGACGTCCCGATCCGCCCCGGCAAGGAGAAAGGAAGCATGTCCTACAACCGGGTCATGCCCTTATCTGGCCTAGACCAATGGGAGGACTGCTACGGCCTGTATGGCGCCGCCGGGCCGTATGCCATGGCGGCACAACGCTATCTTCAACAGTACAACTTGGCTGACGAGGCATTGGGACACTATGCGATCGCATGCCGAAGTTGGGCCCAACACACCTCTCGGGCGATGCTTCGCGATGCGATCGAGATGTCAGATTATATCGAATCGAAACTCGTTGCCGATCCGTTCCGGGTGCTGGATTGTGCCTATCCGGTAAACGGGGCGATCGCTGTCATCATCACCTCGAGCGAACGGGCGAAGGACCTTCGGAAGCCGCCCGTCTATCTTCACGCATTTGCACAGGGTCATACCGGCGGCGGAAACCTTGTCGGCCGCGAGCCCGAACTGCAGTCCGGTGGACTTGCGGCGCGCAAACTCTGGCGGACCTCCGGCATCGGCCCGGAACGGATCGAAATGATGCAGGTCTATGACGCGTTTTCCTATGTTGGTGTCATCGCTCTGGAGGAATACGGGCTGTGCGAACCGGGAACGGCGACGCATTTCATTGCCGAGGGGCATACCTCCCCCGGCGGCAGTCTGCCGATGAATACAGGCGGCGGACATCTTTCGGGTTTTTATCTGCAAGGCATGACACCGCTATCCGAGGCGGTGATCCAGGCGCGTGGACACGGAGGTGATGCTCAATCGTCTCGCAACAACCTGATCCTTATTACGGGGACCGGGGGGCGACTGGACTATCACGCGGCGATGCTGGCTAGCCCGCACGAAGTGCTATGAAAGTCAATCGTCGCCATTCCTCCTTTGTCGAGACGTTTCAAACCTTCCAAGGGAAGCGTGAATTGCACCTGGCGAGGTGCCGGGCCTGTCATGAGATCCTTCCGTACACGCAAAGGCTCTGCCAGCGGCATCCAGCCTCGACCCTCGAATGGATCGAGGCGACCGGGCGAGCGCGCCTTCATACGTTCACGGAGTATCACATCAGCTATTCACCGGCCCATCCGGCTCCTTACGTGGTTGCCATGGTCGAATTGGAAGAAGGCCCGCGGCTTGTTTCCACGGTTCTTCAGGAGGCCGGTTGCGAATTGCGAACCGGGCTGGAACTGCAGGCAAGTTTCGATAACGATGGGCGGTTGGTTTTCATACCAGATCAATCTTAACTACTTCTGTGAGTGCGAAGAACGCGCCCAGTTCCACCCGCGATCAACATGCCAATGATCGTGCGTGTTCGCAACAAGCTGCGAAAGAGTAATACTGATCTGTTCATTTTCCGTTAGTTCCAGGCATCAAGCCTGAGGACACGCCATGAGCGGATCATCGCATCACCCGAGCGGTTCACTCCCTGAGCCTGATCCATGAACAGAGGTCGTCCGATACGCGAGGTGCCCGAACGACTGAGATCGGCAAGACCTTGGTTTCGACCAATCTGCGGACGTTGCAGGGCTCACGTCACAGCTCCTGTTCAGTTTCCGCTGGGAGATCGTTAAGCTGTTCCAGCAAATCAAGGAGCAACTCAAACCGCTCTTCGCCGAACCGGGCGCGGATATCACCATAGATGCGTCGGCTTTCCGGCGCAACTTTCGCGATCAGTCGAACGCCTTTGTTTGTCATGGAAAGTATCGTTCGGCGTCCGTCATTGACGTGCTGGTGCCTAGCGATTAGCCCACGCTCTTCTAGATGGCGTAGAATTCTGGTGAGGCTGGGTGCCATGATGCAACTGCGTTGCGCCACATTGGTCGCATCCACCTCCTGCTCTTCATTGATGACGCGCAAAACGCGCCACTGTTGCTCCGTGATATTATGGATGGCGAGCATCGGCCTGATGCGAGACATCAATTTTTCGCGGCTTCTCAGTAACGCGATCGTTAGCGAGCGACGGGCGAGGCGCGGCATTATTTCTTCACGTGAATTTAGGTGTTTAGTGTTAATCAAAGTCATTTTCCCGCCCAATGGTGCGTCGCTCGTCTATTAAAACACAAGGTCTCTTGTATCACGGCATGGTTTATTATATATAACATATTATTCATAATTCGGATCTTGCCTATCCGGTTGTTACCCACACCCACTAAACGGGGGGTGCGCCCATTGCCCGGAGTAAAGCCCGTCGAAGGTTGGCGAGGCCGCGCCTCCCGCTATTCCGAGCAGCGAGCGGAACGCGTTGAACGGATAGAAGCGCCGGTTTAATCGAAACGTGAATTCGTTGAGGTTAGAGATAACTCGGTTTGTCTGAACAGCCTCGGCGGCTTGGTAGGTGGATCGACTGCCGGGTTTACGCCGCTGCGAGAAGCGGCTGGTTGAAGTAGGTCTGGTCGGGCGTTTTTCCTCCCAGCCGTGAATGCGGACGTCGCCCGTTGTAGAAGTCGAGATATCTGCCGATCGACGCCCGTGCATGGCTGACGGTCTCGTAGGCCCGCAGATACACCTCCTCGTGTTTCACCGATTTCCAGAGCCGCTCGACGAAGACATTCGTCGTGCCAGGCGCCCTTGCCGTCCATGCTGATCTTGATGTCTTTGGCCAGCAGGACTGTCGTAAAGTCGATGCTGGTGAACTGCGTCCCCTGATCCGTATTGAAGATCTCCGGTTTGTCGAAGCGGGCCATCGGGATGTAGGTGATGTCCATCGCCCAGACCTGGTTCGCCCGCATCACCGGCAGCTTGCGCAGAAGATAGGGATAGATCTTGTGGCCCGGCGCAGGCTTCGATGTGTTCGGCCTACGGTAGATCGCCTCCAGCTCCATCCGCTTCATCAGCGTCGCGATATGCAGGCGGCCGACGATGATCCCTTCTCCAGCCAGGAGCCCGCGCAGCATACGGCTTCCGGCGAAAGGGTATTCCAGATGCAGTTCGTCGATCCGACGCATCAGCGCGAGATCGGCGTCGCTGATCGGGCACGGCTCGTAATAAACGCTGCCGCGGCTGATCCCCAATTCCCGGGCTTGCACTGCGATCGGCAGATCATGCGAGCGATCGATCATCGCTTTGCGCTCGCCAACAGTCCGGCCTTGTCGAGCACGACCTCTAAAAAATTGATCGCCAGCGTCAACTCGCCGATCTTTGCATGCAGCGTCTTAACTTCAACCGGCTCGGCCGCGGCCGCAGACGGCGATCCGAAAACACCGGCGGCGCCTTCCAAAAGCTGCAATCGCCATTGCGTGATCTGGTTCGGGTGGACGTCAAATTGCTGCGCCAACTCGGACAGGGTCTTCTCCCCGCCAACTGCCGCCAACGCGACTTTCGCCTTGAAGGCCGGGCTGTGGTTCCGGCGCGGTCTCTTGCTCATCGTCTCTCCTGTTCACGGCCATCTTCGCCGTCTTCAGGCAGACATTCCACTCATGCCGCTGTTCAAATTCCCCGAGCCACCTCTAAACTCTCCAAGATGTCCAAATATGCACGTTCGGGCCTGCCGAGATGTTCCCTGACCGTTCCGTTTGTTGGCCAAATTTCCACCGACCGTGTTATCGGGTCAAGAAAAAGCCCGCCGGCGGCGGGCCCGTGCGGCGGTTGGAACCGCCAGAGAATGAGGAGCGGACAAAATAAGGACGCCTTCCGGCGCCGTTCACGTTCCCCGTGGTGAGGTGCGCGGTACATCGGTAGCCTCTATTTAGAGGCGCGTAGCCATACCGCCACACGTTGTCAAGCCGGCTCGTCGTGTCAGTCACACGAATCGATCCTGCGTGAAAGATGCCGCCCAGGTGACTGTGAGGTCAAGTGGATGCGGATCCAAAGCGATCCGAATGCGATCGCGCTCTCGTCCGCCGCATAGCCTTGCCGGACTTTCGCACCTACGAGGCGAGCCGCGCAGAGAACCGGGCATTGCGCTCCAGGCACGCAAACCGAATCTGCCTGAATGATGCCTTACACGGGATCCTGGGGTCAACCGCGAGCCACTTGACAAATTATGGGGATATACCCATCTTTAAAAGAAAATGACCGGTAAATTGCGCCCGCTTGAAGAAGTTCGTTGGATTGGCTCCAGCCATAGTGACTTTCTGGAATTCCCTGCGGCGTTGCATGATAGTTTGGGCACGCTCTGCGCCGCGTGCAGGAAGGAAAAATCCCGCATCATTCTAAAATCCTGAAGGGCGCACAAAGTGGCGCGGTCGAGGTTATCGACGACCACGACGGCGACACTTATCGGGCCGTCTACTCAATCAGGTTCGCCGAGGTTGTTTACATCCTCCACGCGTTCAAAAAGAAGCCCAAAAAAGGCGTCTCAACGCCTAAATCGGACTTTGACCTTATCCGCAGGCGCATGCAGATAGCGGAAGAGCACTATAAGCAAAACCCGCCGCAACAAAGGAGGCCATGACATGCGAAATGAGAAGGTTAAAGTGGGAAGCTATAATGTCTTTGCAGACATCGGCTATCCCGACGCCGAGCTTCATCAACTTAGAGCTCGTATCATCAGTGAGATTGGGGACATCATCGATAGCCTGGATCTTACACAGGCGGCCGCAGGCGAAATCATGGGCATTGGGCAGCCGGATGTGTCGAAAATGCTGCGTGGGCATTGCCGCGAGTATTCAGTTGAGCGCCTGATGGGGTTTCTGACCCGCTTCAGCCGGGACGTTGAAATCACCGTGCGGCCGCATCAGGGCGACGATGCCGGCCGGATCACGTTTCACACTACCTCGGCTTAACGTATTCCAGGCCCAGGCCAGGAAGAGAAGGCGCAAGCTCCCTCTTTGCGAGAGTAGTTATTTACAACACCATCCCAGCAATGCATATGATATATTTAATTGAAATTCGGAGTTTATTGAAAGTATTACAGGCGGCGGACATGCCATTTAGCCGTTTGATGCGAGACAAGGTAAAAATAACCAGTAAGAACGGGAATATTTTGGCGGAGAATCTTCCGGCTAGCGTTCAGTCCGGGAAGATCTTTACGATGGACTCCTCTGTTCCTATTAGTGTCGGTGACCATTTTTTGCGCGAACTTCCGAGCGGCTTGGTGGAAGACTATGAGGTTATCGACCCAGGTTATCACCCGGGAGGGTCGGGCATCCCAGATAACTACCAGTCAAAAGTTCGTCGCACGGATCAACCGCCATCTACCCCCTCAACGGTGATTAATAATATTAGCCAAACATTCAGTGGCGAGAACTCGCGCGGCTACGTTCAATCGACGGACAACGCCCGCAATACCTCCGCCTAATATTGAATGGATCGAGGTCTCTCAATTTGTTGACCAGGCTAAATTAGCCGCAGAATCTCTTCCTCTCGCGGAACGTGAGCGTATTGAGGAGCAGATTATTGCCCTTGAGAATGAAATAAAAAGCGGTAGACCCGACCAGTCCCGCATGCGTAAAGCGCTAGAATCAATAAAAATAGCCGCAGAGGGAGAGCCTGTTGCAGAATGCCGCCTGACCCTACCGTCCCCGCTTGACCTCCCGACGCCGGGCTGATTCCCTCGGATGCGGCAACAGATGTTGGTGGCAGAGATGGCGAACTTCTATCGCGAACCGGATCGGCGGCAGCGGTTTCTTCTTCCGGTGGACATGTCGGAGTGGGTTTGTGAGACGGACATGGTTCACCTGCTGCTGGATGCGATCGAGCTGATGGACCTGTCGGCGTTCGAGGCCCATTACACTAGGCGCGGCACCGGCGCGCCGCCGTTCGCGCCGTCGATGATGGTGTGCGTGCTGATCTACGCGTATGCCAACGGGCACCGCTCCAGCCGCAAGATCGAACGCCTGTGTGAGCGGGACGCGGGGTTCCGGATGATCGTCGGCGACGAGGTTCCCGATCACAGCGTGATCGCACGGTTCCGCAAGCGCCACCGGAGCGCTTTCGAGGCGCTGTTCGCCGAGGTGCTGAAGCTCTGCCACAGGGCGGGTCTGGTGCGGCTTGGCGTGGTGGCCCTGGACGGGACCAAGGTCAAGGCGAACGCGTCGCTGGCGGCCAACCGGACGGCCAGGTCCCTGGAGGCCGAGGTGGCGGCCATGGTGTCTGAGGCCGAGGAAGCGGACACGGCCGAGGACGCGATGTTCGGCGACGAACGGGGCGACGAACTCCCTGCCGACCTGCGGAACGCTTCCGGCCGCCCGGCCAGGCTGCAGGCCTGTCTGGATCAGCTTCATGCCGAGGCGAATGCGGAGGCCGCCCGCCAGCAGGAGAAGATCGACGCCCGCGCCGCCGAGGAGGAAGCGACCGGCAAACGCAAGCGGGGCCGCAAGCCGAAGCCTGCCGAGGCGGCGGTCGACGAGGCGGCCAAGGCCAACGTGACCGATCCCGACAGCCGGATCATGAAGAGCCGCAAGGGTTACCTCCAGGGCTACAACGCCCAGGCGGTGGTGACGGCCGAGCAGATCATCCTCGCCCCCGGGGTGACCAACGGGGCCAACGACGTCCACCAGTTGGGGCCGATGATCGACAAGGCCCTGGAGATGATGGAGGCGCTCACCGGCGACGAAGTGGCGTTGGGGGTGGGCCTGTTCGACGCGGGTTACTGGTCGCAGGACAATGCGGCGGCGGAGACGGCGGACTGCGAGTACCTGATCGCCACTACCAAGGACTGGAAGCAGCGCAAGGCGATGCGCGACGCGCCGCCGCCCCGGGGCCGGATGCCCAAGACCCTGAGCGCCCGCGAGCGGATGGACCGCAAGCTGCTGACCAGACGTGGCCGCACCCTTTACCGGCTGCGCGGGCAGACCGTGGAACCGGTGTTCGGCCAGATGAAGGAGATCCAGGGCGCGGACGGCTTCATGATGCGGGGTGAAGAGGAAGCCCGGGGCGAGTGGAGCCTGCACTGCACCGGCCACAACTTCAGGAAACTGCACTCGGCGTCCGTCCGCCAGGGCAAAAGCGGCGGGAAATGGCTCCGAAATTGAGGCTATAGGGCGGGGAACGCGGCCATCGACAGCGAAAACCAGCCGGGGACCGCTTCATGCCGCCAATTCCGACCTATTCTGCAACGGGCTCGGGAGCGGCGGGCAATTTACTTGCTTTAGGAATAGCGGCGATGGCAGCAAGACTCCTTGGGAGTTAGCCATCCGCACAAAGCGTGCCGAGAATTGCAGATGCGTCCAGCAAACGACCGTTTATTTGACATGGCCAAACCCCCTACCTGCTTGAGCCCGCGAGGGTCGGTTTTGTGTCAAAAAACTATGCCCAAAAATCTATTGTCAAGAAAACGCTTTTGGAGTAGTTTTTTTGACATGCTGATTGGATACGCCCGCGTTTCGACCGACGAACAAAACCTCGACCTGCAGCGCGACGCACTCGAGCACGCCGGCTGTGAGAAGATTTTCGAGGAGAAGAAGTCCGGACGGGCGGGCAGCAAGCGGCCCGCGCTCGAGGACGCCCTTGCCTACCTCCGCCCGGACGATGTGCTGGTGGTATGGAAGCTCGACCGCCTGGGTCGCTCCCTCACCGAAATGATGCGCACCCTCGAGCAACTGCGTCAGGGCGGCGTCAAATTTCAAAGCCTCACCGAACAGCTGGACAGCGAGACCGCGCAGGGCCGCTTCGTGCTGCAAATCCACGGCGCGATCGCTGAGTATTTCCTGGAACTGAACCGCGAACGAACGATGGAAGGCCTGAAAGCGGCCCGGGCGCGTGGACGGGTCGGTGGGCGGCGCCGGCGGCTTTCGGACGAGGACCTGAAGATTGGTAAGGCACTGCTGGCCGCAGACACGATCTCTGTGGCCGATGTCGCTAAGCGCCTCGGTGTGTCCCGGCAGACCCTCTATAACTATTTTCCCCGAGCTCGGGCCGCAGCTCAGGGGGATCAGGCATGAGCGCCGCCTACCTCACACGCGTTGACCCGGCACAGAACATGGCGCGGTACTACGCCATGGACATCCAGCCGACGCTGTTCGGCGAGTGGACAGTGGTGCGGGAATGGGGCCGTATTGGCAGCGCCGGCCAGATGAAAGAAACCCCCTACCCTACGTCGGCCGACGCTGAACTCGCTTTGAAGCGCCTGGCAGCCACGAAGGCCCGCCGGGGATACAGGCTCCTGACTTAGGGGGACGCATGGGCAACACCCCGTCACGAGATCGTCGGCGTCTCCATCGAAAACTTGTGCTGTGCGGTATAAGTTATTGTCATGAACAGAGTGACATCATCTGGGGTCCTTATCGTGGATGAACTCCCCCCCTCCGCAATGATCACGCGGCCTGACCATCCTTCATCTGGCCCGAGGGATGCTGATCCAGAAAAACGATAACAAGAAAGCCCCCCCTCGATGCGCTTGTCCTGGAACGAAATCCGCGTCCGCGCGGCTACCTTTGCCGCCGAATGGGCCGGAGAGGGCTACGAAAAGGGACAGACGCAACTCTTCTACCGTGACTTCTTCGAGGTGTTCGGCGTGCCTGTGCGCCGCGTGGCGAGCTTCGAGGAGCCGGTCAAAAACCTTGGCGACCGGCGCGGCTTCATTGATCTGTTCTGGAAGGGCGTGCTGCTCGTCGAGCAGAAAAGCGCCGGGCGGGATCTGAAGAGAGCCAAGACCCAGGCACTCGACTACTTCCCCGGCCTGAAGGACGCTGATCTTCCGCGCTACATCCTCCTAAGCGATTTCCAGACCTGCGAGCTTTACGACCTCGAAGAGGACGATGCGGTTTTCTTTACACTTGCCGATCTGCCGCGTCATGTCGAGAAACTCGGCTTCATCCTCGGCGTGCAGAAGCGCAGCTTCAAGGACCAGGACCCCGTCAACATCGACGCGTCCGAGCTTGTGGGCAAGCTGCACGACGCGCTGGAAGAGGCCGGTTACACTGGCCACGACCTCGAACAATTCCTCGTCCGCACGGTGTTCTGCCTGTTCGCCGACGACACCGGCATCTTCGAGCCGCGCGATATTTTTCTAGTGGATTGATCGGATCAAAGGAGTCCGCTTGGGGATTCCTCTGACGGCGCGGCCGTGCGAGTCTGACGTATGCGCAGCGGCATCTCCTTCA
>NZ_JBRJGW010000041.1:0-19594 GCF_053628695.1 Amorphus sp. MBR-141
TCCATCGCCTCGGCTGAAGCCTTCCTGCACGCCGCCTCCGTCATGCTCCTCGCAAGACGTCTGGCCCGCGCTCCATGAGTTTCGAGTCCGACTCTTAGGAGGGTCCCTAGACACGCTTGCAATCCTTGCGCGAAAGTGACGCAAGGAGAGGGCCTATAGAGGGTCGTACAGACGGTGTTTAGAAAAATCGATGGTTTAGACAATTTCGGCGTGTTTTGTCATTTCACGGGCGGCTCCTTACCGGAGTTCGCCCCATTCAATCTCATCTACGGCTGGAATTATTCTGGAAAGACGACCCTCTCCCGCGTGTTTCGTTGTCTGGAGACCGGCGCCCTCCATCCCGACTATCCGCAGGCTCGGTTCTCGATCACGGATGACAACGCCATCCAGCACGATCAAAAGTTTGCTGCTTCCTGCAATGTCCGCGTTTTCAATGAGGATTTTCGCAAAGAGCACCTTCTCTGGGATGACGCGGAAGGTTTCAACCCAATCTTGCTACTTGGCGCCGAGAATATCGCGCTTCGTGAGGAGCTTGAGAGGAAGAAAGCCGAGCGCGTCGAAGCAGAAAGTATTCGTGCCAAGGCAATTTACGAAAAGAATCAGTTGGAAGATGCGATCGGGAAAGCAGAGACCGAATGTGCCGGAAGTATTAACAAGGAGCTTCCAGTTGGGCGTTTCGATCGCCGCCATCTAAAGCCAATCATCGAAACCTGGAAAGGCACGCTGCCGGACGAGCTTTCAACCACCGATGTTAGAGCCGCCCGATCGAAGGTCGCTGCGGAACAGAAAGACGAACTGCCCGAACTTGCGATTACCCTCGATGCGGCCTGGCTTAGTCGGCTCTGGCTGAATGGGGCCGCTCTCCTTTCCGAACAGCTCGGATCGTCCGGAACGATCGACCGGCTAGTTGCCAATCCTGATATTGCCGACTGGGTCGAGCGAGGACGCCGTCTGCATGAAGGCAAGGAACGCTGCGAATTCTGCGAAGGTCTTCTTTCTTCTGAACGCATTCAAGCACTGAACGCTCATTTCTCCGATGCCTTCGACGACCTTAGGCGCCGCATCGGGACAGCTATCGATGAGTTCTCCGGGATGAAGACGCAGTACGTGGATAGCGCTTACGGAAAGGCCGCCTTTTATACCGATCTGCAAGCTGAGCATGGCGAAGCCAACCGGCAACTCACCGAAGCGCGTGATGCCTGGAACTCATCGCTTGATGGAATGATCGAAGCGCTTGAGCGCAAGCAGGCCAATCCGTTTGATATCGTCAAGGCGCCTGACATAAAACCTGACGCGGTTGATCTTTCTGCCGCGGTTGAACGGTTCGCGGCATTAATCGAGGTCTGCAACGGTCGGACGAAGGAGTTCACGGCGGAGCGCAATGCGGCGATTGCAATCCTGAAAAATCATATAACCGTCGAAGCGATGCGGAGTGTCGATCGTCTCGCGAAAGAAGACCGTATCAGTGAACTGAAGGAAACGGCAGAGAACGCCGCGCGCGAGGAAGTTGCTCACGGCATCGAGATCGCGAGGCTTCAGGCCGCGCTTTCCAACGCAACTCGTGGCGCCGACGCCATCAACAATACGCTGCACCGGTTCTTCGGAAAGTCTGACATTCAGGTACAGGTTACGGACGACGACCGCTTCCTACTCATGCGCGGTGCAGAGCCCGCACGAAACTTAAGCGAAGGCGAGCGAACGGCGATAGCGTTCTGTTACTTCATCACCAAGCTGCTCGAAAGCGGTAACGATCTTTCCCAGACTATCGTTTATATCGACGATCCCATCTCAAGTCTCGATGCACATCACTTGCTGCATGTCTGCGCTTTCATCCGCAACACGTTTTATAGGCGTAATGAGACTGCGCCCAGGCATGAGTGCCTAGCGAAGCAGCTCTTTATATCGACCCACAGCCACGAGTTTTTCCATCTTATGCTCGATTGGGTCACGAAAATGAATACGCCCATGTCTCAGACCTTTCTTGTCGAACGCATTGATTCCAACGGAATCATTGCGTCAAGGCTGATTGAATGTCCTGAGTCGATCAGGAAATATCGCTCTGAATACCTGTACCTCTTTCATCAGCTTGCGAATTTCGCGGAGAATCCGCAGAACGATCATCAAGTGATCTTTAACCTTGGCAACATGGCGCGACGCTTCGTCGAAGGGTACGTCGCCTTCAAGTTCATGGAACATGCTAACGTCGATGGCAGCATTGGCGACCTCATTTCCGATCCGGTCGATGCTGAGCGCGCCCGCAAATTCATGCATTTCCATTCGCATACGCTTTCCAGAGGCGGGGGCATGCGCCTTCCGGACATGAGCGAAGCGCAGGCAATCGTGAATTGCATCCTGGATGCTGTTCGGCAGCACGATACTGTGCACTATCGTGCGCTTGAAGGCACCCGCTGAACGTCACACCACACGCCAAACTGCAAACTTGAAAAGCACATTCAGAACAACGGCGGAGCTGGTGAAAGAACCGACATTGGCGTGCAGCCGATGTCGGCTTTCAGTCATTTCGCATGTCCGCTCAAATGACCGTAGCGAACGCAGCGGCCGTTCCGGAGGCTGGTCCCTGATGGCCGCACTCGCCGGGCACCCCCCCCTCCCGACGGGTCCGTCTGACCGCGGCTTTCCCGCTTGGGCAAGGGGCGGCGCATTGTCGTCCGGCTCGGGCGTAAGGCGCGGGGTGCCTCTCGGGAGACGGCGACCACTACGGGCCCGGGCCGCGCCGCTTCAGCCACCACCCGCGCCGCCTCAGCCCCCGACCCTGTGGGCCTCGGGGATGACGACCACCGCGCCCGGCTACCGGGGCGGCCGGGCCGGTCGATGGTGTGCCGTCCTTCCGGGCCTACCCCCGGTCGGCCTCGATCTTGTCCCAGATCATCGCCGCGACGTCGGGGCCGCCGAGGCGGGCGACGGCGCGGATGCCGGTGGGCGAGGTGACGTTGATCTCGGCGAGGTTGCCGTCGGTGACGTCGATGCCGGCGAACAGGATCTTCGCTCCTGCCGCGCGCCGCACGACGCCCGGGGCTCGCCCTCATGGCCGTCGACGCGGCGGAAAACCGCCTCCTCTGGAAGATCTGGCTCGAGGATCGCGAGGTCGGCCGTGCTGGCGGCAACTGTCCGTTCGCCGGTTGCGTCCCGGCCGACCGATACCGGAGGCAGCACGCGCCCGCCGTGCGCCTCTCTCGCGGCAGAGGCCTGCCGGCGCGAAGCCGCATGAATCGGAGCACCGGTTCAGCCAACCGCTGCCGTCATCTTCCAGCTATCGGCCGGGCTGCGCCTTCCACCCTCGTGCTCCGCGCTCTTCACTTGCGTGGTCCAGCGCCCAGCCCACGGTGAAGCCGTGCAGGATCGTCGACAGCAGGATGACCAGCGCGACGAGGGACCAGAGTGCGGCTTCGTCGTGGAACTCGATGTGAGTGGCCGCATAGCAGAGGTAATAGACCGACCCGATGCCGCGCACCCCATAAACGGAGACAATCGCCCGGTCGTGGCGCCCCATCCCCGTACCCAGAAGCGAGATCCAGGCAATCAGCGGACGGACCAGGATCAGAAGGATGAACGCAATGGCGACCAGCTCCCAGGTGAGCCCGGCCAGAAGCACGGGGAGCATCGTACCGAGCGCGACCAACAGGGCCGCCGTCAGCGCGTGGCCGATCGTCTCGGAGAAGTCGTGCAGGCGCCGGTGGAAGTGATGATGCGCCTCCATGCGGCGCAGAGTCAGACCCATGATCGCAACCGAGATGAAGCCGTAGCCCTCGGCCAACTCGGTTGAGCCGTAGCAGAGCAGGACGCCGGCGAGCGCGATGATTCCGGAACCTGTCTCGGCCAGCGGTGCCTCCGACGGGAGTCGAAACAGCACCCAGCCAAGCGCCCGTCCGCCGAGCCACCCGATCGCCGCGCCCGCGGCGATGCGGTAGGCCACATCGATGAGAAGCCACTCGGTGAGCAGCCGGCTGAAGCCGGTCCCTTCCGCGGCGACGATCAGGCCAAGATAGACGAAGGGAAAGGCCAGACCGTCATTGAGCCCTGCTTCGGTCGTCAGCGTAAAGCGGACAGGGGCTTCGGAGCCCTCCTGCGGAGGGCCGACCTGTACATCGCCCGCCAGCACCGGGTCGGTCGGTGCCAGCACGGCGCCCAGCAGGATGGCTCCGGCGAGTGTCAACCCGGCAAGCGTCGCTCCCAGGATCGCCACGGCGGCGATGGTCATCGGCATCGCCACCACCAGCAGCCTTGCGGTGGGCACCCAGCGCCGCCAGGGCCGGAGCGCGTCGATCTTCATGCCGGCCCCGAACAGCGCGACGATGACCGTCAGTTCGCTGACCAATTCCCAGGCGCGCGGATACTCGCGCGGGTCGGGCAACAGGGCAAGGTCGGGCACGAGAAGCGCGGCTCCTGTGCCGAACATCAGCATCAGAGCCGCTGCCACAGGCTCCCGCCGCGACAAAAGGCGGGGCACCCAGCAAGCAAGAATGACGACCAGACCGCCCGTCGCAAGAGCCAGGTGATAAGGGTTGAATTCGAAGAAAGCCGTTTCGTGCATGTCGTTCGATCGAGGGCCGTTGGATCGGGAGGAGCAAGACTGTTGGCGCCGCGCGCGACGGGCGTCCACGTAGACAAGTCTCTACAGGCACAGATCGTTCAGCGCCGCTTCGATTCGCGGCAGGCGCCAGGGATCACGGCCACGAAATGATGTCTTGTCCTCAACGGCCCCACACCGCGATTGCGCCGCGCGGCGGGTCGGCGAAAGCCACGGCTGCGCCTGCGGGTGACAGGAACCGGCCGTGACCGCCGGCCGTCGCCTCTCCGGCCCCGGCGCTACCCCCGGTCGGCCTCGATCTTGTCCCAGATCATCGCCGCGACGTCGGGGCCGCCGAGGCGGGCGACGGCGCGGATGCCGGTGGGCGAGGTGACGTTGATCTCGGTGAGGTTGCCGTCGATGACGTCGATGCCGGCGAACAGGATCTTCTCCTCGCGCAGCGCCGGGCCGACGGTGGCGACGATCTCGCGCTCGCGCTCGGTGAGCTCGGTCGCCGCCGCAGCCCCGCCGCGCACCATGTTGGAGCGCAGGTCGCCCTTCTGGGGCACCCGGTTGACCGCGCCGGCGAAGTCCCCGTCGACCAGGATGATGCGCTTGTCGCCCTCGCTCACCTTCGGCAGGAAGCGCTGGATCACCCAGGGCTCGCGGAAGGTGGCGGCGAAGAAGTCGTAGAGCGAGCCGTAGTTGAGGTCGTCGGCCGTCAGCCGGAACACCGCCTGGCCGCCGGCGCCGAACAGCGGCTTCATGACGATGTCGCCGTGCTCGGCCCGGAAGGCGTCGATGGCGGCGCGGTCGCGGGTGATCAGCGTCGGCGGCATCAGCTCCGGAAAGCGCATGACGAACAGCTTCTCCGGCGCGTTGCGCACGGCGGCCGGGTCGTTGACCACCAGCGTGTCCGGATGGATGCGCTCCAGCATGTGGGTGGCGGTGATGTAGGCGAGGTCGAAGGGCGGATCCTGGCGCATCAGGATGACGTCGACGTCCTTCAGCGAGGTGAGGGCGGGCGCGCCGAGGGTGAAGTGGGCGCCGGCCTCGTCCCTGACGGTCAGCGGCTCGAGGGCGGCGAGCAGGTCGTCGGCCGTCTCGGCCAGCCGGTCGGTGGTGTAGTGGAACAGGGCGTGGCCGCGGGCCTGCGCCTCCAGGAGCAGGGCGAAGGTGGAATCGCCCGCGATCTTGATCGTCTCGATGTGGTCCATCTGGACCGCGACCTTGAGGGTCATGCTGGTCTCCAAAACGCTGTCGGGGCCGCGCGGGCCCGGTTGGGTTCTTGATGCGCCAGAATGGCGGGCGGGTCCAGACGGTGGGCGCCGGGAAGGGACGGGAAGGGACGGGTCAGGGACGGGCTAGCGGCTCGCGTCGAAGGCGTTCACGAGGTGTATCGGCCAGCGGGCCGGCCGCACGACGACGATGTCGAAGCGGATGGTATGGCAGCCGTAGCGCGGGTTGCGCGCCAGCCACGCCGCCGAGGACCGGACGAGGCGCGCCTGGGCGCCGGGGCCGACGGCCTCAAGGGCGGCGGCGAGCTCGGTGCGCGCCTTCACCTCGACGATGGCGACGGTGGATCCGCGCTGGGCCACGATGTCGATCTCGCCGGCGCCGGTGCGCACCCTGCGGCCGAGGATGCGGTATCCCTTGAGCATCAGCGCCAGCGCGGCGCGGGTCTCCGCCGCGAGCCCCAGGCGGTAGGCCCGCCGGCGGGACGGCGCCACGACCATGGTCAGGCCTCGCCGTCGCCGGGGGCGGCGTCCCGCCCGGCCGGGGCGTCCCCGCCGGCGGGGGCATCCTTGCCGGCGGGGGCCGCCTTGCCGGCGGCGGGCTCCTTGAAGGACAGCGCCAGCCGGAACAGCTCCTGACGGTCGCGGCCGGTGATGCGGGCGACCTCGGCGGCGGCCTTGCCTGCCGGCAGCCGGGTGAGGGCGGCCTTCAGCAGGTCCTCCGCGTCGGCCTCGCTGGCAGCCTCCGCCTCGGGCGGGGAGATCACCACGGCGATCTCGCCCTTGATCTTCGTGTCGGGCGGATAGGTGGCGCACAGGCTGCCCAGCGTGCCGCGCGAGATCGTCTCGAAGCGCTTGGTGAGCTCGCGGCAGACGGCGGCGGGGCGCTCAGAGCCGCAGATCTCGGCGGCTTCCACGAGCGACTGGGCCAGCCGGTTCGGCGATTCGTAGAAGACGAGGCTCGCCGGCTGGCGCGAGAAGGTCTCCAGCCGGCGGCGGCGCGGGCCGGATTTCGACGGCAGGAAGCCGAGGAAGACGACGGTGTCGGTGGGCAGGCCCGCCGCCATCAGCGAGGCGGTGAGCGCCGAGGCGCCGGGGATCGGGAACACCCGGTGGCCGGCCGCCGCGACCTCCTCGACGAGGCGGAAGCCCGGGTCGGAGACCAGCGGCGTGCCGGCGTCGGAGACCAGCGCCACCGCCTCGCCGGCGGCGAGCCGTTCGAGGATCTTCGGCCGCTGCCGGACGGCGTTGTGCTCGTGGTAGCTGGAGGTCTTCGTGCGGATGCCGTAGCGGTCGAGCAGCACCCGGGTGACGCGGGTGTCCTCGCAGTACACCACGTGGGCGGCGGCGAGCGTTTTCAGCGCCCTGAGGGTGATGTCGTCCAGGTGGCCGATCGGCGTTGCGACGATGTACAGCCCCGGGTCCAGGGGCGGCGCATCGAAGCGGGCGCTGTCGATGGAAAAGTTCGGCGTTCGTCGCGATTCGGTCATAGGGCTTTGTAAGTATTGGAAGACGAACCCCTTGCGGATCCGCATTCACCGGTGTTTGGTGGGGCCGACCCCCAGACCCTGCGCCGGGTTCGGGGGGCGCGCAAGGCTCGGGAGAGGATCCGTTCGTCATGACTAGCCTCCGGTCGCACCGGTTCGCCGTTCTCGCCCGCCTCGGGGCCGTCGCCGGCATCGCGGCACTGGTCGCGGCGTGCGTCAGCTCGCCCACCGGCCCGCAGACGCCGGCTCAGCCCACTCAGCCGACGGCGCAGCCGCGCGGCGAGGTGCTGGGATCCGGCTCGGTTCCGGTGGCGCTGCTGCTGCCGATGTCGGCCGGCGGCGAGGCATCGGGTCTGGCGACCGCCTTCCGCAACGCCGCCGCGCTGGCGATGAACGATTTCCCCAATTCCGACATCCGCATCCTGGTGCGCGACACCGGCGGCACCGACACCGGCGGCCGCGACGCCGCCCAGGCCGCCATCGGCGAGGGCGCCAAGCTGGTGCTCGGCCCGGTGTTCTCCTCGGCCGTGGCCGGCGCCTCGGCACCGGCGCGCCAGGCGGGCGTGCCGATCATCGCGTTCTCCACAGACGCGACGGTGGCGCGCCGCGGCGTCTACCTGCTGAGCTTCCTGCCGCGCCAGGATGCCGACCGCATCATCTCCTACGCCGCCTCCCAGGGCCGCACGTCGTTCGCCGCCCTGGTGCCCGACAACGGCTACGGGCTGGTGATGGAAGCCGCCTTCCGCGAGGCCGTCTCCCGCTCCAAGGGGCAGGTGATCGCGGTCGAACGCTACAAGCCTGACCCGGCCGACATGGCCGCCAAGGCGCGCGCCATCGCCGCCAAGGGGTCGGTCAACGCGGTGTTCATGCCGAACGGCGGCCAGGACCCGCAGATCCTCGCCGGCGCGCTGTCGGAGGCCGGCCTGTCGAGCGCCAAGCTGCTCGGCTCCGGCCAGTGGGACAACCCGAACGTCCTGCAGGCGCAGTCGCTGGCGGGCAGCTGGTATCCGGCGCCCGAGCGCAAGGGCTACGAGGCGTTCGCCGCCAAGTACCAGCGCCAGTACGGCGCCGCGCCGCCGCGCACAGCCTCGCTCGCCTATGACGCGACGAGCCTCGCCGCCGGGCTGGTGCGGGCGCGCAGCGCCGGCGCCTTCACCGACGAGATGCTGACCAACGCCGACGGCTTCCTGGGCGTCGACGGCATCTTCCGCTTCCTGTCGGACGGGCGCAGCCAACGCGGTCTCGCGGTCTACGAGATCGGCGGCGGCAACAGCCGCGTCGTCTCCGCCGCGCCGCGGAGCTTCACCAGCGGCGGCTTCTGACCGGGTTTCGCGCCGTGGCGCCCGAGGGTCGATCGATGCTGGACGGCAAGCGCATCCTGCTCGTCATCGCCGGCGGCATCGCGGCCTACAAGGTGCTGGAGCTGATCCGGCGGCTGAAGGAGCGGGGGGCGACCGTCGTGCCGGTGATGACGCCGGCCGCCGAGGCCTTCGTCACGCCGCTCACCGTCGGCGCGATCGCCGGCGAGCCGGTCCACCGCGACCTCTTCGACCTGACGCGCGAGAGCGACATCGGCCACATCCGCCTGTCGCGTGACGCCGACCTGCTGGTGGTGGCGCCGGCCACCGCCGACCTCATCGCCAAGATGGCCGGCGGCCACGCCGACGACCTGGCGACGACGGCGCTTCTCGCCACCGACAAGCCGGTGCTGATCGCGCCGGCGATGAACCCGCGCATGTGGGAGCACCCGGCCACCCGCCGCAACATGGACCAGCTGATCGCCGACGGCGTGCGCGTCGTCGGGCCGGGCGTCGGCGCGATGGCCGAGCGCGGCGAGGCGGGCGCCGGGCGGATGGCGGAACCGATGGAGATCCTGGCCGCGATCGAGGCCGCGTTCGGCGCCGGGCCGGCGCTGATCGGCGGACCGAAGCCGCTCGCCGGCCGCCGGATGCTGGTCACCTCCGGGCCGACCCACGAGCCGATCGATCCCGTCCGCTACCTCGCCAACCGTTCGTCGGGCCGCCAGGGCCACGCGATCGCCGCGGCGGCGGCCGCCGCCGGGGCCGAGGTCACGCTGATCAGCGGCCCGGTGGAGATCCCGCCGCCCGCGGGCGTGTCGCTGGTGGCGGTGGAAAGCGCCGCCGACATGCTGGCGGCGGTGGAGGCGGCGCTGCCGGTGGACGTGGCGGTGATGGCCGCCGCCGTCGCCGACTGGCGCGTGGCGACCGCGTCGGAGAAGAAGCTCAAGAAGCAGGCCGACGGCGCACCGCCGATGCTCGAACTCGTCGAGAACCCCGACATCCTCGCCTCGATCGGCCGCCACCACACCCTGCGGCCGCGGCTGGTGGTGGGCTTCGCGGCCGAGACCAACGACCTGATCGACAACGCCCGCGCCAAGCTCGCCCGCAAGGGCGCCGACCTGATCGTCGCCAACGACGTGAGCCCGGCGACCGGGGTGATGGGCGGGACGGACAACACGGTGCGCATCGTCAGCAGCGCCGGCGTCGACGCATGGCCCAAGCTCAGCAAGGACGAGGTCGCGACCCGGCTGGTGGCGCTGATCGCCGACCGGCTGGCGGCGACACGTCCGGAACCCGAAGGACAGGCGTCCGAATGAGCACCCGCCCGAGCCTCGTCGTCCGCCGGCTGCCGCACGCGGCGGGCCTGCCGCTGCCGGCCTACCAGACCGCCGCCGCGGCCGGGCTCGACCTGACGGCGGCGATCGCCGCGGACGCGCCGCTGACGGTGGCGCCGGGGGCGCGGGTGCAGGTGCCGACCGGGCTGGAGATCGCCCTGCCGGCCGGCACCGAGGGCCAGGTCCGGCCGCGCTCGGGGCTGGCGGCCAAGCACGGCCTGACCGTCCTCAACGCGCCGGGCACCATCGATGCCGACTATCGCGGCGAGGTGGGGGTGCTGCTGATCAACCTCGGCAGCGAGCCGGTGACGATCGCCCGCGGCGACCGGATCGCCCAGCTGGTGGTGGCGCCGGTGCTGCAGGTCGCCGTCGAGGAGGCCGACACGCTGCCGGAAACGGCGCGCGGCGCCGGCGGGTTCGGTTCGACGGGCGGGCTGACGCCGCGCGCCTGGGAACCGCAGAAATTCCGGTAAAACACGTTGAATGACAGGGACTTGCGGCGCGTTGCTGATGCCGTTTCAAGGTCTTGAAACTGGAGCCGTTTCCTGTCGATCGGGTGGTTCCACCTGATCGGAAAAGGCTCTCGCCTGCAGGGCGCGCTTGACCCGGGCGGCCGGCGTGGTCAGATCAGGCGATGAGCTTTTCCCCCGACGAGATCGAACGCTATGCCCGCCACCTGGTGCTGCCCGAGGTCGGCGGCCCGGGCCAGCAGAAGCTGAAGGCGGCGCGGGTGCTGGTGATCGGGGCGGGCGGGCTCGGCTCGCCGTTGATCCAGTACCTGGCGGCGGCCGGCGTCGGCACCATCGGCATCGTCGACGACGACACCGTGGCGCTGTCGAACCTGCAGCGGCAGATCCTGCACGGCACCGCCGACGTCGGCCGCACCAAGGTCGCCTCGGCCACCGATGCGGTCGCCGACCTCAACCCCAACGTCCAGGTGGTCGGCCACGGCGTGCGGCTCACCGGGGAGAACGCCGGGGAGCTGGTGCGCGGCTACGACATCGTCGCCGACGGGTCGGACAACTTCGCCACGCGCTATGCGGTCTCCGATGCGTGCTGCCGGGAGAGGCGGCCGCTGGTGACGGCGGCGGTCGGCCGGTTCGACGGATCGCTGACGACGCTGCGACCGTTCGAGACGGGCGCGGACGGCACGCCGAATCCCACCTACCGCTGCCTGTTCCCCGAGGCGCCGCCGGCCGGCATCATCCCGACCTGCGCGGAGGCCGGCATCCTCGGCGTGCTGACCGGGCTGGTCGGCACGCTGCAGGCGCTGGAGGTGCTGAAGGAGATCCTCGGCATCGGCTCCGGCCTGGTCGGCAAGCTGCTGCTGGTCGATGCCCTGTCGCTGCGCTTCGAGACGTTCGGCTACGCCTTCGATCCGGCGAATCCGCTGACCGGCACCGCCGCCCGCCCCCCCGATTCCGCCCCCCGATCCCCGGTTTCGTGACGCTGGTGACACGATCGCCATGCAGCGGGGGTGGGGGAGCAACCCGGTCCGCGCATGGCGAGAAGGCCCAAGACCGGGTATCAGACCCTATGCGAAATCCCGACACATCCTCCGCCGACCCGATGGAAGCCGCCCGCCGGCAAGCCCGCGAGAAGCTCGGCCTGCCGTTCGTCGAATTCATCGGGATCATCGCCCTGATGATGGCGCTGACCGCGTTTTCGGTCGACGTCATGCTGCCGGCGCTGCCGGAGATCGGCGACGCCTTCTCGATCGCCGACGTCAACCACCGGCAGCTGGTGGTGGGCGTCTACATGATCGGCTTCGCGCTGGGGCAGATCATCTACGGTCCGCTCTCCGACCGGTTCGGCCGCAAGGCGGTGCTCTATGTCAGCCTCGCCATCTACCTCGTCGGCACGGTGCTGTGCATGCTGGCGCCGGAGTTCGGCCATCTCCTCGCCGGGCGGCTGGTGCAGGGCATCGGCTGCGGCGGCCCGCGGGTGATCGCCATCGCCATGGTGCGCGACCGCTTCGAGGGCCGGGCGATGGGCAAGGTGATGTCCTTCGTGATGATGGTGTTCATCATCGTGCCGGTGATCGCGCCGTCGGTGGGCGGCGCCATCAGCACGTTCGGCCCGTGGACGTGGATGTTCGCCTTCCTGCTGCTCGTCGGGGTGACGCTCATCCTCTGGGCCGGCATCCGGCTGCCGGAGACGTGTCCGCCGGAAGACCGCACGCCGCTGTCGGTCGCGGGGCTCGTCAAGGCGTTCAAGACGGTGCTGACCACCCGCCAGTCGGTCGGCTACTCGATCTCGCTCGGCTTCATGTTCGGGTCGCTGATCGGCTACGTGAGCTCCGCCCAGCAGGTCTACCAGGAGGTGTTCGGGCTCGGCGCCTCGTTCCCGATCTTCTTCGGCGCGGTGGCGGTGTTCATGTCCGCGGCGTCGCTCGCCAACGCCACGATGGTCGAGCGTCTCGGCATGCGCCGCCTGTCGCACAGCGCGCTGGTGGCGATGGCGCTGATCATGTTCGTCTGCATGGTGGTGGACGAGATCTCGCCGCTGTCGCTGGTGGCCTTCACCAGCTTCTTCGGCGCGGCGTTCTTCTGCGTCGGGTTGATCCTGCCCAACTTCAACGCCATCGCCATGGAGCCGCTCGGCCGGGTGGCCGGCATGGGGTCGTCGCTGATCGGCGCCTACATGACCGGCGTCGGCGCGGTGCTGGGCACCCTCGTCGGCCAGAGCTTCGACGGCACGGTGCAGCCGATGATCCGCGGCTTCGCCGGCTTCGCCGTCGCCTCGCTGATCGCGGTGCTGATCACCGAGCGCGGCCGGCTGTTCGGCGTCGGCGAGAACCGGCGGAAGTAACCCAGACCGGCGGGCCTGGGCTCGCTGCACACGCGGGGCGCGGCCTCCGGCCCGTGCGCGGTTGCGCCGTGGGCGGCTCACCGGGGCCGTCCGGTGATGGAAGTCCGGCTTCCACCTTTCTCCTTCCCGCGCTGCGGCATTGCGCCCCGCCCTTGATGCCAATCAAGGCACCCCGGTTTTTTCGCGACCATTCTGCCTGACGAGCCGATTGCGGATCTCATTCGGGCCGAGAGATTGCGAAGGACATGACGATGCGTGTCGATACATCGGGCGGCGGAGCGGCCGGCGATGCACCCATGTACGTGGCGGCGAAGAAGATCTATCCGCAGGCCGTGCACGGGCGGTTTCGACGCATCAAGTGGGGCGTGCTGGCCGTCACGCTGGGCATCTACTATTTCCTGCCGTTCGTGCGCTGGGACCGGGGCATCAACGCGCCCGACCAGGCGCTGCTGATCGACCTGGACGGCCGCCGGGCCTATTTCTTCTCCATCGAGATCTGGCCGCAGGAAGTCTACTACGTCACCGGCCTGCTGATCCTGGCGGCGCTCGGCCTGTTCCTGATCAACGCCCTCGCCGGGCGGGTCTGGTGCGGCTACCTCTGCCCGCAGACGGTGTGGACCGACCTGTTCATGCTGATCGAGCGCTGGATCGAGGGCGACCGCCGCGAGCGGATGATCCTCGACGGCAAGCCGATGAGCGCCCAGAAGCTCGCCAAGAAGGGCATCAAGCACATCCTGTGGCTGGCGATCGCCATGTGGACCGGCGGCGCCTGGATCCTCTATTTCGGCGACGCGCCGACGATGGTGGTGAACATCTTCACCGGCCAGGCGTCGATGATCACCTACGTGTTCGTCGCGGTGTTCACCTTCACCACCTACGCGCTCGCCGGCATGATGCGCGAGCAGGTGTGCATCTACATGTGCCCGTGGCCGCGCATCCAGGCGGCGCTGACCGACGAGTGGGCCCTCAACGTCACCTACAAGACCGATCGCGGCGAGCCGCGCGGCTCGCTGAAGGAGATGGCGAAGCGCGCCGAGCAGGGCCTGCCGGCCGGCGACTGCATCGACTGCTACCAGTGCGTCCAGGCCTGCCCGACCGGCGTCGACATCCGCAAGGGGCTGCAGCTGGAATGCATCCAGTGCGGGCTGTGCATCGACGCCTGCGACACGGTGATGGAGAAGGTCGGCCGGCCGACCGGGCTGATCGGCTACGACACCGACATGAACCTGGAGCTGCGCGCCGCCGGCAAGCCGCCGATCTACAAGATGGTCCGCGCCCGCACGGTCATCTACGCGGCGATCATCGCGCTGGTCGGCTCGATCATGCTCTACACCCTGACCTCGCGCTCGTTCTCCGACATCAGCGTGCTGCACGACCGCAACCCGGTGTTCGTGCAGCTGTCCGACGGCGGGATCCGCAACGGCTACACCGTGCGGCTGCTCAACAAGCGGCCGATCGAACGGACGTTCCTGCTGCAGGTCGCCGGGCTGCCCGCCGACGCGCGGCTGGAGGCGATCGGCATCGACCAGACGATCGAGGGCAACCCGGTGGTCACGGTGGGCCCCGACCGCAGCCGCGAGATCCGCGTGCTGGTGTTTACGCCGACCGGCGAGGACATCCCTCCGGCGACCGACGTGACGTTCCAGATCGTCGACGTGAAGGACGGCGAGCGGGCCAGCGCCGTGGACACCTTCAAGACGCAATAGACGACCGACGGCCGGCGCCGCTCATCGGAAGCGGCGCGGGGTACGGGTTCCTCCCATGGGAAAAGCGACATGACGACGGCTTCCGCAGACACCGCCACCGGCTTCCGGCTCACCGGCCGCAAGGTCTTCCTCGGGCTGGTGGGCTTCTTCGGCATCATCGCGGTGGCGAACGTCATCCTCATCTGGCTGGCGGTGGGGTCGTTTCCGGGCGTGGTGACCAACAGCGCCTACCAGGCGGGGCGGGAGTATCCGGAGCTGCTGGAGGCGGCGAAGCTGCAGCGCGATCTCGGCTGGGAAATGGACGAGAGCGTCTCCGCCGGCGGGCCGACGGAGCCCGTGGCGATCCGCCTCGACGCCAACGACCGCGACGGCGCGCCGCTCGCCGGCCTGTCGGTGACGGCGACGCTGGCGAGCCCCACCCATGACGGGCTCGACCGGCACGTCAGCCTGTCGGAGGGCGAGGTCGGCCTCTACGGCGGGCTGGCGGATCCGCTGCCGGCGGGACAGTACGACCTGACGATCGATGCGAAGGCCGGCGACGGGGCGACGTTCCGCTCAGTCAACCGCATCGTCATCACGGGGAACGGCCAGGTGCGATGACGCCCGCGGCGGGAGTGATGGCGGAGCGCGACTGGAGCGCGTTTTCCGAGGCCGGCGCCGACGGCCGGCGCTCGATGGAGCTGGCCGTCGACGGCATCCACTGCGCCGCCTGCATGAGCAAGATCGAGCGCAGCCTCGGCGCCGTGCCCGGCATCGAGCGGGCACGGGTGAACCTCTCCAACCGGCGGCTGGCGGTGACCTGGCGGCCGGAGACGATCGACGGCGGCGCCATCGTCGCGACGCTCGCCGACATCGGCTACGAGGCGCGGCCGTTCGTCCGCGGCCAGATCGACGACAGCTTTCGCCGCGAGCGCAACGCGCTCTTTCGGGCGCTGGCGGTGGCCGGCTTCGCGGCGATGAACGTGATGCTGTTCTCGGTCTCGGTGTGGTCGGGCAACGTCTCCGACATCACGCCCGAAACGCGGCTGCTGTTCCACTGGATGTCGGCGCTGATCGCGCTGCCGGCGGCGGCCTATGCGGGGCAGACCTTCTACCGCAGCGCCTTCACTGCCGTGCGCCACGGCCGGGTCAACATGGACGTGCCGATCGCGCTGGGGGTGATCCTGGCGCTGGGACTGTCGTTCTACGGAACGCTGACGGCCGGCGCCGACACCTATTTCGAATCCGCGCTGATGCTGCTGTTCTTTCTGCTGCTGGGCCGGGTGCTCGACCAGGTGATGCGGCGGCGGACCCGCACGTTCGCGGAGAACCTGGCGGCGTTGCGCGCCGACACGGCGGTGCTGGTGGCCGACGACGGGTCGCTGCGCGAGGTTCCGGTCGCCGAGGTCGGCGCGGGCACGCTTGTGCAGGTGGCGGCCGGCGGGCGGGTGCCCGTGGACGGAACGGTGATTGCCGGCACCTCGGAGATCGACCAGTCGCTGGTGACCGGCGAGACCATGCTGCAGCCGGTGGGCGTCGACGACCGGGTGTTCGCCGGAACGCTCAACGGCGAAGGCCTGCTCACCGTGCGGGTCGCGGCGGCCGGCGAGGGGACGCTGCTCGACGAGGTCAACCGGCTCCTCGACAAGGCGATGACCGCGCGCTCGCGCTCGGTCGCGCTGGCCGACCGGGTGGCGCGCTGGTACGCGCCGTTCGTGCATGGCGCGGCGCTCGTCACCTTCCTCGCCTGGCTGGCGCTCGGCGCCAGCGTGGAGCGGTCGCTGGTGGTGGCGATCACCGTCCTCATCATCACTTGCCCCTGCGCCATCGCGCTCGCCGTGCCGGCGGTGCAAGTGACGGCGGCGGGTGCCTTCTTCCGCAACCGCCTGCTGCTGCACGCGGGCGATGCGCTGGAACGTCTGGCGGTGGTCGACACCGTCGTCTTCGACAAGACCGGCACCCTGACCACACCCTCGGCCCGGATCGCCAACGCGGACGAGGTGCCCGAGGTGGCGCTGGAGGCGGCCCGGGCGCTGGCCGCGGGCTCGCGCCATCCGGTGTCGCTGGCGATCGCCGGCGGCGGCCGGCCGGCGCGGACCGCCACCGACCTGCGGGAGGTGGCCGGATCCGGCGTCTCGGGCCTGATCGACGGGGTGGCGGTGAGGCTCGGCAAGCCGGCGTTCGCCGGTGCCGAGGCCGAAGCCGCCGCTGTCGCGCTGCGCTATCCCGATGCGACGCTGGTGGGCTTGAGCATTGAGGGGCAGCGCCCCGTGGTGCTGGCGGTGCAGCAGGTGCTCCGGCCCGATGCGGGCGAGACGGTGGCGGCGCTGAAGCGTCGGGGCTTCGACGTGAAGATCCTCTCCGGCGACCGGGGGCCGGCGGTGGCCCGGGTGGCCGGGCAGCTCGGCATCGCGGACTGGCAGGCGGGGCTGAAGCCGGCCGACAAGATCGCCGCGCTGGAGGCGCTCCAGGCGCAGGGGCGCCATGTCCTGATGGTGGGCGACGGGCTCAACGACGCGCCGGCGCTGGCCGCCGCCAGCGTCTCCATGTCGCCGGTCTCGGCCGTCGACCTGAGCCAGGCCGCAGCCGACGTGGTGTTCCTCGGCGAGCGGCTGTCGCCGATCCTGCTCGCGCTCGCCATCGGGCGGCGGGCGCGGCGGATCATGACGGAGAATCTCGGGCTGGCGCTCGCCTACAACCTGATCGCCGTGCCGATCGCGGTGACCGGCCACGCGACGCCGCTGATCGCCGCCATCGCCATGTCCGGCTCGTCGCTGCTGGTCACCGCCAACGCGCTCCGCGCTCAGTCGGTGCCACGGGAGGCGTCAGATGCCGGCGCGGCGGCACCGGCGGCGGGCGGCCGGGCGGTGCCGGCATGAACATCCTGCTGATCCTGGTGCCGGCGGCGCTGGCCCTCGGGCTGATCGGGCTCGCGGCCTTCCTGTGGTCGCTGCGCGCCGGCCAGTACGACGACATGGAGGGCGCCAAATGGCGCATCCTGTCGGACGACGACCTGCCGCCCGACGACCCGGCAGGCAAGCGGGACGACTGACCGGCTCGGGCTCGCCCGAACGTGAATGCGGGGCGATGGAACGTTCGCGTAGCATCGGGACTTATGAGGCTGCGTGGGCCGTTGCCGCGCGCGTCATGCGTCCGCCGCCTTCCGGCGATCAGGCCACTTGAGCCGATCGGAAAGGGCTGCGAGGGAGAGCACCTTGATCGAAACCAGCCGCGACCATCCGATCACCATCGCCCCGTTCGAGGGACACGTCGCCGTCACCATCGGCAACACCGTCATCGCCGAAACCCGCCACGCGCTGACGCTGCAGGAATCGACCTATCCGGTCGTCTACTACATCCCGAAGGCGGACGTGGCGGCCTCGTTCCTGGTGCCGTCGGATCATTCCACCCACTGTCCCTACAAGGGCGACGCCAGCTACTGGTCCATCGCGCTCGCCGGAACCACCGTCGAGAACGCGGTGTGGAGCTACCAGCGGCCGCTGAACGGGGTGGCGGCGATCCGCGATTACCTCGCCTTCTATCCAAACAAGGTGACGATGAAGGTCGACCCCGCCTGAGGCGCGGCCCGCGGCGACACCGCTCCCGCGGTGCGGGCCCCACGAGGGCCCATCGAAAGGGTGCGGGCCCCGCGCGGGGCCCATCGAGAGATTGTGATCCCGGCGCGCGCGCATCGTGACGGAGAGATCGGCAGCTTTCCCTATCATCGGGCTCCATCAACGGGCGGCGGTCAGGGCCGCCGCGCGGCGGAACACGGAGCCGGGAGGACGGGACATGCCGATACGTCAGGACATCATCGATCTGTTCGACGCTTTCACCCACGGCGGCATGAGCCGCCGCAGCTTCATGACGCGGCTGGCCGGGCTGGCCGGCAGCACCGCCGCGGCGGCGGCGCTGCTGCCGCTTCTGGAAAACAACTACGCCCAGGCGGCGATCGTCGCCGAGGACGACGACCGCATCCAGACCGAGCGGATGAGCTACGACGTCGAGGGAACGCGGGTCGTCGGCTACCTGGCGCGGCCGAAGGGCACGGAGAAGCGGCCCGGCGTCATCGTCATCCACGAGAACCGCGGCCTCAATCCGCACACCGAGGATGTGGCGCGACGGCTGGCGGCCGACGGCTTCGTGGCGCTCGCCCCGGACCTGCTGTCGGTGAAGGGCGGCACGCCGGACGATCCGGACCAGGCGCGCGACCTGATCGGCCAGCTGGACGACGGGCATGTCGAGGCGGCGCTCAAGGCCGCCGTCGCCTGGCTGCGCGACGATCCGGCGACCAACGGCGAGGTCGGCGTGGTCGGCTTCTGCTGGGGCGGCGGCTGGGCGAACCGGCTGGCCGCCGCGGGCACGCCGCTCGGCGCCGCCGTCGCCTATTACGGGCGCCAGCTGCCGGCCGACCGGGTGGGTGACGTCTCGGCGCCGCTGCTGCTCCACTATGCCGGGCTCGACGAGCGCATCAACGCCGGCATCGACGCCTACACCAGCGCGCTGGATGCCGCCGGCAAGCCCTACGAGGTGTTCGTCTACGAAGGGGTGAACCATGCCTTCAACAACGACACCAACGCGGCGCGCTACGACAAGGCGGCCTCGGACGAGGCGTGGGCGCGCACGACGGCGTTCCTCAACGCAAACCTCGGCGGGTAGGGGGCGTCCTCTTTCGGGGCCGGCGGGGAGACGCGCCTCGCCGTTCCGGAGAACCTTTCGCGCTCCGCTCATCCCCGCGCAAGCGGGGATCCATAGGGCATTGCAGTTAAAGCTGACGCGTTTCGGAGGGGTCGGCGCTTACTCCGTTCGGCTTCCGGACAGGCTGGGATAATCCAATCCAGACTCGGCTGCGGGCATGTCAGCGGAAAGGTCCATGGCGAGAGCTGAAGCGGCCGGTTCCTGCCCTCGCTTCAGAACTCTTTGGCCGGCTGCCCATGGATCCCCGCTTTCGCGGGGATGAGCGGAGTTTGGGGGTGGCGGCGGAGAACCAGTACACGTCCGAGGAGGGCGAGAGCCCGGGGCAGGCCTCACCGCATCACGCCCCCCAGCGCGCGATCGCGCGCGGTCAAGCAAAGCCAGGAAAAGTGCTCTTGCGGTTTTCCGTCCGGCTTTGCGCTTTAGAGCGTTTCCTTGTTTATCTGAATCGGGGGGGATTCCTGTTCGGGGCGTTTTGTGATTCAAGATGCTGGCTGGGGTGGAGGCCAGCATCTGAT
>NZ_JBRJGW010000042.1:0-17254 GCF_053628695.1 Amorphus sp. MBR-141
TTGATCGCCTGTCGCGACCGCCGCCCGGGCAATGCCCTCAGTGTGGTTGCTCCCTGCAAAGCGCGATACCCTCACTTCTGCCAAAGTAGTGCTAGGGTCCGGACTCATAACCAGTAGCTGACGGCTGCGGCGATGCAGACTGCGGCAAGGAAGTTGGTTGCCGATCGGTCATAGCGTGTGGCGATGCGTCGGAAGTCCTTGAGCCTCCCGAACATGCGCTCGATGGCGTTGCGGTCGCGGTAGAGGAAGGGCGAGAAGCAGTTTTTCCAGCGCCGGTTGGCCTTCGGCGGGATGTTGGGCATTGCCCCTTTTCCCTCAATCTTCCGGCGGATCGCGTCGGTGTCATAGCCCTTGTCGCCGAGCAGCATCCGGCTCCTTGGCATCTGCTCCAGCAGCAGATCTGCGGCGGTGCAGTCGGCAACCTGGCCGCCCGTCAGCAGGAAAGCGATCGGACGACATCGGCCGTCGGTCAGGGCGTGGATCTTGGTGGTGCGTCCGCCGCGGGACCGGCCGATCGCTTGAGCGCGCTCCCCCCTTTGCCGCCGGATGCGCAGCGGTGCGCTTTCACCGCCGAGGAATCGATCAAAACCTGTGCCGGAGGTCCCCCTGCGGAGGCCAGAGCATGGAAGATCTCCAGCCAAACGCCTTTGGCGGCCCATCGGACGAAGCGATTGTAGAGGGTCTTGCGAGGTCCGTAGACCGACGGCGCATCAACCCAGCGACCGCCCGACTTCAGAACATGCACGATGCCGCTGATAACTCGGCGATCATCGACCCGCGGCTTGCCGCGCGTATCGGTCGGAAGCAACGGCTGAAGCCGCGCAAACTGGTCTTCGCTGAGCCAGAAGCAATCACGATCCATCGGTGATCTCCCTTCAGAGACCGTGAATCACAAACCCGCCTCCAACGGAATCCCCTTTATGGGTCCGGACCCTAAGAGGATCGCTGTCAATCTGCGTGCAAACTTGACCCCTCGGCCGATCAGCCTGCTGCGGCCTGACCGCCCCTCCGCCTACGGCTCCGGGACGCTCAGGCAGCCGCAGCTCCGTCCTTCATCAAGGGGGTCAAAATTGCACGCCGAGCGGGGGTGACGTTTGAACGCCGATTGACAGGCTGGCGATACGATCGAGGCGCTTTTTTTCCGCCTCGCCGTGTCCAGTTTCGAGACCGTATCAACGAATTCAGGAGGACCGGCAAAGGCGCGGTCTGGCTTCCTATCCTGGCTCGAGATTGGCCATTCGTGGGCAGCCGAGCGAAGCCCTCTTTCCTCGCGCAATTCCTCCAACACCTCCGAACGGCGCAACTGGATGCTACGAAGGCGATTCTGCACCTGGCCGAGATCGCGCCCCACGCTGTTCCTCGCCTGGCTGAATGTCCGCGCCCGACGAAGCGCGAGAACCCAGTTCGAACGGGCATCCGCCATTTCGGACAAAGCTTCGCGTGCCGCGATGCGTTCGCCGTCCTCGCGGCCGAAACGTCGGCGACCACGAAGCTCCAGACCGAAACGGCTCCTGCCGTTGGTAATCGCGGCATGGGCCTCGCGGGCGATATCCCCTTCATCCCGGGGCTTCAATGTCAGGTTGGCGATCCGCCATTCATGCCGCTCCCAGGCTTTCAGAGCACGGTAGGGATCGCGGAACGCGATGCGGGCGAGCAGAATGAATTCCTCGCGGCTGGCCTCCGCATCGATCGCAGCCCCGAGGGCCCGGTCGGCATGATGGTCGAGCACAACGCCGAGCGATGCAGCCCGGCGCTGTGCTTTCGATATGGCGGCATCGATCCGTCGCAGTCGGCGCTCTATTCGCTCGGCGGTCATGGAGCGACTTTAAAGCGATCGGGCTCATCGCAGAAGCCGCTGAACAGCTGACAGTCTGGTCGTCCGGTGGCTGGTCAGTATTCGTCGCTCCCACCCCAAGCGACCAGCCGACAGTCTCCAGGTGCAGCCGAAAGCCGATCTCGTCCCTAGCCGTCTTCGGCCTGACCAGCGCGGGCTCTGTTGGGACGGGACCAAGCGTCTCGGCGTACAGACAGTCGCGTCCGGTCAGGTCCTCGATCCGCTCGGCTATGGCCACCAGTAAGTTTGACGACGTCGATTTTTGACGGCGAAAAACCATGCAATTTTCGAAATGATAAAGGAATAGTTGGCTTTTCTTTCGCTCTGTGCGATTTTGATGGCTATGAGCCATCGAAGACAGCCACGCTTAAAGCCACTTTTGGACAAGGTGCCGCCGGGCTATCTGGTGGATACGCGCTGGCTCAGGGCCCAGGGCATCGACGCCAAATCGATCCACAACTACGTCGCGCGCGGCTGGCTGGAGCGCGTCATCCGGGGCGTCTACCAGCGCCCCCTGCCGGACGGTGTCAGGCCGCCATCCAAGGTGCCCTGGGACAGTGTCTTGCTGTCGCTCCAGCGGGTCATGAAGCATGACGTTCACCTGGGCGGGGTAAGCGCCCTCGAGCTCGCCGGCCATGCACATTACCTTCCCCTCGGCGGGACACCGCAGGTCCACGTCTACGGCGATGTGCCGAGCTGGCTGAGGCGGCTGCCGAGCGACGCGATGTTCGTCGTTCATCGGCGGATCCTGTTCGGCGGCGACCGCACGGGCATCGTCGAGACGGACCGGGAAGCCTGGAACGATGGCCAGAGCGTGACCGTCTGGCGCTGGCCGCTGGCGGCGGCGTCTCAGGAGCGGGCCGTCCTCGAAGCCCTCGACGACCTGACCGACGAAGCCAGCTTTGAGGCCCTGGACAGGATCTTCGAGAGCCTGACCGGGTTGCGGCCGAAGCACCTGATGGCGTTGCTTGCGGCCTGTCGGAGCATAAAGGTTCGGCGCCTGTTCTTCGTATTTGCCGACCGGCACCGGCATGCCTGGCGCAAGCACCTGGACATGGACAAGATCGATCTCGGAGCCGGCCCGCGGGCGCTTGTTGCCGGCGGAAAACTGCATCCGATCTATCACATCACGGTGCCGAGGGGGTTCTTGCCCCCCGAACCGGCAGAGGTCGACGCCAATGCGTGACCGCTATGTGGAGCAGGTCCGGCTCCTTCTGAGCGTATTGCCCGACATCGCCAAAGAGGCCGCGTTCGCCTTGAAGGGCGGCACCGCCATCAATCTCTTCTATCGCGACCTGCCACGTCTGTCCGTGGATATCGACCTCACCTACCTGCCGGTCAGTGACCGTGAGGCGTCGTTGACCGACATCAACGCGACCCTCGATCGCATCATGGCGACGATCATGAAACGCAACCCACGGCTCCGGGTTCGACGCGTCGCCGGCGGCGGCAACGCCGACACCCGCATCCTGGTTGGCAATGGCCGCGCCCAGGTCAAGATCGAGACATCTCCGGTGATGCGCGGCACGGTGTTCGCACCAACGACGATGATCGCATCGGACGCGGTGACGGATACGTTCGGCTTTGCCGAAATGCCCGTCGTCGCCTTCGAAGACCTCTATGGCGGCAAGCTGCATGCCGCGCTTGATCGCCAGCACCCGCGTGACCTCTTCGACATCAAGCTTCTCTACGAGAACGAGGGCCTCACCGACGACTTGTTCCACGTGTTCCTGGTCTATGCGGCGAGCTCAGGCCGTCCAATGCACGAGCTTTTGGCCCCGGCGGCACCCTTTGACACAGCCCTTTACGACGGGGAGTTTGCCGGGATGACGCGCGAGACGGTCACCAAAGAGGAGCTGGCGGACACACGCATCCGCCTCCACCATGATGTTCGAGACAGGCTGACCGGTGATGTCGCCGCCTTCCTGCTGGCGCTCCATGACGCGTCGCCCGACTTCGATCGGATCGGGTTGCCGCATGCCGCCGGCCTTCCAGCGGTCCGCTGGAAACTCCGGAACCTGGAGCGGTTGAAGCGGGAGAACCCGGACAAACACGCCGCCCAGCGCACCGCGCTTGAGCGGCTGTTTCGGTGACCGGCGATCACTGAGCCGGATCGGACCAGATCCGGCTCGGCATGACCGCAAGGCCGCTTTATGCGGCGACTTCGTCGGCGACCGCGTCGGTCTTGCTCGGCTCAGCAGCGTCCTCTCCGAGGCCATGCAGGAACTGCACGGCCTGTTGAGCTTTGGAGGCTGCGGTGAAGATGGCGCGGGTGTCGTTCTTGAGGACCTTGAGCCAGGTCGCGACGTAAGCGGCGTGATCGGGCCGGGGCTCCAGGCTGATCTCGAGGTCTGCGCAGAGGAACGCGGCCCCGAGTTCGGCGATGAGCTCTTCGGCGGCATAGGCTTCGCTGCCGAAGCGGGTCTTGAGGGTCCGATCGAGCCGATGGGTCGCACCGCTCCAATGGACGAGTTCGTGGCAGAGGGTGGAGTAGTAGGCCTCGGCGGGCGTGCTGGTCGGGCTGCCGTGGAAGGCCTCCTTCGGCGGCATCTGGATATGGTCGGTTGCCGGCCGATAGAAGGCTGCGTCGCCCCCTTGACGGATGTCGGCAGCCGTGGCGGCCACGAAGGCCTCCGCGTTGACCACAGTCGTAAACTCTTCACCGACTGAGGGCGCTTCCGTCGGCGCCGGCTTCCAGCCGTCCACCTGGTCGGCGTTGAAGACAATGTTGGCCCGGGCCACACAGCGGCGCTCGGGGGAGGCGGTGTCGCCGTCGTCAGCGGTGTCTTCGGCCTCGACGGCAAGCTCCCTGTAGAACACGGTCGTGGTGCCTTTCTCGCCCTTGCGCACCTGGGCGCCTTTGGCTGCCCACTGGCGGTAGGTGCCCCACTCCGGGCGGGTGAAGTCCCGGGTCTGGGCGGCAACCCAGAGCGCCAGGATGTTGATGCCCCGGTAGGGGTTGCCGCTGGCGATGTTCACCGGGCGGGATAGCGCGCCGCCTGCGCGGTGCCAGGGCATCTGCCAGGCGTCGGTTCCGGCTTCGATCGCGGCCACGATCGCGTCGGTGATGGTGGCGTGCACGTCGGTGCGTGTCCTGGTCTTTGTCATCGGTCTGTCCTCCTTTGGTCTCCTGGGCCGCTCGCCTTTCGAACGGCCTTGCGATGGCCTCGGAGAACCGGGGCCCCAGAGCCGGCCGGCGCATCCGAAGGACCGCAACCCAAGAGGAGGACGGCGAAGCCGTTGCGCCGGCTGGCGGCCCCGGTCAGAGCCGCCATCTCCGGGCAAGGTCGGAAGATGCGGGCGCACTCACCCCAGAGACGGAGGACGGGCCGCAGGCGACAAAGACCGCCGCCGCCGGAGTGCCTGACAGGCCACCCCGACCGTTCGGCCGCACCCGCAAGCCGGCCCCCTGTCAGGAGACTGTCAGGAACCGCGAACGCGCAATTGCGCGCCCGTTCATAAGCAAGAGCGGGTCACCGGCGTGGCAGACAGTTTCTGCTCGACCCGAACAGCGAGGCTCCGGGCCATCCGCCCGGAGGGGCTTCGCATGACGCCGGACAACCGGATCATCGTGCGGAGGAGACAAATATGCGGTTTGCGTTCAAAGGAGTATGTCTGGCGCTGATGCTGCTGCCGTCGGCGGCGTTTGCCCAGGGCGTCGTGTACGGCACCAGCGGCATGGCCCGCGGCCAGGCCGGCATTGCCAGACTGCAGGCGCTGACGACAAAAATGAAAGCGGACCTCGTCGCCAGGGACACCGAGCTGGAGACCCGCATCGACGGCCATGAAGGCCGGCTCGACGGGATCGACTCCACTCTGTCAGGCCATGAAACGCGCATTGATGCGGCCGAGGCCGAACTTGCCGACATCGAACCCTATGCCAGGGCGCCCATCGTGCTGTGCGACGGCGACGGCCGGATGCTGCAGTGGACCGGAACCGGCTGGACTTGCGTCGATGAAGCCGACCCGACCGTTGGCCCGCACGCGACCAACGGCGCGGTGCCGCCCTACTGCCACCTGACCAATGCCAAGCTGGTGTGGACCGATACGGCCGGCGGGAGCTGGCAGTGCGTACCCGACCAGACCGAAGGTGTCGCGGGCGGGGCCATCACCACCGAGGACGATCCGGAAGTGGGAACGCTGATCAACAACCGGCTTTGCCGCAGCGACGGCAGCCGGGTTCAGTGCGACAATGCGGCCCCGACCATCACCGGCGGCAACGTCACGGTGAACGGGACCGTCACGGCCGAGGCAATTGTCTCCAGCGGCACGATCACGTCCGACGGGACGATGACGGCGGCGCCCCCGGTGGCCGACAACAATGTCGCGACCAAGGCCTATGTGGACAGCGCGATTTCTGTGGTCGGGGCCAGTGGTGGTGCCGGCACCACGCCGATCTGCAAGCGCACCTGGCAGGAATATACCGGCGATCTGGGCGGTTTGAGCGGGGCGCACGCGAAGTGCGCAAGCGAGTTCGGCGCCGGCTGGCGCTTCGGGGAGATATCGCAGCTGGGCTCGCTCAACACTGGGACCGAAGTGTTCGGCTGGGTATATGATCCATCGCTTCCATCATCATCTTCATTATGTCGCGGCGGCGGTACAGACCCGTATACAGGAACGACTGGTTCCGGCGCCGTTTCGTTGCTGAACGGCACAGCTTGGCGCAGCTACCATGATCCCTGCCACGATAAGAACCCGCTCTGGTGCTGCAACTTTTGACCAGTGCACTGCCGTTGCTTGGCCACTGGTGCAAGGCCAGCCGGGGGACGCCGGACCGCACGTCTCCTGGCGGTAGGCCCAATGATCCAAATTGCGGCAATGCCCCGCGACGGCGCGCTCTTCGTCATGGCTGCACCGCCATTGGCCTTGCCCTCCTGGCAAGTCTGACGGCGGCCCCACCATCCGTCTCCGCGTCGGCCTGCCGGCCCGGCCATGTCCGGGTCGCGGGAAAGTCTCTTGAACCCCGGATCGCCGATGGCGTGATCCTGCTCGCGGCGCTTGGGCCAGGGTGTCGGTCGGGGCTTGAACGCGGCGCTGTCGTGCTGGTGCGGGTTGGCGCGAGCCGCCAGCCACTGGCCAAGGCCGTGGTGGGCCGGGCCGGCGACCCGTTCCGGATCGCGCCGCATGGCGCGGTCATTGTCAACGGTGCCCCGGCCCGCAACGCGGCCGGCGAGCCCTACCGCTTGTCAAAGGCACGGGCGGAGATGCTCGCCCTCTATGCCAGGGCCTACAACGGCCGCATTCCAGACGGCGCCCTCCTGGTCATGGGAGAGGTGCCCTCCGGCTCGCGCGACAGCTCCTGGTTCGGGCTGATCTCGGTCGATGCCGTCGTGGGGATCGTCCTCGACGACACCGACCGCTCAGGCCGTTTGTCGACCCGTCAGCCATCGTTTCCTGACATCCCCCATAAGGGAGAAGACCCACTACCACCAAAGGGGAACCCTTATGCCGACACGTCGACCTCAACGCGCCCGTAGCTGCGCCCTCGCCGTCGCCCTGTTGATGGCAGGCTCTGCCGGTCCTGCTGCCCAGGCGCAGAATGCCGCCGCGCGCGGAACCACGCAGACGGCGCAGCTGGCCCGGCTTGAGGCCCGTATCGCCCAGATGGAGCGGCTTGCCGCAATCTATCAGCCGCTTCTGGCCGCGCTCGCCAAGGCCGAGTGCAAGGACGGCCAGTTCATCACCGGCTTCGACGAAGAGGGAGGTGCGACATGCAGATACTGAGGAACGCTTCCCGTCGGTGCAAGACGTGGAGCGTCGTTGCCGCGTGCGTCGTAACGCTGTCGATCGCAGCAGCCGACCCGGCCCATGCGCGTGCTCTCAGCGGCCAGGGCGATACGTCGAGAGCCGACGTCAAACGCTTGATGATCCGTCTGGAAACGCTGGAAGCCTTCACCCGGGAGGCCACCCCCGTTCTTGAGCGTCTCAGACAGACAAACTGCTCCGGCAGGAACAATTTTCTGGCCGCGACTGGCGATGGTGAGGCCGTCGTGTGCCGCAAAAAGCACCCCTAGAACGAACAAATACGGATCACTGCCATGCGCCTGCCTCTCCTCATCATCTCCGCCTGTGTCAGCTTCAGCCCTGGCGCAACGCTCGCCCAGTCCTGGGCCGGCAGGGGGACCACCAAGGAAACGAACCTGGAGGCCCTGGAAGTGCGCCTGGCCGAGATCGAGCGCTTTGTCGCCGGGGCAGCACCGTGGGTGGAACGAATCCTGGGCAAGGACTGCAACGCCTCGATCCTGGAATATGCCGAGGGTGTCAGTGCGTCCGGCGAATTGCGCTGCAAGCGCTATATCCCGCCCCCGCCGCCTCGGCCGCCGACGGTCACAAGCGAAGGCGGGGCAAGCCCGTCTCGGTGCACCGCCGACCCCATCCTCTGCAGCGCCTATGCAGAGAAGCTCGGCCGGACGCCGGACGCGGCCGGATCGACCTGGTGGTATGAGACGATCGTGGCCCCGATGCGCAGGAACGCGCCTCGACCACCCACATCCGCGCCGTCCTCGACCGGGAAATGGACGACGACTACGAAGTGATCGAGTATCGTGGCGGCACCGCCGATCCCCGCGCCAAGGCCGAGGAGATCGAAGACCAGGAGCGGACGAACACGCGCTTCGAAGACCATTTTGGCACCGATCCGATCGACCGCTGCACCACTGGCAACGACTGCGGCAACTACGAGGACAAACCCGACTGGATGCGGTGACAGGAATAGCGGTCGATGCCTGGCGATCGCGGCAAGCGTTCACCCAAAAACCGGCCGACGGGCCCGCATCCGCTTTGACCGCGGCACCACGCCGGTGCCGCCCCACCGTCACACCGACGCGGATAAGCGCTACAATTTAAGCGTGATTCGGTCGGGGGGCGCTTATGACACCCATCAGGAAGAAGCTCGGCGCGTGGGCGGCACTTGTTCCAATCGTCGTTGCCTTTTTCGTCGGCGAGATCGTGTACTGGCCATATCTGGAATCCCTGGCCGGCATCGCTATCCTATCGGTCATTCTCTACCTCATCTGGGCCGGGACCTACTGGACGCTGCTTCAGACGCGCCGCCTGTATCTGATCACCCGGCCAAGGGCCCGGGGGAAATCACCAACACACAACCGTGCTGAACGGGCTCGGGCTTATAACGGAGACATCTGGTGGGAGACGGGTCGTGCGATCAGACGTGGGGTCGACTTTCTGAGAAGGGGATCTGCAAAGCCACCGGCTCAGGTCCCTGTTCCGGAGAAGTCCCGAGAACAGCTGGAGCATGAGGCGTTTCTGGAGGCCGCCAGGCGCAACGAAGTTCCCGCTTTCGTTTACAGCCCATATCTGGTCGTTCGGATAAAGGACAGGAAGTGGCAGCTGAGTGCGTCCGTCGCTGAAACGGAACTCGACGCGCCTGGCGTGCCTCAGGCGCATCTCGATATCGTCCAGGCAATCCACGACCTCGGATGCAAGTTCGAGTTCAGCAGGGTCGAGTTTGCCAGCGTCTACGAAAAGCACCTGCTGCACGGGGAGATCGACAAGGCGGAAGGTGTCCTGCGCCGCATCATCATTCCGCACGGCCCTCCAGAACTCTACCAGCGCATTCTCCACGCGGGCGGAGGAAGCCGGTTTGCAGCCGGTATGGATCTTGAAGCGGCAGGTCTCTTTGTCGGAAGCAAGCGCCGGCCCGACGCGATCGAAGTCGGCAATGTAGAGCCGCCGGCCATCGAGCCGGCGGTGCCGCTGTTTCATCAAGGCGAGGGGCATATCCTCACGATTGCCTCGACCGGTGCCGGCAAGGGACAACGCTATATCTTGCCGACGCTGATGACCTATGGCGGTCCCGTTCTGTGTCTGGACCCAAAGGGGGAGAACCATCGGTTTGCCGGGATCCAGCGAGAGCTTTTCGGTGGCGTGTTCAAGTGGGCGCCGTTCGACCGCAACGGCGAGACGCACGCCTTCAATCCCTTCGACGTGATCGAGGACTGGGATGATGCCCGTGTGGTCGCCGATCTTCTGATCGCGCCGGCCGACAGTGGCGAGAAGCGGTTCTGGGATCAGTCGGCGCGCGACTTCGTGCGTGGCCTCATCATGTACGTGCGAACCCTCGAACCCGAGCGGCGCAATATGCGCGAAGTGGTCCGCATTCTCTATGCGAGTACCGAGGAGCATGAAGCGCTCCGCCAGCGCCTTGTCGAGAGCGACGACGAGATGCTGGTCGAGCTCGCGAACCAGTTCGACGTCATGGCCGAGCGCATGTTCGAGAGCATTCTCCAGTCCGCCCGGGCGGAGCTTGAGGTGTGGCGCTCCAGACCGATCGCCAACGCCACCAGCATGACGTCGCCCGGTTGGGATATCCGCCGGTTCGTAAGCGACGTGCGCGAGCGGGAAGCGGCGGTTCCGCCTGGTGGCCGATACGGCGCGCTCGGATATCACCGGTTCCACTATCAGGACGAGCAACTTGACCGGCTTGAGCGTGGACCATCGAAGAGTGTGTTCTTCATCATCCCGCCCGATCGTATCCGCTCCTACGCCAGCGTCCTGCGGGTGGTGATGGGTGTGCACCTAAACGCCTGGGCTCGCGCGGAGAGCCTCGTCGAGGAAGAACACCCCGAGTGGCGTACGGACCATCAGGCGCCCGCACTCTTCATCTTCGACGAACTGGCCCAGCTCGGCCACATGCCGCTCATTGAAGATCAGATTGCAATTGCGCGCAGCGCCAGGATCCGCATGTGGCTGATCGCCCAGGATCTCCCCCAGCTCAAGGTCACCTATCCCCGTTGGGAAAGTATGCTCGGCAATTGCCGAACGCAGATCTTTTTCGGCGTCAATGACCTGGAAACGGCGACCTACGTCTCCGGCCGTGCCGGCGACAAGACAACCGTCTTCGAAGAGACAAGACCGCTCATCCCACCGGCAGAGTTGATGGGGCCGGCCTTCAAAGACCATGCCGTTGTTTTTGCCCGCGCAACGCCGCCCATCAAGGTTCGCCTGCCGCAAGCGTTCCATCAGGACGACCGCATGCGCGAGCTCGTGGAGACGGCGATCGAGTTCAATGAGCAGTACCCCCGGGAGAATCTGGAAGCCACAGGTTCCGCCGCAATACCGCTCCCCGGTCATGACGTGGCCAAAGAGACGCTCAGTGAGCAGCCGACCGCACCCGTCGAGCTCGAAGGTCCCGATCCTGAGAACGACGAAACGGTCACAGACAAAGAAGAGGCTCCTGCGGCCAGACCGGCAAGCTCGGCAGCCGACCACTCTGACCAACAGCCCGCCGCTGGGGAGGCACCTCCCTTGTCCGGCGAACAGACCGAGGCCCTCGAAAACAAAGCTGGCAATGCTGGGAAGGAGACCACGACCGGCGCCGGCGGCACTCGCAAAATGCGCCCCGGAAAACCGGCCGCACAGACGCCGGCTGCCGACGAGAAAGCGCCGTCGCCACGCCGGAAGCCGCGGCCGCGCAAGAGGCCAGTGTCATCAGGACCTAAAGACGAGTAGCGACGTGTGTGTCGCCTTATGCCCGGACGCCGGTCTGGATGCCCGGCTCCAACAGGCCGGTATCACGGCCCTTTTTCCGGTCTATCCCCTCTGCTGCATAGGTGATTTATCTAAGTTATAGCGGCTGCGGAAGCGGCTCGCATATCGGCCGGAAACGCAGACAGACGATTATGAACTGCGAAAGCAGGCCACACCCTGCGGGTCCCCGATGGTTGCCGGGATCTGAATGTTCGCGGCGCATCAAGCGACCAGACGCCTGATGGCTGCCTATACGCCGACCCTGCAGAGGCGCGAACTTGACCAGACCGAAGCGGCCGCAGGAGCGTCGGCCTACGGCCGGACGCGGTACCGACCGCAGCCCCGAGACCGGTCAGGAGGGTAGCCGCAGGAGTGTCAGCATAGCGCCGCCACAGGCGGGACACGGGACCGACTACCCCCGGCGAGGGGCACAACATCGTTCGCCCGGGCGGAAGCACTTCCCCCATGAGATATCACGCAGGTGCACCGTTCACGCGACCCCGGCGGCCATCGCCGGAATCGGGTTGTGGCAGGTGAATGCCCGCCAAACCGAGATGGTCGAACTTTTATGCAAATGCTGACTGCGGGTCAGCGGTCAGGAGCCCTCTTGACCATCCTCGCATTCTCAATGCTGCGTGCCGGCTGCTAGAAGCAGTCTGTCGATCGTTGCAACGGCTGCTGCCAGCTCGGCCCGTACCTGCAGGAGGTCGAGACCAACGATCATCTGTTCGCGTGCAGCCATCACGAGGAATGCCTTCAGGACCGCGTCCGAGTGATGCGCCAGCATGACGAGATGCGGGCCGCTCGGTCCGTTCTCTGCCCCGAGCCAGTTGACGGCTGTACGCTCTCCGGCACCTGTCCAGCGCTGGATCGTTTTCACGGCGCGGTGGGTGCTGCCGAGCTCACTGTGAAGCGCTGCTGCAACCACTGCCGCATAAGCCGCGGCGTCGTACCGGCCTGTCTCACCGCCGGGCAAGGTTGTGCGTGTCTTCGGCAACATGCTGCATCCTCCTTACAGCTATAGTGACGGCCGTTTTTCGTTGCCCGGCGCGAGCCGCCTTGGCGGGCGGCCATGTTTTAGGCGCGTCGAACTGATGGCGGCTGGACGAGGTGACAGAGCGAAGTGATGGGCACCATGCCGATGGCGAACGTTCAGCCTGCGTGCTGCGCGCGGCAGAGTACGTGCGCATGTCGACGGAGCATCAACGCTACTCCACCGAGAACCAGTCCGATGTCATCCGGCGCTACGCTGCCAAGCGCGGGATCGAAATCGTCTGTACCTATGTCGACGCCGGCCGCAGCGGTCTGAACATCGAAGGCCGTTCAGGCCTTCAGCAGCTGATTGCCGATATCGAAAGCGGCAGCGCCGGTTTCTCAGTGGTGCTGGTTTACGACATCAGCCGCTGGGGGCGCTTTCAGGATTCAGATGAGAGCGCGTTTTACGAGTACCGCTGCCGCCGCGCCGGCGTCCGTGTTGAATACTGCGCCGAGCAGTTCGACAATGATGGCAGCATCGGCTCCGACGTCCAGAAAGTCGTCAAGAGACGGATGGCTGCCGAGTACAGCCGCGAGCTGTCGGTCAAGGTGTTTCAGGGTCAGTGCCGGCTGATCGAGCTCGGCTTCCGCCAGGGCGGACCGGCAGGTTTCGGGCTGCGCCGCGAACTGCGTGACGAGCATGGCCGCCCGAAGGGCCTGCTCGACGCCGGTGAACACAAGAGTATCCAGACTGATCGTGTGGTTCTCGTTCCGGGCCCGCCGGAGGAAGTCGCGATCGTCCGCTGGATTTACCGCCGCTTCGTCAGCAACCGGCTCGACGAGGGATCCATCGCGGCCGAACTGAACGCGCGCGGCGTCGTCACCGATCTCGGCCGTCCATGGACGAGAGGCACGGTCCATCAGATCCTGATCAACGAGAAGTATGTCGGCAACAATGTCTGGAACCGCATCTCGTCCAAGCTGAAGCAGCGGCGGATCCCGAATGATCCGTCATTGTGGGTTCGGGCAGACGGTGTATTCGAAGGCATTGTTGATCAGGCGCTCTTCGCGGCCGCCCGTGAAATCATCCAGGCCCGATCACGGCATCTCTCCGACGACGAGATGCTGGCGCTGCTCCGCTCCCTGTTCGAAGCCAACGGACTTCTATCCGGCCTCATCATCGACGAGGCCGAGAACTGCCCGTCGAGCAGCGCGTTCCAGAGCCGTTTCGGAGGCTTGCTGAAGGCCTATGCCCTGGTGGGTTTCTCGCCGGATCGCGACTATCGCTATGTCGAAGTGAACCGCGCATTGCGACGCCGTCATCCGGGGACCGTGGCCGATACCATTGCCGGCATCGAACGGATTGGTGGCCGCGTCGAAAAAGATCCGCTCACGGAACTGCTGACGATCAATGACGAGTTCACGGCGTCGCTCACAATCGTCCGGTGCTTTGAAACGGGCGCCGGATCGCTTCGGTGGAAGGTGCGGCTGGACCGCAGCCTCCAGCCCGACATCACCATCGCCGTGCGCATGGATCGCCTGAACAGCGGGCCGCAGGATTACCTGCTGCTTCCCAGCCCCGATATGGATGCCGATGTGCTTCGCCTCGGCGAAGAGAACGGCATCTGGATCGACGCCTACCGGTTTGACTCGCTCGCGCCGCTATTCGACCTCGCCGAGCGGGTTCCGATTCAGGAGGTTGCCTGATGAATACCGTCGAACAGTCCCCGCACGTGCAGCTCGTGCCGGTCGACCGGATCACCGTCCTCAATCCGCGCGCCCGCAACAGGAAGGTATTCCGGGAGATTGTCACCAATATTGCAGCGGTCGGTCTCAAGCGACCGATCACTGTGACCCGGCGCGATGGTCCGGAGGGACTGCATTACGATCTTGTCTGCGGCCAGGGGCGGCTCGAAGCGTTCCAGCAACTGGGGCAGCGCGAAATCCCGGCCTTTGTCATCGAAGCCGATCAGCAGGCCTGTCTGGTCAAGAGCCTGGTCGAGAACTGCGCGCGAAGACAGCACCGCGCCATCGATCTGGTGCACGACATAGGCGGCATGAAGGAGCGCGGCTATGCCGACGCCGACATCGCGCGCAAGACCGGGCTCTCGCTAGAGTATGTGAAGGGCGTTGCCCGCCTGCTGTCGCGGGGCGAACAGCGGCTGTTGCGGGCCGTTGAGGCGGGACACATTCCAGTCAGCGTCGCCGTCGCGATCGCCGACTCCGATGATGAGGGCGTCCAGGAAGCCCTGCATCAGGCCTACGAAAAGAACCTTCTTCGGGGCCGGAAGCTGATTGCCGCGAAGCGCCTTGTCGAGAACCGCCACCGCCGCGGCAAGGGCCTTTCCAACAAGACAAGAAGGCGCCAAAGGATATCATCGGATGCTCTGGTCAAGGCGTACCAGGAGGATACCGACCGCAAGCGTCTTTTGATCCGCAAGGCCGACGCCACGCGCAGCCGTCTCATCTTCATCGCCCACGCGATGCGGGAACTGCTCCATGACGATCGCTTTGCCGCCATTCTCAAGGCCGAAGGGCTCGACAGCCTGCCGAAGAAGCTTGCAGCGCGGATGGATCGGCAGGAGCTGGCGCAATGAACCGCGTGGTGCCACCCCAGCCGGTTGCGATGGCCTTCGAACGGGAAACGCGCCTGATTCCGCTGTCTGACATCACGCCGCTTCGGCTGGTCTCGGACGATCTCAAAAGAACGCAGAAATTCGGCCAGATCCGTTCATCGATCCAGCAATCCGGCCTGGTTGAGCCGCCCGTCGTCGCGCCGGAACGTGGCAGCAAAGACAGGTACCTTCTTCTCGACGGCCATCTCCGGCTGGCGGTGCTGACAGAAATGGGCACGACCGAGGTGAACTGTCTGATCGCCACCGATGATGAGGCGTACACCTACAACAAGCGCGTCAGCCGCCTCGCAATCGTTCAGGAACATCAGATGATCCTCAACGCCATCGAACGGGGCGTGTCGGAAGAGGTCATTGCCAAAGTGCTTAACGTCAACGTCCAGCACATCCGGCTCAAGCGTCGCCTGCTCTCCGGCATATGTCCGGAAGCCGTGGAGATGCTGAAAGACAAGCATGTCCCGATCAACACCTTCACCGAATTGAGAAAGATGAAGCCGCTGCGTCAGATCGAGGCTGCCCAGCTGATGGTGGCGATGAATAAATATTCGGTGTCATACGCAAAGTCGCTGTTGGGCGCGACGCCGCAGTCGCAGCTGGTCGACGCTGCCAGGCCAAAAAAGATTGACGGGCTCAGTGACGATCAGATCGCGCTGATGGAACAGGAATCCGCCAATCTCGACCGTGAATTCCGACTGATCGAGGAGAGCTACGGTGAGGACCATCTCGATCTGGTTCTCGCCACCGGCTACATCAAACGGCTCATTGAAAATGCCCGGCTCGTCCGCTTCATGGCACAGCATTATCCGGACCTGCTGATGGAATTCCAGAGGGTCACCGAAGCGGCACAGGCACGCAGCTGAGCCAAGACGTCTTGACGCTGCTACCGATCAGCTGTCAGCACGCAAAGACGGGTAGCGGCATGCGTGTCGCGGCAGCGGCAGAGTATGATGAAATCAGTGCCGAGTGAGGGACATGGGACGTTCTTGACCATGTGATCGGGCGTGAAGGCGAGCGAGAAGAGTTTCTCTCCAACGCCCGGGGGCACGGTCAGCGAGGACATACACAGAGTAAGACCCGCGTTGTTGCGGACATGAGCCACTGATCTGTACTCTCACCTTGGGGACGCCGCTCGCCAACCATGCGACAACGGCAACGCTTCTCCAAAGTCGGAATGCGCCGTGCGCCCTACCTCACGCGAACATGGCGCTGCCTATAGCGAGTGACCCGCGCCGTAGAGTTCGACCCGGTCGCGGCCGTTCTCTTTTGCTGCGTAGAGCGCATCATCCGCGGCGTCGATCAGATCGTCCGGTGTGCTGGACCGCGCGGGGAAAGTGGTTGCGGCGCCGATGCTCATGGTCACGCGCCCTGGCGGTGCTTCGGGGAATGGCAGGTTCAAATCTGCGATTGCCCGATGCACTCTCTCTGCGATCTCGGCAGCGCCTTGTAGAGCGGTGTTTCCAAGCACAATCGCGAATTCCTCGCCGCCGTAGCGTGCGACGAGGTCCGAAGGTCGCCCAACGAATTCGTTCAGGGTGCGGCCCACAGCACGGAGGACGTCATCACCGGCCAGGTGACCGTACTCGTCGTTGTAATCCTTGAAGAAGTCCACATCGATCAGCAGAAGCGAAACCGGCTGTCCGATCCTCTGTGCCCGCTTGAACTCGTCGAGAATAAAACGATCGAATTCGCGACGGTTGGCGAGATCGGTCAATCCATCCCTATGCGCCAGTTGCCGAAGTTTCTCCTCGGTTCGCTTGCCGTCCGTGATGTTCATGTGACTGATAAGGATAAGCGGGATCTCTCCAAACTCGATCTTTTTGATGTTGACCAGGAACCACTGCTCTCCATTGAGGATGCTGAACGGATACTCGATCGAAAACTCGCGTTCATGGCCGTCCAAAACTTTGGAGAGGCCAGAAAACAGAACCGCCGCCGACTCTGAATCAAGCGCCGCGCTGCAAATATCGAAGTAATTGCTGTTGGGCCAGCCATCGGACTGGGCAATCCCATGGCGTTCGGCGAACCGCTCCCACATGGCGTTGACCCAGATGATTTGCCCCGACCGGTCCACAACAGCCAGTTCAAGCGGAATGGCGTCAAGAACGCAGCGATACAAGTCCAGAAGATTGCCGGTCGGGTTCATAGTGACAGTGGCCCTCATGATCGCCGCATTGTTTATGCGCGAGCCCGGCAGCGGAGCGCTTCCTATATCGTGGATAAGTGACCCGTTTTGTCAACGGCGGAGCAAAACCGGGCCATTGGGCGGCGCAAAAGTAGGCCACTTGACGCTGCAAGCGGGGAACGTCGGGAGGGCGTAGCCCGACCA
>NZ_JBRJGW010000043.1:0-15503 GCF_053628695.1 Amorphus sp. MBR-141
TTCTTCCGGGGCATGGAGCGTCGGCCTGTCTCGTTGATCCGACCCCCTATGAATCACGCAACAGACGCCTTGGGAATCCTTCTCAAACGCGCTCTTAGACAGCATCTGACAGGGGCCGGCACCGAGCACGACGGCAATGTCGAGGAAATCAACGACATCGAGTCGCGGCTCGCCACCTTCGTACTTGGCGACGAAGGACTGGGGTCGACTGCCCCTCTCCGCGACCTGCGTCTGGGTCAACCCCTATGCCTCGGCATAGCAATCAGCCCGTCCAGAAAGCTGCTAGTGGCGGGGCGACCGAAGCGATTTCAACATGGGGCGAGACGCCGCAGCAGTGCGGATTCACCGACCAAACCGCTGTCGAAATATCCAGCAGAAAAGGGGCGAAGAAATTCGAACCCATCGATATCCAGGCATCGACTTTGTCGCCCGGAGGATTTGCTGAGCATCCGATATGCTTGGAACTGATAGCGGCCTCCAGACGGTATCCGATGGGACGATATTTGGTCGAAGCCGATCCTCCCGGAACGCGAGACTGACTGGAATTCCATCCAGGTGCCTTGCGGAACGGCCTCCCGCTCATTCCCCGCGATCCGGCCGAACGAGGTCCATGTGACTGACGCCAAGCGCAGTGGCCAGCTCGAAGAGCGTGACGATGGTTGGGTTGCGGCGACCTTTCTCCAGCCCGCTGATGTATTGCTGGCTGAAGCCAGAAATCTCGGCGAGCTGCTCCTGGGTCAGCTGCTGTTTCTGTCTTTCCCGCTGTAGATTGCGTCCGACCAGCCTGCGCATGTCCATGCGCGGAGGTCAGCGAATTCGAGGCCGCAGGTTTATCAACTATAGTATGTATTCCACACCGATGGTATTCGTGATGGGTTGGTCATGCCGGAACCCACCCGGCCATTCGATGCGAGAAGGCCATATGCCCCAAGCTGATTCCCCGTTACCGCTTGCCGACGAAGTGCCCTGGTCGGACACCCTCACCGCTTATGACAAAGCGCACTTCACCATTTATATGCAGCTGCTCGACGCGTCGTCCGACAACGCCAGCGAGGCAGAAATGGCCGACCTCATCCTCGGCGTTGATCCGGTCAAGGAACCGACGCGCGCCCAGAAGACGCTGCGCAGCCATCTTGATCGCGCGAACTGGATCGTAGCGACCGGCTACAAAGAGCTCTTCGCCAGTTGATCGGACAGAACCGACGGGAGTCGGGCTTCCTTATATGAGGAAGCTTCTGTACCCACCGTTCATCAGTGATCGCCCGCGGCGCACGGCACGGCGGATACGATCCCGCAAATGATCTCCCGGATGCGTCCAGTCGGCTTCGACCCGGGCTTCACCGAACACTGCTGTGGCGATCTCGCGGTGCGAGGCGCCGGACAGCGCGCCATCCAACGCACGGAGAACGAGGCTGAGCCGAGGTCCTCGCGGGTCCGGACGATAAAGCCTGGCCGGCAGCCTGCCGACTAGGTGCAGGGCATTGAGGCATTCAAGCGCCTGCCATCGATGCCGAATCTCCGCAGCCGGCCAGAGCGCATCTGCGGAGAGTCGAACAGGCATCAAGATGCTCTCGCCTGATACGGAGAGCTGGAGGTCTCGACCGCCGCCGCACACCAACAGGTGCTGTTCGCCAACGGCCGCCTTCAGCACCATGCTTCGGCAAGAGAGCTTGGCTAGATCAAACACGATGTCGGACGATGACGTAGCCTTCGCTGCAACGACCCGCAGCACGGACCGACAGGCACTCGGGCACCAGAGGACCGTCGCGTCACGTTCAGGCGACTCCGCGAAACATCACACCCCAGCCCGCCAGATCGGCCGAGAGTTTGACCACGTCGAGCGTGCCCCGACGCTCCACGTAGCGGACATGTTCCAATGCACGGCCTAGCTGGTGCAGGAACGCCGGGTTGCGCCGCAGGAACTCCCAGGCCCAGCCGCGACGTGTCAGCTGCGTGGTATAGGCGTACGCCTTCCGATCGGACCAGTTCGACTGGTCGCGGCCGACGCCCTTTGCGGTCATGCCCATGGCTCAGGCCAGGCTTCTGTCAGACCGGACCGAGGTCAGACCGCTGCGCGGGTGACCGGCGCCCAGAGCACCGGACCGCCGAGACGGCCATTGCGCCGGATCGTCTCGAGGCTCTCGTCCGACACCTCCAGGAAGCCTGCGACGGCGCGTGTGGTGCCGATCGTCCGCGGCTCACTGATCCGCTCCAGGGGCCAGCCGGCCCGACGCAGAATCCGCTCCATCCGCAGGTCCGTTACAGTCACGATCCGGAGGAGACTACGCGATAGGCCAAACCCGATCATCCCGGCGAACAGCTCATAGGTGCCGGAGGCAATTCCAGAAGCCCCTTTTGGGGGTGACGGCTGCAAATCGAGCGCAAAGCGGCTGCTTTCCCAGATACACTCATCACACGGAGCAAGTTGCCCGTCCAGCAGCTCTGAGAAGGTGTCGCGAAGCATGGTCGGCCCGGTCGACGGCAGGAACCTAACGCATCCGTCGACGTCTCCTCCAGGATCGCCCAAGAGCAGATAGTGCGGCTTCAGCGCATCGAATGAATCAATTTCCCTGTCGCCTCGGGAACGAACGCGCCAGCCGAGCCGCTCCTTGAAGACTCGGTACCGCAGTCGGTGCATTTCGTGAAGTGCGCGGGTGAACTCGCCGTAATGGTCCGGCTCGATGAGCTGCATCATGTCGACCTCCTCACAGGATTTCTCCCGCAATTGGAGGCGACTATCCGCGCCAAAACAGCCTGTGCGTGTAAACAGAAACGAATTCACCCTCAGTTGAAAAGGATCGGGAGGCAGCCAAGCGAGCGACGGCCTGGGCAATGGTTCTCACGCCGAGTTTCGTTCTGACGTTGTCCAGATGAAAGGCCGCGGTGCGCCTCGTTATTCCGAGAATGCAGCCGATCTCCCACGCCGACTTCCCGCGTGTCGCCCACTGCAGGCATTCGTATTCACGCGGGGTCAGGACGACGCCGTCCACCATTCGATCGCCGGAAAGCACGCGGCGCGCGTGAATATGAAAGCATGTGGCCACGAGCTGCAGCGCCAGCTCGTATCGTTCCGCAATACGCAGAAATGGCGGGTTGCGCTCATCGGCGGCAAACGTCATTGCGGCGACATTTCCGCGTCGATCGTGGATCGGGATCGTCAGGCCACATCGAATGCCAAATTCCGCCGCTTCTTCGAAGAGCTGCTGCTGACGTCTTGACGTATCGCTCCGTCCGAATTCGGCGTCCCATTGGAATGGACACGTGCCGCAACGGGCCACCTCAATGACCGGATCAATTTGCTCATAATTATTGTTGATGTACCGCGACGTCCAACAGGAAGGGTAATTGGATACCAGTTGCGGCTCTTTGACTGTCTCGAACGGCATGAGTAAATACGCAAAGGATCGGATTTCGAGCTCATCCGCAGCAATAGACAATGCCATTCGCAAGTCTGAATAATTCACACCACCTGAAAGGTGATCTATAAAGCCCTCGAAAATCATCCGCATGCTAGCTATCTTTTAGATTTCCGCCGCACACATAGATCAAGACCAAGAACCGATCGACCGACAATTAGAGTGCAGCAGAAAACTCCTCCCAAGAATACTCTCTGCATAAAATCTACCTATTCTTGAACTGCGGCTTCCGTTTCTCACTGAAGGCGGCCATTCCTTCCTTCTGATCTTCCGTGGCGAACATCGCGTGGAAGACCCGCCGCTCGAACCGGACGCCTTCTGCGAGGGAAGTTTCGTAGGACCGATTGACCGTCTCTTTGGTCATCATGGCGGCCGGCAGCGACGTCGATGCAATCTTCTCGGCGGTGGCAAGCGCCTCGCCGAGGAGCCCGGCCGACGGGATCACCCGTGAAACGAGACCGGAGCGCTCGGCCTCTTCCGAATCCATCATTCTGCCCGTCAGGCACATCTCCATCGCCTTCGACTTGCCGACGAAACGGGTCAGCCGCTGGCTACCGCCCATGCCGGGCATCACGCCGAGATTGATTTCCGGCTGGCCGAACTTCGCGGTGTCGGCCGCCAGGATGAAGTCGCACATCATCGCGAGTTCGCAGCCACCGCCGAGCGCGTAGCCGGCCACAGCCGCAATGATCGGCGTGCGCACCGATGTGAACCGCTCCCACTCGCCGAACCAGTCGGCGGTGTACATCTCCTGATAGCTTTGTGCCTGCATCTCCTTGATATCGGCGCCGGCGGCGAAAGCCTTCTCGGACCCGGTGACAACGATGCAGCCGACCGCGGGATCGACGTCGGCGGCCATCACGGCGTCGATCAGCTCTGCGGCGAGCTTGCGATTGAGGGCATTGAGCGCGTCGGGCCGATTGAGGGTGAGCAGGACCACCCTTCCCCTGGTCTCTGTCAGAATGGTTTCGTAGGCCATCTCACTCCGCCCCCGCCGAAACGTCCCCGCGCAGCAGACGGATGACCGCCGAGAAGTCGTTGCCACCGTGGCCGAGTTGCTCGAGCTCGGCGTAGAGCTCCGCCGCTCTTGAGCCCATCGGCAGCGCAAAGCCGGCAGCCTCCGCCGCCGCATCGGCAAGCTTCAGGTCTTTCAGCATCAAGGCTGTCGCGAAGCCCGCCTTGTAGTCGTTGTTCGCCGGCGACGTCGGCACCGGGCCAGGGACCGGGCAATAGGTCGTGAGCGACCAGCACTGGCCGGAGGAGACGGAAGCGACATCGAACAGGGCCTGGCGGTTGAGCCCGACCTTGTCGGCAAGCGCAAACGCCTCGCAGACGCCGGCCATGGAAATGCCCAGGATCAGATTGTTGCACATCTTCGCCGCCTGGCCGGCGCCGGCCTCGCCGCAGTGGAAGATGGCCTTGCCCATCGCCTCTAGGACCGGCTTCGCGCGGTCATACGCCTCAGCACTGCCGCCGGTCATGAAGGTGAGCGTGCCCGCCTTGGCGCCGCCGGTACCGCCGGAGACTGGCGCATCCATCGAGAGGCAGCCTTTGGCCGCGGCGAGATCGTGCGCCTTGCGCGCGCTGTCGACGTCGATCGTCGATGAGTCGATCAGCAGCGTGCCGGACGCGACCGTCTCTGCGATTTCGCCCCACACCGACAACACGTGCGTGCCGGCGGGCAGCATCGTGATCACCGTGTCGGCCCCATCGGCTGCCTCAACGGCGGACGCGACGATGGAAACACCGGCCTCAAGGGCAAGCCTCTTCGCATCCTCCGAGAGGTCGAAGCCGCGCACGGCGTGCCCAGCCCTCGCCAGGTTCGCCGCCATCGGGCCGCCCATGTTGCCAAGCCCGATGAACCCGATCGTATGCGCAGCCATTGGCCGACCCCCTGCTTCGTCTCTGGTGGCTCATGGGCGTCGGAAGACGGCGCCCGACGGTTGGATCAGGGCCGCGATCGCCTGGCTGTCGACGTCCTCGAGCGTCGCCGGGCGCCATTGGGGATTGCGGTCCTTGTCGATGATCGCTGCGCGAACACCCTCGTAGAAGTCGTGGCCGGTCAGTGCCCCGACGGCAGCGGTGAATTCCCGTTCCAGACAGGTCTCGAGCCGCTCCGCCGGCCGCGCGAGCCGGATGAGGCGCAGTGCCGTCTTCACGCTCGTCGGTGAGTTCTTGAGAACGGTCTCCCGCGCGGCGTCGGCAAACTCGCCGCCATCGGCGGCAAGGGCCGCCACAATGTCCTCGACCCGTTCGGCCGAAAAAGCCCGGTCGATCACGTTGCGATGCTCCTCGAGCAACGCTGGCGCGTCCGTCGAAAAGAGATCGAGGGCCCTGCGGACGGCGGCCTGGTCCGCCCCGGCCGGAAGCGCCGCAAGCGCGGCCACGATCTCGTCAAGACGGTCGGAGGCCACGGCACGATCGGCAAGGCCGGCCAGGATTGCATCGCCGGCTCCGATCGTGACGCCGGTGAGTCCCAGATAGGTCCCGAGTTCGCCCGGCGCGTGTGCGAGCAACCAGGTGCCGCCGACATCGGGCACGAAGCCGATCCCTGTTTCAGGCATGGCGAGCTTGGTTCGCTCAGTCACGAGCCGGTGGGCGCCATGAGCCGAGAGGCCCACTCCCCCGCCCATGACGATGCCGTCCATGAAGGCGACATATGGCTTTGGGAAGCGGGCAATCCGCGCATTCAGCCGGTATTCCTCCCGCCAGAACGTGGCGGCACGACCGTCGCGCGCACGACCGCTGTCATAGAGCCGGCGGATGTCTCCGCCAGCGCACAACCCGCGCTCGCCTTCCCCGGTCACCAGAACCGAGACGACGTCCGCCACCGCTTCGAAGCCATCAAGTGCCGCCTCGATTGCGCGCACCATGTCCAGCGTCAGGCTGTTCAGCGCCCTGGGCCGGTTGAGGCGGATGCGGCCGAGCGTGCCGGTCCGCTCGACGACGACATCCGAGGAGCCCGAAGCCATCGCCATCAGCGCACGCCGAGAATGTCGCGGGCGACGATCATCCGCATGATCTCGTTGGTGCCCTCCAGGATCTGGTGGACGCGCAGGTCGCGGACGATCTTCTCAAGCCCATACTCCGACAGGTAGCCGTAGCCGCCGTGCAGCTGCAGGGCCTGGTTCGCCACCTCGAAGCCAACGTCGGTGACGAAGCGCTTGGCCATGGCGCAGAGCCGCGTCGCATCCGGCGCCTTCGCATCGAGCGCACTAGCTGCCCGCCACAGGAAGGTGCGCGCCGCCTCCAGCTCGGTCGCCATGTCGGCCACCTTGAACTGCAGCGCCTGGAAGTCCCGGAGCTCCTTGCCGAAGGCCGAGCGCTCGGCCATGTAGCCGACCGTCCGGTCGAGCGCCGCCTGGGCCCCGCCCAGCGAGCAGGCGGCGATGTTGAGGCGTCCGCCGTCGAGACCGGCCATGGCGATCTTGAAGCCGTCGCCCTCCGCGCCCAGGCGATTGGCCACCGGCACCCGCGCGCCCTCGAAGATCACCGACCGGGTCGGCTGAGCGTTCCAGCCCATCTTCGCCTCGTTGGCGCCGAAGCTCATGCCCGGCGTGTCGGCCGGCACCACCAGGGTGGAGATGCCTTTCGGCCCGTCGACGCCGGTGCGCACCATCACCACGTAGACGTCGCTGGTGCCGGCGCCGGAGATGAACTGCTTCTGGCCGTCGAGCACGTAGTCGTCGCCGTCGCGCACCGCCCGCGTCCTGAGCGCAGCCGCGTCAGAGCCGGAACCCGGCTCGGTCAGGCAGTAACTCGCCATGGCGGTCATCGTGCACAGATCGGGCAGGAACGCCTGGCGCTGGGCGTGGGAGCCGAAGCGGTCGATCATCCACGCCGACATGTTGTGAATCGACAGATAGGACGCGACGGACGGGCAGCCGGTCGACAGCGCCTCGAAGATCAGCGCGGCCTCCAGGCGCGACAGCCCGGACCCGCCGACGTCCTCGCCCACGTAGATCCCGCCCATGCCGAGGGCCGCGGCCTTGCGCAGGGTCTCGACGGGGAAGATCTTGTCGCGGTCCCAGCCGACCGCGTGCGGCGTCAGCTCGTCGACGGCGAAACCCGCCGCCATCTCGCGGATCGCGGCCTGTTCCTCGCTGTAGGAAAAATCCATCGGATACCTCCTACCCCATGGTCGGGATGACGAACTCGGCGGAGTCCTTGATGCCCGAGGGCCAGCGCGAGGTGACCGTCTTCGTCTTCGTGTAGAAGCGAATCGAGTCCGGGCCGTGCTGGTTGAGGTCGCCGAAGCCCGAGCGCTTCCAGCCGCCGAAGGTGTGGTAGGCCAGCGGCACCGGGATCGGCACGTTGACGCCGACCATGCCGACGTTGACGCGCGCGGTGAAGTCGCGGGCCGCGTCGCCGTCGCGGGTGAAGATCGCCACGCCGTTGCCGTACTCGTGGTCGCTGGCGAGCGCCAGGCCTTCCTCGTAGTCCTTGGCGCGGACGACGGAGAGCACCGGGCCGAAGATCTCTTCCTTGTAGATGCGCATGTCCGGGGTCACCCGGTCGAACAGGCAGCCGCCCATGAAGAAGCCGTTCTCGTAGCCCTGCATGGTGAAGCCACGGCCGTCGACGACCAGCTCGGCGCCCTCTTCCACGCCGAGATCGACGTAGCCCCGCACGCGGTCGAGCGCCGCCTTGGTGACCAGCGGGCCATAGTCGGCGTCGGCATCGCTGGAGAGCCCGATCTTCAGCGCGTTGACCTTCGGGACCAGCGTCTCCATCAGCCGGTCGGCCGTCTGCTCGCCCACCGGCACCGCCACCGAGATGGCCATGCAGCGCTCGCCGGCGGAGCCGTAGCCGGCGCCGATCAGCGCGTTGGCGGCCTGCTCCATGTCGGCGTCCGGCATGACGATCATGTGGTTCTTGGCGCCGCCGAAGCACTGGGCGCGCTTACCGTGCGCGGCCGCCGTCGCGTAGACGTACTGGGCGATGTCGGAGGAGCCGACGAAGCCGACCGCCTTGATGTCCGGATCGGTGAGGATCGCGTCGACCGATTCCTTGTCGCCGTTGACGACGTTGAGGATGCCGGCCGGAAGCCCCGCCTCCATCATCAGTTCCGCCAGCCGGATCGGCACGGAGGGATCGCGCTCGGACGGCTTCAGGATGAAGGCGTTGCCGCAGGCGATCGCCGGCGCGAACTTCCACATCGGGATCATCGCCGGGAAGTTGAACGGGGTGATGCCGGCGACCACGCCGAGCGGCTGGCGCAGCGAGTACATGTCGATCGCCGGGCCGGCGCCGTCGGTGAACTCGCCCTTCATCAGGTGCGGAACGCCGATCGCGAATTCCGCCACTTCCAGTCCGCGCAGGATGTCGCCCTTGGCGTCGGGAACGGTCTTGCCGTGCTCCGACGACAGCAGCTCCGCCAGCTCGTCCATGTTCTGGTTCAGGAGGTCGACGAACTTCATCATCACCCGGGCGCGGCGCTGCGGGTTGGTCGCGGCCCACTTCGGCTGCGCCGCGACCGCGTTGGCGATGGCCGCCGCCACTTCCGCCTTGGTGGCCAGCGACACCTCGGCCTGCACCTCGCCCGTGTTCGGGTTGTAGACGGGCACGGTGCGCCCCGAGGTCCCGGCGACCGACTTGCCGCCGATGAAGTGTCCGATCGCGCGCATGAGCCCGTCCTTATTGGTGTTTCGCTCCCACCTAAGAATAACTGCACATCAGCGCACGGGAATAGGCTTGATCGCACACCCGATGTGCGCAAATACAAATATCGATGGACCTCGATTGGAACGACTTGCGCTATTTTCTCGCCGTCGCGCGCCAGGGCAGGCTCACGGTCGCGGCGCGGATGCTCGGCGTCGACCATGCCACGGTCAGCCGGCGGGTGAACGCCCTCGAGCAGGCGCTCGACACAAGGCTCTTCGAACGCTCGCCCCGCGGCTACGCCATGACTGAAGCGGGCGAGCGTCTGCTCCTGCACGCCGAGAAGATCGAGAGCGCGGCCGCGGAGATGCAAAGCGAAATCGGCGGCGAGAAGCTTGCGCTATCGGGCGCCGTCCGCATTGGCGCACCGGACGGATTCGGATCCTACTTTCTCGCCCCCAGGATCGGCGCACTGATGCGGCGCTATCCGGGTCTCGAGCTACAGATCGTCGCCATGCCGCGGATCTTCAGTCTGTCGAAGCGGGAGGCCGACATCGCGATCAGCCTCGCCCGTCCGCGCGAGGGACGGCTGGTCTCCCGCAAGCTCACCGACTACCAGCTCCACCTCTACGCGTCTAAGGCATATCTTGCCGCCTGCCCGCCGATCGCCGCGCGCGGCGATCTCGTCGGCCATCCCCTGATCGGCTACATCTCCGATCTCATCTTCGCGCCCGAACTCGACTATCTCCCTGAGATTCTCGCTGATCGGCCACCGGCTCTCACGAGTTCAAACCTAATCGCGCAGATGCGGGCCACGCAGATCGGCGCCGGTCTGTGCGTTCTGCCGGACTTCATGGCCGGCGAGGCGCCGAACCTCGTCCGAATACTGCCTGAAGAGATCGCCCTCACACGAACCTTCTGGCTGATCGTCCACGCCGACCTTCGCGACACGGCGCGGGTCAGAACCGTCGCCGACTTCATCGCCGAACGGGTCGCCGCGGAGCGGAAGCTTCTGCTTGGCGACGGAGACTAACGCAACACACTAGTTATATCATCACTCCATGCCCCCGCGCCCTGAGCTACTCCCCGATCCTTGGACAGGTTTGGGGGGTGGTTTAAGCTACTCTCCGCGCCTGCTGATCGGTTTCGATGCTGCTGAAGTAGACCATGGCCGGCGGCTGTCCGCCATGGGCGGCGTGAGGCCGCTGGTGGTTGTAGAAGGTGATCCAACGACCGATGCCTGCCTTGGCCTGCGACCCGGTCTCCCATGCGTGCAGGTAGACGCATTCATACTTCATCGACCGCCAAAGCCGCTCGATGAAGACGTTGTCGAGGCAGCGTCCCTTGCCGTCCATGGAGATCCCGGTTCCGACCCACTTCAGCCGGTCGGTCCAGGCGAAGGACGTGAACTGGGCGGTCTCAACCGGTCGTCGCAACATCGGCATTTTGCCCCCTGTTCAGCAGGTCGTCCAGCGCTTCCGCGGGTGTTCTCCATCCCAGCGTCTTGCGCGGCCTGCCATTGAGCGCGGCGGCGACGGCACCGAGCTCGCCCAGCCCGTGCGCGGCGAGGTCGGTGCCCTTGGGAAAGTACTGGCGCAGGAGCCCGTTGGTGTTCTCGTTGGTGCCTCGCTGCCATGGACTCTTTGGATCGCAGAAGTAGACCGGCAGATCGTGTGCGATCCGCAGGTCCGCGTGCCGTGCCATCTCGGCGCCCTGGTCCCATGTGAGCGAGCGACGCAACTGGGCGGGCAGCGTGGTGATTGTCACCGCAATGGCATCGCGTACTGCCTCGGCACCGCGGCCTGCGAGCGCCGGGCCGTTCTTGACGCGTGGGCCTTTGCGATGACCCGGCATCGGCGGCAGATGGAGTAGCATGGTGAAGCGCGTCGTCCGCTCCACGAGCGTGCCGATGGCCGAGGCATTCAGTCCCAGGATCAGATCACCCTCCCAATGGCCCGGCACGGCGCGGTCCTCAACCTCGGCAGGACGTTCGGAGATCATGATCTCAGGCGCCGCGAACGACTTACCCGGCCCGCTCCGACGCGCCCGCGGCACCCGGAGCGCACGCCCCCGAGCGCAGGCAGGCGCTCAGCTCCCGGCGCAGCCCGCCGCGGCCCTGAATGTAGAGGGCTTGATAAATCGCCTCGTGGGAGATGCGCATCGTTTCGTCCTCGGGGAAGTCGATCCTGAGCCTCGCTGAGATCTGCTCGGGGCTCCAGGACTTGCCCCACCGCCGATGCTGACGCCGGACCGAGCGACGCTTCGTCCACGGCACGTCCGGTCCCGGCACGGGCCGACCGTCAGGACGGGCGATCACACCGGCAAGGCGGTCCTCGACGTAGCGGCGCAGCTCGGCATGGCGTTCGAACTTTGTTGAACGCGGTCGGCGGCCCGCTCGCTCCGCGTGCCACTGCGCGTTCGTCGCACGATACTCCAGGCCGCCGCTGCGGGTGGCTGCGTTCCGCCGCAGCTCGCGCGAGATCGTCGAGGGCGCCCGCCCGACCCGACGCGCGATCTCCCGCACGCCGTGGCCCTGGGCGCGGAGCAGTGCAATCTCTTCGCGTTCCGCAAATGCCAGATGGCGCCCCGAGGGCGATCGTGCCCACGGCGCAAGATGCGATGGTGGCATGCCGCCAGCCTCCCTGAACCACCGCGACCCTACTGCGGGAGCGACACCTGCGTCCCGGCCCGCATCTTCGCTCGTCCGACCTGCCGCAATTGCGTGCCAGAACTGTCGACGATCCTCCCGCTTCGCCACGCCCGGCCGTCCAGGTGATCGAAGAGGCGCTCTCAGTGCCTTGTTCGAACCACGCTTCCGCTTCGCCATCGCAACCTCCATTATCGAAGTGTTGCGACGACCGGTTGAGACCGCCATGGCTGCCCTGATCGGTGTTGAAGATCTCAGGCTTGCCAAAGCGGGTCAGCGCTTCCTCCAGTGCCGCGACGCAGAAGCCAGCATCCATCGTGTTCGACAACCGCCAAGCCAAGACCTTGCGGGTCGCCCAGTCCATGAACGCGACCAGGTACAGGAAGCCACGCCGCATCGGGATGTAAGTGACGTCGGCACACCAGACATGGTTGGGCCGTTCGATCGCCAGCTTGCGCAGCAGATACGGATAGACCCGGTGCTGAGGGTGCGGGTCGCTCGTGCGCGGCCGCTGGTAGATCGGCGTCAGCCTCATCTTCGCCATCAACCGCCGCGCCCGACGCCGACCAACCTCATGGCCATTGCGGCGCAGGTGCTGCGCCATCTGGCGAGTACCACGGGCAGTTCAGGAACGTCGCGTCGATCGCCGACATCAGCACCAGCGTCTCATCGGTCTCCGGCACCGGCGCATAGTAATAGGACGAGCGACTGATCCGCAGCAGGCGACACTGCGCCGAGATCGACAGGCCTTGGTGAGCAGGCTCGACCATCGCCCGCCTCCGGTCCACGCTCATCGACCGGAGGCTTTCGCTAAAAAATCCCGCTCCACCACCAATTGCCCGATCTTGGCGTGCAGCTTCTCGACCTCGCTCTCACTGGCGGCTTTGGTCGCATCGGCAGCCCCGGAGAAGGTGCCTGCCATCCCGTCGATGGCCTGCCGTTTCCACGACGCGATCATCGTGTGGTGGATGCCATGCTTGGCGGCCAACTCCGCCAGCGTCAGGTCGCCACGGATAGCCTCCAGCGCAACCTTGGCCTTGAAATCCGCGCTGTAGCGCTTCCTCGTCGTCTTCATTCCCGTACCAATCCATTAGGCCGGGATTAGCTTAACACCCTGTCCAGAAAACCGGCACCACCTCAGCGCCGTTTCCCGGCGATCATTCCAATTACCTCACGTCGCACCACTTTCCCAACCGGATTGCGCGGCATGTCCTCAACGAAATGGATGCGCTTCGGCGCCTTGACCGGCCCAACCAGCTGTTTTGCGAAGGTTGCAAGCGCATCGCTCCCGATGGCGGCACCCGCCTTCAGTAGCACCGCCGCCTCGACTCGCTGCCCCCAGTAGTCATCCTCGACTCCAAACACGACGACCTCGCGCACCTCCGGATGAGTGGCAATCGCAGCCTCCACGTCGCCTGGGTAGACGTTGAAGCCGCCCGAGATAATGACATCCCTCAGCCGATCTTTCAGAAAGAGGTATCCGCGCTCGTCAATCGCACCGATGTCGCCGGTATGCAGCCACCCGGCCACTATCGTATCTCGCGTCGCGTCCGGCAAATCGAGGTACCCACGCATCACAAGGTCACCGCGGACGACCACCTCACCCGTCTCACCAAATCCTAGGATGGCGCCCTCGGGCGACATAACTTCGACCTGATTGTAAGGACAGGGTCGCCCAACCGACGCGAGGTTGCGGAAATCAGCAAGTTCTCTGGCCGAAATTGCCGCAATCATCGTCGGCGCTTCAGTCTGGCCATAGATCGCGGCAAGACAAGGTCCAAATATCTCTTGCGCCTGCGCAACCTTCTGCGGTGGCATGGGCGCGGCGCCGTAGATGAGTTGACGGAGCGCCGGAAAGCGCAGTTCGCGCTGGCGGACTACCTCCATCAACGCGTAGATCAGCGTGGGCGGCATGAAGGACGCGGTGATCTGCTCGGCAATCATCATATCCACGATCGCCGGAGCCTTCGCTCCTTGGACAAGGACGGTGCAGCCGCCCTCCGCCATGACAGGGAGCAAGAAGGTGCCAGCGCCATGCGTTAGCGGCGCCGGCACCAGCATGCGTTCGTCCTGCGCGAAGTCAAACACAGTCAGCATACTAGCAATACAGGAGAGGAATGCCCGGTAAGGCTGCAAAACACCCTTAGGCCTCCCGGTCGTTCCGCCAGTGAACTTGATTGCGGCGATTCCATCGGCCAGCGCCGAAATGTCGCGTGGCTTTCGACCCGTATTCGCGGCGATCACGGAAGCGACCGAGCGCCCGGCAGCCCGATCGCCGCCCTCGGCCACTAAGACCGGCCGTCCACCGGCGTCGAACCTGTCCAGACATTCTGCATCGGCGACAATTAGAGCGAGGTCCGCAGCCCCAACTATCTGTGATAGCTCGTCCTTGCTGTTCTTAGGATTCAGAGGAACCCAGATGTGCCCCGACGCGAAGACGCCCAACATTGTAGCAACATGCATCCAGTTATTGTGCCCGCAGAGGCCGATCCTCGATTGGGGCTCTCGCACCGTTTCCTGCAGATAGGCTGCGATCGCCTCGACTCGCATGACGAGGTCCTGGTATGTCAGCCGCACAGCGCCGCTGATGACGGCTTCGCCACCACCGTTCAGCCTTGCACCGCGATACATCATCTGGATCGGCAGCATCTGCGCCCTTTCTTCGGTTTCTGGATTTGCCCGGGGGATGCTGGCGCGACTATGGGCGCTCCGTAAAGGTCATTCCCTGCAGTTAGCTACTCCCCCGATCCTTGGACAGATTCCTGAGTGATTCAAGCTACTCTTCGCCGCTACTGAGCGGTTTAGATGCGCCACCGCGGGGGCTGTCCGCCATGGGCTACGCTCGTGTGCCCGTTATCCGGATGCCTGGACCTCTACAACCTGACGACGCGGCGCCGTTTCAAGTGCGCAGCGTGACCTCCGGCACAGTCTTCGCGTCGCGTAAGCTGTCGTTCGTCGATCTTCTCGGCGCGATCTGACTGTTCGTGAGCCCTTCCAAGGGGCTATCGGCAGTTCAGCTGTCCCGCGGACCGGGCGTCCAGCACAAGACCGCTTTCGTCTTGATACACAAGCTGCGAGAAGCAATAACCGCTGAGACGCGGGATGGCAGCCTCGACGGCGAGGTCGAAACGGACGGGCGGCATTCGGCGGGCATTTTAGGCCCACCAATCAGCGAGCTAAGCGTGTCGACCGCCGGCTGCCGAGCAGGCGCCGCGTGGTGATTGTCCTGCGTCAAAGCGGCCGCCGAACTGTGACCCAGATATTCCTGGGCGAAGCGAAAGGCGTCGACTTCGCGCGCGAGAGGATCGCCACCGGCAGCATCGTCTCGGCCGACCAGAACGCGCACTGGGAGGTCCTCGATCCAGACTTCGACATGCGGCGATTCAACCACTCCGAGGCGTTCAGCCACGATGGCGCTCATACCAACAGTGCCGAGGGCTTCTTCTCGCGGCGGAGACCGATGATCGACGGCCAGCATCTGCGGGTGGAGGGTCGATACCTCGATGCTTATGCGGCGCACGCGGCCTGGCTCGAGGACCACCGGTCCGGGAACAACCGAGCTCTGGCAGATCGATTGATCGGTGGCGCACTCACAGCGCCGGTCAGTCGGGCTTGGAAGGGATACTGGCAACGACGCGCAACGTGACCGCGCTACCTGCGGGTCAGACGCACATGCCCATACGCTCCTCCACCGTGCGGACAAGCTTGCGGCGACGGGTCGTCCGGACCGGTCTTCACCGGCCATGACCTGCCCCTGAGTTTTTCCTCCACCTGGAGTTAGAGTCCGGCCTCGATCGAAGGACGGACAGATGAAGCGGAAGCGATTTACGGAAGAGCAG